>JBKOVT010000143.1:0-4910 GCA_046724035.1 Pseudomonadota bacterium | reverse complement strand
GCTTCCTCGAGCGTATCGAACCGCAACTGCACCTCGTTCAGCGTATCCGCCGCGCTCGACCAGCCCATCAGCGGGTCGGGGTCGCGTCGGCTCGCCGGCTCGTATTCCAGAAGCCATTTTTTGCTCTGCCGCCGTCCTGATTGCATCGCCGTTTTGGACGGGCGGTAGATGCGTGCAAGCGCCATGGAGCCGGTCTTCCTAGATGTTGCGTTTGGCGGCGCTTTTACAGCGGCGCCCACCGTGGTCGGGGCGAGAGGATTCGAACCTCCGACATCCTGCTCCCAAAGCAGGCGCTCTACCAGGCTGAGCCACGCCCCGGACCAGCGGTGCCGCGGTTTTTAGCCGATTGGAACCCGCCCGACAATGCAGCCCCGACAATGCGGGCTAAACATTCGGGTGGACAATGCGCCCGGGATATCAGCCCGGACATAACGGCCGGCTAGCTTGCTAGATTGGTCTCGGGGCCGGGGGAATCCAGTTCGAGCCGGCTGCGCCGCACGAGGTCGGCGCCGGGCAGGCTCTCGCGCTGCAACAACTCGAAGACGCAGCCCAGCAGTTCGCGGCGATGAAACGGCGCGGCGATAAATTCGTCGCAATCCCGCCCCGCCCATCTGGGGCCGCGCGCGAATTCGCCGGTGAATAGCGCCTTGAGCCAAGGCTGGCGCGCCCGCAGCCGGCGAACGGTCGTGACCCCGTCAAGGGTGCCGGGGAGCTCAACGGCGGCGATTACCAAAGCGAATTGCTCGCTGCCGGCGGCTCGTAGCGCGGCGAATCCTTCCGTGGCGATCGTGACCGCGAAGCCTTCCTCGCGCAGAATGCGCTGGATCGCTTGGCCGCGGCCGAGATCGTCGTCGACGATCAAAACGTTCTGCCCAACCGGATACATCGCATCATCTCCGGCATTGCCGGCTCTCGGGGAGAATTCCCGATAAGGTGATCAATCGAAAGGCGATGCGCCAGCCTTTTCAAAAAGAATTTGGCGAGATTATGCAGTTTAACCAAAGGTTGATTATACTTATCGGGTTAGGTGAATATTTAGTAGCCGAAACGAGCGCTTTCCTTCATTCGCCAGGCAGCAGAATCGTTAGGCGGTTAGGCCAAGAACGACGCGGCAAACCGAATCGAGCGCGGCATCGGCCGAGCCCATTGGCCGCGCGCCGTCGAGGGTTGGCGCGTCGAGGAGGGGCAGCACCGGCCGGCCGAATTGCAGCCCGAGGGCAATCTCCGACAGCGTGCCATAGCTGCCGCCGATTGCGATGAGCGCCAGCGCCGCGCGTGCGATGAGGGCGTTGCGCGCTTCGCCGATACCCGTCGCGATCGGGATGGTGACAAAGCGATTGGCAGCCTGCCACTCGCCGTCGGGCAACAACCCGACCGAAATCCCGCCCGCCGACGCGACGCCCTCGCAGGCCGCTTCCATGACGCCTCCCTTGCCGCCGCACAGCAGCACAAGACCGAGCCGGCCGAGTCCCGCGCCGACCGCAAAGGCGGCCTCCCGGTGGGCTGCACTGGCCTGGCGCGGCCCGATGACCGCGACCGGCACGCGGCACGGGCTGCCGCTTTCGTTCTGGAGCCAGAGCACGGCATCGCGCAGCCCGATCGGCTCGCCGGCAACTGTCTCGGCGGCTGAGGTCCAGCGGCGAGCCTGCGGGTCGAAAGCTTGCCCGCCCTGAAACAGCAGCCGGCGGGCATGGTCGATCGAGAGATCGTTGGGCATGGCGCTCAGATGATGTTGTGCTCGCGCAGGGGCTGGCCCTTTGCGATGCGTTCGTAACCGAGCGGCGACAGATCGAGGCTCACATAGCGGCCGGTGGCCAGCCATTCGGCAACAGCGCGCCCGACAGCCGGCGCGTGCTGCAGCCCGTGGCCGCTGAAGCCGTTGGCCAGGATCAGATTGTCGATGCCGGGAGCGGGCCCGACCACTGCGTTCTGGTCGAAGGTGTTGTAGTCGTAATAACCGGCCCAGCCGCCGATGAGCTTGACCGCGGCGAATGCCGGAACGCGCCGCGCCAGCGCCGGCCACAGTTCCGGCTCCCAACGCTCGTGTTCGAGTTCAAGCGGGGGCTCGTCGGGATCTGCATCGGAGGGCGAGGGCATGCCGCAAATCGTGTACGCGCCTTCGGGGCGGAACCACAGGCCCGAGGGATCGATCGTCAGCGGGAAGCCCGCCGGGCGCTCGCGGCAATCGAACACATAGACGGAGCGGCGGCGCGGCCGCACCGGCAGATCGATGCCGGCCCATGCCGCTACTTTTGCCGCCCACGGCCCCGCCGCGTTGATCCCGATATCGCAGGGCAACTTGTCACCGCCGGCGAGGCGCACCGCCGCGATGCGGGAGCCCTCGCATGCGAAACCGATCGCATCGTCCGTCACATAGCGGGCGCCGGCTGCCATCGCGCGATGGCGGAATAATTGCAACAGGCCGTAGCCGTCGAACCATCCTTCGCCCGACACACCGAGCGACCCGAGCGCGAGCCCCGCAACATCGAGCCACGGAAAACGGCGCTGCAGCTCGCTAGGCGAGAGCAGCACAACCGGCGCGCCGGACCGGCGCTGCACGGCGTGCTGGCGGGCCAGGGCATCGCGGCCGGCCTCGCTCGCGAGATACAAATAGCCCGGTTCGACGAGCCCGACTTCGTCGCGCACCGTGCGCAGAAAGGCCATGCCGGCCTGCGACAGTTCGATATTGAGGGCGGTCGAGAATTGCTGGCGGATCGAGCTCGTCGATAAGGCGGATGACGCGCGGCGGTAGCTGGGATCGCGCTCGATGATCGTTACGCCATCAGCAGCGCCGCGCTCGCCGAGAAAGGCGGCGATCGCGCTGCCAATGACGCCGCCGCCGATGATGACGATATGCCGGCCCCGTTCCACCGCGACATTGTCGCGCCGAACGGGCCGTTTGCGAACCACCGGGATCCGAAAATGCGAAAGCCCCGTCCGCAAGCAGCGGACGGGGCCTCATAGTCGAAGGGAGTACGGTTACGCGGCGCGGCGCTGCTGTGCCGCCGTGCGGCGACGCTGCACTGCGGTCTTGTCGTCATCCTCTTCCGCAGAGGACGGCGTCTCGTCGCCCATATCCATCAGCCGGCGCAGCTGGTCGCGGCCGCGCGACAGCCGTGAGCGCACCGTGCCGACCGGCACGCCGAGGATCTCGGCTACCTCCTCGTAGCGCATGCCCTCGAGGCCGACGAGCAGGATGACTTGGCGCTGCTCCTGCGGCAGCCGCGCGATGGCGGCTTCCAGATCGCGCAATTGCAGCACGGCGACGGCATTGGATTGCACGGTCAGCACCGGCGCCATTTCCTCGACGGCGACATTGATGCCCTCGCGCACCGAGCGCCGGACGTCGTTGACATGCTGATTGTGCAGGATGGTGAAGAGCCAGGCGCGCAGATCGGTGCCGGGCTGCCACAGATGCTGTTTGGCGACCGCGCGGGTCAGGCAGCTCTGGACGAGATCGTCGGCCCGAGACACATCCCGCGTCAGCGCGCGTGCATAGCGGCGCAGCCTGGGGATTTCCACCTCGAGCAGCCGAGCGAAGTCGTTCATGGGTATTCCTCATCCCTCGTTTCGCGCCCCTCTCGGGGTTCGGCGATTGACACAAGATAGAGGGACCGATGTAACCCCATGATGTACCGAGAATCTCGAAGCGGTAAAAACTTGTAACTTTTCGCCAGCGCGGGATTCCGGCGCGTTAAACGCAGGTTGATTTGTAACGGAGTTCAGGAAGCAACCGCCGTTGCATTGACCCGGTGCGGCGTCCTCCCTATGTTCCCGCCGCCACTGGAGCCCGTAGCTCAGCTGGTAGAGCAACTGACTTTTAATCAGTAGGTCTCGGGTTCGAATCCCGACGGGCTCACCATGAAATCAAGCACTTAGCACAACCATCCCGAAATTTCACTAAACCAGCGGACCCATAGCGGACCCGTTCTCCGCAAAAGAGAAAAGCCCCCGTCGTCAGCGGGGGGCCCCTTCTTTTCACCGCCTCGTCCCGCTCCCACGAAATGGCATCCCGCTTTCCGCATTCGGTACAGCGCAACAGCCGCCCAATCCGGCACCGGGGCCTCTCCCCTAACGAGGCTCCCAGGGGGCCCTCGCTCCTGGTCTATTCAGCCGCCATCACGACCAACGGCGCGGCGTCGACGCGCGTGGTAAGCGGCCGGCCATCGTGCCGCCGCGTATCGGCCAATAACATCCTGTTTCGCTTCCATTTCGGT
This sequence comes from Pseudomonadota bacterium, assembly GCA_046724035.1. GTDB lineage: Bacteria > Pseudomonadota > Alphaproteobacteria > ATCC43930 > CGMCC-115725 > DATARH01. The sequence goes on along the minus strand of JBKOVT010000143.1, from coordinate 693 downwards.
AGCGAGGTTGCGGGGCTCCGCCGGGCCAAACAGAATCCCTGTTAGAATCCGGGACGTGCCGTGCGGTACAAAGCGCGTCGGGACGATGCTCGCCCCTGATCGCTCGCTATTAGCCGGCAATCCTTCGCGTCTTAAGATCGGCGACGTAAATATCGAGCTCGTTTACGTTTACGGCTATGTCTCGCGGGTCATAATGGACTCCATCGATGACGCCCGGCGTCTACCGGGCTTCGAAGCCCAGACTGAAAGTTTAATCCGCCGCGACGACCCTGCAGCGGCGCGGCGTCGACCGGGTCTTGAGCGTCACCGACGCGACCGGCGTGGTCGAGCGATCCGGGTGGTCTCGACTCGCCCCGTCCGCTGGTCGAAAATCGCCCACCACCTTTCGAAGGGTCATTCACAGCATACTGACGTTGGCGCTCCTTGGCGCAGCGACGCTTTCAGCGTCGACTGCTTTGGCGACCGCTGCTCCGATTATCCCACTTGGCTGAATGCGCAACAAGCCGGGCGGGGGTATTGGGGCTACCCCGGATATTGGCGGTGATTGTGTACGGTTTCAGCGAAAGCCCGTTTCGCTTCGTTCGGTAGCAATTTCGGTAGCAAAGGCCGGAGATCGTGGAATGGTGGGTATCGACGATTTGATTGAGCTCAAAGATGGCGAACGCACAACGCTTTTAGCCGAAAGCGGGGTAC
>JBKOVT010000326.1:0-12061 GCA_046724035.1 Pseudomonadota bacterium | reverse complement strand
ACGGCTCGAATGCATCTACTACGCGCTCGGCGAGGACGATGTCGTGATCATCGCCGATTTGCCCGACAATGTTGCGGTCAGCGCCGTGTCGCTAGGTGTTTCGGCGACTGGCTTCGTGCGCACCCGCACGACCGCCTTGCTGACCGTGGAAGAGGTGGACAAGGCGCTCGGCACCAAGATCAACTATCGGAAGCCGGGCGGCTAATCTCGATCGGCGGCGACGCGGAGGGAAGAGGCGCATGATTATCGACACGCACGCCCACACCGTGCCGGGCACGATGCTCGACGCGCTGAAAAGCGAGCGACGCCTCTTCCCCTCGGTGCGGCTGCATGCCGACGGCCAAATGCCGCGCCTGGAATTCGCCGCTGGCGGCTCCGGCCGGCCGATCCAGCCGCGGCTGTGGGATCTGGCCCAGCGCCGCGACTGGCTCAAACAGGCGAGCGTCGATGGCCAGCTCGTCGGTGGCTGGACCGATGTCTACGGCTACGATCTGCCGGGCGAGGAGGGCGCCGATTGGGCGCGTTTCTACAACGAGCACATGCGAAAGGACGCGGCGGCGCTGAACACGGTGTTTCCGCTCGCCACCGTGCCGTTGCAGGATGGGAAGCTCGCGGCTCGGGTGCTGGAGGAGGCGCTCGATGCCGGGTTTCACGGCGCGATGATCGCAACCCAGCCAAAGGGCGTCGGCGGCACTCTCGACGATCCCTCGCTCGACCCGTTCTGGGAAGTCGCGTCGGCGCGCGAGGCCGGGATCTTTCTGCATCCGCATTACATCTGCGGCGACGAGCGCCTCGCCGATTACGATCTCGTCAACGCGGTCGGGCGCCTCGCTGATACGACGATCGCGGCGGCGCGGCTGTTGTTCTCCGGCCACCTGACCCGCTTTCCCGGGGTGAAGCTGCTGCTGTCGCATGCCGGCGGCGCGCTCCCCTACGCGCTCGGCCGGCTGAAGCGCAACCATGCGATCCATAAAGAATACGCCGATCCCATCGACGGTTTCCGCCGGCTCTATTTCGACACCGTCTTATTCGAGCCGCGCGCGTTGCGCTTTCTCTGCGATGTCGTCGGCGCCGACCGCGTCATGCTCGGCTCGGATTATCCCTTCGGCATCGGCGACCCCGATCCTTGCGCGGTTGTCGAAGCGACGCCGCTGAGTTCGGGCGAGCGCCACGCGATCCTCGGCGAGACCGCGGCGCGCATCTTCCATGTCGAATGCGATTGCGGCGCCGCGGCGGGCGCCTGATACGTCTGAACAAAAAGAGGGGAACGCGAATGGATCCGATCGTCGGCCGCGGCAAATACACCTACAAGGTGGACGAGAATTGGCAGCGCCCGCCCGAGTGGCTCGACGTAAAGGCATGTGCCGTTTCGGTCGATTCGGAAGACCGTGTTTACTGCTTTAATCGCAACGAGGCGCACCCGATCGTCATCTTCGACCGCGACGGCAAGTTTGTCGGCTCCTGGGGCGAGGGGCTGTTCCGCTTTCCGCACGCGATCCGGATCGTGCGAGAGAACGGGCGCGATGTCGTCTGGCTGTGCGACGAGCACCACGAGCAATTCTACAAGTTCACCACCGACGGCAAATTGCTGCAGACGATCGGCGAGAAGGGAAAGCGCTCCGACACCGGCGTGCCGGAAGACGATCTCAGCTCGCAAGCCTGGCGCAAGGTGACGCATGGCGGAGGCCCGTTCAACCTGCCGACCGACATCGCGTTCGCGTCATCGGGCGAGATGTTTATGACCGACGGCTATGGCAACGCCCGCGTCCACAAATTCTCGGCCGACGCCGAATACCTGTTCTCATGGGGCGAGCCAGGCACCGCGCCCGGGCAGTTCAACCTGCCGCACGGGATCTGGGTCGACCGACGCGGCCGACTGCTTGTCGCCGACCGCGAAAACGACCGCGTGCAGGTGTTCGATCAGAACGGCAAATTGCTGGAAGTCTGGCCGACCGAGCTGATCGGCCCCGCGTTTTTCTATGTCGACGCTGAGGACACGGTCTACATCCCGGAGCACAATGGCGGCTTTATCAGCATCCTGAATTTGGATGGCGAGCGTCTGGCGCGCTGGGGCGACGGGCCGGTCAACCGCTCCTGCCATGGCATCTGGTGCGACTCGCGGCGGGATCTTTATGTCGTCCAGCCCGGCGAATGGACGCCGCGGGCACGCCGCGTCGTCAAATACTACCGCCAATAAAGCGACCACCGCCAATCAAGGCAGGAGGCACGAACCGGTCAGACGGCCGGCTGCGGCCGCGTCAGCGCGGGCTCCAGAACCGCCCGATCGGGCGGGAAGGTGATCGTCGCTCTGGTGCCGCGGCCGAGCGTGCTCTGCAATTCGATCGTGCCGCGGTGCAATTCCATGATGCCCTTGACGGCGGGTAGACCGAGACCGGTGCCCTGATGACGTCGGCTCAATGAGCTGTCGACCTGCACAAAGGGTTCAAGCACGCGGTTCAGATCCTCGGGCGCGATGCCAATACCCGTATCGGCGACCGTGACCGACAGACCGCGCTCGCGGTCGAACCGCCCGGAGATATCGACCCGTCCGCCCGCCGGGGTGAACTTCACCGCGTTGCTGACGAGATTGAAGAACACCTGCCGGGTCTTGCCCTCGTCCGCCTGCAAGCGCGGCAGATCGGCCGGCAGATCGATGCCGACCGTGACCCCCGCCTTGTCGATTGGCGGGCCGCTGATCCGCACGACGGCCTCGATGACATCGCGCAAATCGAACGTCTGTTCCTGCACTTCGAGCTTGCCGGCCTCGGCTTTTGTCACGTCGAGGATTTCGTTGATCAGATTGAGGAGATGCGTGCTGCTGAAATGAATATCGGAGATGTAGGACCGGTAATGCGGGTTGTCGATCGGCCCCATCACGCCTTCTTTCATGATCTCGGTGAAGCCGATGATCGCGTTCAACGGCGTGCGCAGCTCGTGGCTCATCGTGCCGAGGAATTCCGATTTGGCGCGGCTCGCGGCATCCGCCTGCTCCTTCGCCTGGCGCAAAGCCGCCTCGTAACGGACGCGCTCGCTGATATCGCGCAAAACGCTGACGACTTCCGGCGTTCCCGTCGCGGGGTTTGTCGAGCGCGTCAGGCTCGCCTCGACCCAGATGTAGGTCCCGTCCTTGCGCCGTCCGCGATAGGTGATGGGCTCCTGATCGGTGTATTCAAGCCGGCGCAGCGCCTCCTCGACCTTTGGCAGATCTTCCGGATGGATTACCTCGTTCGCCGAGAGTTTCAACGCCTCCTCGGGCTCGTACCCGTAAAGGCGGCGCACTGCCGGCGAGACGTAGGTCCGTCGCTGCGTGCCCAGCTCGAAGCGGACGATCATGTCGAAGGAGCTTTCCGCGAGCTGGCGAAAACGCCGCTCGCTCTCGAGCGCTTCCCGCTCGGCCCGGCCGCGGCGCCGCGACTCTGCGATATGCGCGACGCCGAGCACCGGCAAGGCGGTGCAAAGCGCCAGGATGACGAGTGTCATCAACATCGCGCCGAAACTCTCCCGAAATCAGCAGCGGCGCCGGTGCCACGGCGCCCCTCGCCTATCGTAGCAACAACGCGGTTAAGGTTCCGTCGATAAAATCGCTGCGCCTATTCGGTTTTGTTCGGGATTGCGGCAAGCCGCCCGGCCGCAACGCCGGACATTTGACATGATTTACAACGGATTGCGGCGCCGGGCGGCCTCGGGAACGCTATGGCCGGCCCGTGCGGACAAAGGCGGCGGCCGCGGCGTTCATATCAGCGCGGCGGCGCAACAAATCGGCGGAAAAGGTGCTATGATGGCGCCCTCGACCCCGGAGGATTAGGATGGAACGCGGTCATTACATCGACATCAGCAACACCGCGTATTTCCGCCACGATTACGATGGCGAGCACGCCGATATGCGGCGGCTTTACGAGCAGGCCAAGATCGATCAATGGAACGCCGCGACCGATATCGATTGGGAGAAGCCGCTCGACACCGATGGCGGCCTCATCGCCGACGACCTCGTCGATATTCACAGCAGCCCGTTCTGGGAGCGGCTGTCGCCGACGCAGCGGGTCGAGATCAACCGGCTCGTCGCGCGTTGGCGCATCTCGACGCTGATGCATGGCGAGCACGGCGCGATGCTGGTGTGCAGCCAGTTGGTCGAGAATGTGGTCGGGCAGGACGCCAAGCTGTTTCAGGCGACTCAGGTCGTCGACGAGGCGCGGCACAATGAGGTGCTGCACCGATACATCGCGCTGCGGCTCGATGGCGAGACTTATCCGCTCGCCGGCAACGTCCAGGAGATTTTCGACACGCTGCTCGGCACCAACGCCTGGTATCTGAAGACGATCGGGTTGCAGCTCGTCGCCGAGACTTTCGCGGTGTCGCTGTTCCGCATGCTCGCCGAGTCGTCGAAAGACCCGGTGCTTTGCCAGGTCTGCCGCCGCATTCTGCAGGATGAGGCGCGGCATATGGGCTTTGGCATGCTGTCCTTGCCCGCGCTTGTCGCCGAGGCCAGCGCGGCGGAGCGCCGCGAGATGGAGGATTTCGCGGTCTGGGCATTGAACCGCACGCTGCGCGGCATCTTCCCGCTCGGCGCCTACGAGGATATGGGGTTCGACAAATCCGATATCGAAACGATCCGACAATATCGCCGCGACCGCGCCGCCGGCGGCGAAGAGACCGCGTTCCGCAAATTCTTCCGCCGCGATCTTCACCAAGGGCTGGTGCGCAATCTGGGCAAGGTCGGCGTGCTGTCGCCGCGCATCGCGCCCGATCTCCAGGCGCTCGGGATTTCGCTCGCCGCCGCGGCGTAGCGCTCAACGCCGGTTTCCCCGTGGCCGGACTTGCTCCCGGCCACCGCCGTCTTTCTCTGACGGCGGCCCTCTGAAGACGTCAGTGCCCAGGACAAGCCCGGGCAAGAGGCTGTTGCGGCGAACCGGCTCTAGCGGTCGAGCCAGACGTCTTCCATGCGCCATCCATTATAGGCGCTGTTGACCATCATTGTGATGTTCTTGACCTGCGGCTGCCAGCAGGTCGCCTGGCGCGCATGATAGATGACCGGGCGCACCCCTTCCTCGATTATCCGCCGCTCGATGCCCCAGACGATGCGCTTGCGCTTTTCCGGATCGGTCTCGGCCGATTGCCTGTCGATCAGCGCCTCGACCTCGGGGTTGCAATAGCTGGTGTAGTTCCGCGGCGATTTGCAGACATAGCTCTCGTAAAAGATCTGGTCGGGGTCGTCCACCGCGCTCCCCGACAGGCTGACCGCCAGCGTGAAGTCTTTGCGCATCAGCTTCGGGATCCAGTTGGCGGTCTCGACGGTCTCCAATTCGCCTTCGATGCCGATCGATTTGAGCTGGTCGATCAGGATGGCGCCGGGGTCGCGGTAGGCCGCGATGTTGCGCGCCGACACGCTGACCTTTAACGGCTTTTCCGGCCCGTAGCCGAGCCGCCGCATGATGGCGCGCCCTTCCTCGCGGCTTTTCTCGACGTCGAGCCCGTAGCCCGGCAAGGGCCGCAGCATGTCGAGCGGAATGCCCCAGATGCCCTCCGGCGGCGGCAGCATGATTGCGCTGACATCCCCCTGGCCCTCGCCGAGGATGTCGATGAAAGCCTGCCGGTCGAGCGCCATCGCGACCGCGCGGCGCGCCTCGATGTTGTCGAAGGGCGGCTTCCGGTTGACCGCGACCGTGACGGAGACATTGAGCGGCACGGTCTCGCAGATCGCCTGCGGCGCCTGGCTGTGGATGTCCTTCAACAGCGGGACGGTGATCTCGTGCGGGAAGGTCATATCGAAGGTGCCGGCGATAAAGCCCGGCACCGCCGTCGAGCGGTTCGATACGATCGTGTATTCGATCCCGTCGAGATAGGGCAGCCCCGGTTTCCAGTAATACGGGTTGCGCTCGACTTTGAGGGATTGGTTCGGCTTGTAGTCGACAAATTTGAACGGACCTGTGCCGATCGGGTGCGTGCGCATATCGCGCGGCGACACGTGACAGGGATAAACCGGCGAGTCCCCCGACGCGAGCAATGCGAGAAAGGCGGGCTGCGGCCGCTTCATGTGGAAGGTCGCTTCCTCCTCGCCCTTCGTCGTGACATCGGCGAGGTTCAGATACCAGGTCTCGCGCGGGTTGAGCCTCAGCTTCTCCTTGCCGCGGCCGAGCAGCAGATCCCAGGTGCATTTGACGTCGGCGGCGGTGAAGGGCTTTCCGTCATGCCATTTGACATCTCGGCGCAATTTGAACGTCAGCTTGGTGCCGTCCTCGTTCCAGCTCCAGCTCGTGGCGAGTTCGGGCCGGACCGTCGCGAGGCTGTTTTGTTTCATGTGCTGGTCGTAGAGCACGAGGTTATTAAAGACGCCCATCATCGGCATGATCGTCGACCAGGTCGCTTCCTCGTGGATCGACATCGAGGCCGGGCTATCCCGGTGGTAGACCCGCAAGGTGCCGCCCTGCTTCTGAGCCGAGGCGCCTCCAGAAAGGCCGAGCGCCAGCAGGAGGCCGGCGGCAATCGTCAAAATCCGGCGCCTTGGCCTCATCTCGTCACCCCGTCGCATCGGCTTTTCCCATAGCATGCCGCGGCCCGGCACGGGCCGCGATTGACGCAGGGCGCCCCGTCCGCCATTTCTATCTCCGAGAGATCAGGCTGCTCGGGTCCAAGCGCCCGGGCTCGCCTCAACCGGCTGGTCTGGCAAAGGAGAGAGGCGCATGAGCGTTCAAGGAATGAACCACTTCACGGTGTTGAGCGACAACCTGGAAGAGACGAGGAAATTCTACTGCGACCTGCTGGGCTTCGAGGAAGGTCCGCGGCCGAATTTTCAGTTCCCCGGCTACTGGCTCTATGTCGGCGACCAGCCGATCCTGCATGTGATCCACCGCAAGCAGCTCAACGAGGTGCGCGCCGGGGTCATCGACCACATGGCCTTTACCGCGACCGACCTCCCGGCCACCGCCGCGAAGCTCGAAAAGGCCGGTATCAAATACGAGCTGCGTCGGCTCCCGCTCGAGAGTGTGCGCGGCGGCCTTTGGCAGCTGTTCTTCGACGACCCGCATGGCGGCAAGGTCGAATTCGATTTCGACAAGGACGAGCAGCCGCCGAAAGGCTACGCGGCAGCCTAATACCGAAGGTTAAGTCCGAGGCGCAAGGCGCGGCGGCTCGGCCGCCGCGCTTTGTTTTTGCGCAGACCGGGCTATTCGGCCGGGGCGACCGCCGGCTCCTTCTGCCCAAAGCTCGGCGAGTCGGTGCGGTCGACCAGCGCTTCCGGCCCTTCGGTCGGCAGGTTTTCGAGATAATCGATCGCGCCCTGGATATCGTTTTCCCACACCTCGCGCGGGAGTTCGTAAAGGAACTCGACGCCGTAGCCATTGGGGTCGTTGACGTAGACGCTGTGCGTCACCCCATGGTTGACGCGCCAATTGAATTTGACGCCGCGGCTCTGCAGGAATTCGAGCTGTTTCAGCCAGGATGCGCGGTCGGGCAATTGCATCGCGATGTGATTGACCGCGACGCTGCCGCCGGAGAGCTTCCATTCTTCAGGCGACGGCACGTTCGGGCTCTCGACCAATGCGATGTCGTGATGGGTGTCCTTGCCGTCGTGATCGGCGCTGTAGAAGCGCATCTTCGGCAACGTCACCCCCGGGCGCGGCCGCAAGGTCGCGACCTGCTTCATGCCGACGATCTCGGTCCAGAAGCGGTGCGACTCCTCGATGTCGCGGACATTGAGCACGATGTGGTTGATGCGGCGCGGCCGCACCGGCGCGCTAGCGGATTTCTGGTCTGCCATCGATGTCCTCCCTGAGTATCGGCCTTCTCTACTCCACCGGAGCGCAATGCGGCTCGCCGGCGCGCGCTAGTGTGGTGGATTTGAAGTTCCCATCATTGTGGTGGCGGTCGCCATTGGGAACTTCAAATCCAAACCACACTAGGATTCAAGGGCTTGCTAGTGTGCTCTCGAATCCGAAATTCGCTCCAAGGCGGCTCCGGGGGGTATGGCGAATTTCGGCTTCGGCACACTAGAAATCCGGCCGGGGCAGAGGCCGGACCGGCATCGGGATGACCAGTGGCGGCATGTCGTCCTCGGTCGCCTCCCAGCCCCATTCGAGAAGCGGCCACACAGTCCGCGCGAAATCGACGATCAGGTCGACGAGGGCGGGAGATTGCATGTCCCTGTTCCGCAGCGGGGCGTCCGCGGTGAAGGATTTCCAGCAGACATAATCTTCGACGGGGGTGCCTTTGGCCGCTTCGAGGCCGCGCGGCAGCCGGGTCAAAGCGTCGTCGGTCGAGATCGGACAGCCGGCCGCATCCAGTCTTTCGGCAATTGCAACAAAGCGATCGGGATCGCTCACGATCGCCCGCCGTAGCCGCGTCAATAGCGGCGGCTCCGGGTGCCAGAACCCGGCCGCGACCATCGACGCGCCGGGTTCGAGATGGAGATAGAGGAGCCCCGGATCGCGCTTCTCGCCGGAGCGGGTCAACACCGCCCCCGCATGCGTCTTGTAGAGCCGCTTATCGGGCGAAAAGCGCACATCGCGGTAGATCCGGAAGATGCTGCGCGCGGGATCGCCGGCAAGCGGAATACCGGCTTCGGCGAGCGCCGCCGTTACCGAGGCAATCAGCGCGCGGAAAGGCGCCAATACCTCGGTCTCGTACACCGCCTTGCGCGGCTTGAACCAATCCGGGTCGTTGTTGTCGCGCAAGCCCCGGAAGAAAGCGAACGCTGCCGGGCGAAACCCCGTAAACCCGGCGCCGGCCTTTGCTGCCCCTTTCGCCTTTGCTGTCGATCGCGCCACCGGCTACCCCTCACGGCGGGCATATATCAAGAATTCGCGGTTCCCGGCAGGCCCAGTGATCGGGCTTTCCGTGATGCCCACAACGTGCCAGCCGGGCTGCGCCTCGAGCCAGGCCGAGATCCGTTCGCACACCGAGCGGTGCACGGCCGGATCGCGCACGACCCCGCCCTTCCCGACCTCCTTAGGCCCAGCCTCGAATTGCGGTTTTATCAGTGCGACGAGCGCCCCGTGCTCGGCGGTCAGCGCCAAGGACGCCGGGAGCACTGTCTCGAGTCCGATAAAGCTCGTGTCGCAGGTCACCAGATCGATCGGCTCGGGGATCTCGGCGCGCGACAGATGGCGCGCATTCACACCCTCATGCACAACGACGCGAGAGTCTTGCCGCAGTTTCCAGGCAAGCTGTCCGCGCCCGACATCGACCGCGTGCACCCGCGCCGCACCCCTTGCCAGCAGCACATCGGTAAAGCCGCCGGTCGAGGCGCCGATATCGAGCGCAACAAGCCCGACGGGATCGAGCGTGAAATGGTCGACCGCATGCGCGAGCTTGAGGCCGCCGCGTGACACCCAGGGATGATCACGGCCGGCGACCGTCAGCTCGGTGTCTTCCGCGATGGGGGTGCCCGCCTTGTCGATGCGCCGCCCGGCCACCGAGACGAGCCCCGCGAGGATCAGCGCCTGCGCCTTGGCGCGGCTCTCGGCAAGACCCTGCTCGACCAAGAGCTGATCGGCCCGGCGCTTCGGCATATCGGAGCCGTCTTAAGGCCCTTCTCCCGCATTGCGGGAGAGGGTGTGATCAAGCCCTTGCGGGCAATTCGGCGATCTCGCGGCCGAGCGCGGACAGCGCCGTTGCAACGATGTGACGGGCATTGAGCCCGGCGGCTTCGTATTGCGCGTTCGGGGAATCGTGCTCGAGGAAGACATCCGGAAGGATCATCGGGCGGATCTTGAGCCCGCTGTCGAGTTGCCCGGTTGTCGCCAGATGCTGCAGCACATGGCTGCTGAACCCGCCGATCGAGCCTTCCTCGATCGTAATGAGCACCTCATGCTCGCGCGCCAGCCGATTGATCAGATTGGTGTCGAGGGGCTTGGCGAAACGGGCGTCCGCAACCGTCGTCGACAATCCGTAGGCGCTCAGTTCCTGCGCCGCTTTCAGGCATTCGGCGAGACGCCCGCCGAAATTCAGGATCGCAATCGTCGTGCCCTCGCGCAGGATGCGGCCGCGGCCGATCTCGAGTGGCACGCCCTCTTCCGGCAATTCGACGCCGACGCCCTCGCCGCGCGGGAAACGCACCGCCGAGGGCGCATCGTCGATCGCGACACAGGTTGCCACCATGTGCACGAGGTCGGCTTCGTCGCCGGCCGCCATGATCACAAAGCCGGGCAGGCAGCCGAGATAGGCGATGTCGAACGAGCCGGCATGCGTCTGCCCGTCCTGTCCGACAAGGCCGGCGCGGTCGATCGCAAAGCGCACCGGCAATTTCTGAATCGCGACATCGTGCACGACCTGGTCGTAGCCGCGCTGCAGGAAAGTCGAGTAGATCGCCGCGAACGGCTTCATGCCTTCGGACGCGAGGCCCGCGGCAAAGGTCACGGCATGCTGCTCGGCGATCCCGACATCAAAGGTGCGCTTCGGAAATTTGTCGCCGAACAGATTGAGCCCGGTGCCCGACGGCATTGCCGCCGTGATCGCGACGATGCGGTCGTCTTTCTCGGCTTCCTTGATCAGCGATTTGGCGAAGACGGTCGTGTATTGCGGCGCCTTGGGGGTCGATTTCGCCTGCGCGCCGGTGACGACGTCAAACTTCGCGACGCTGTGCCATTTGTCCTCGGCCTGCTCGGCAGAGAGATAGCCGTGGCCCTTTTCCGTCACCGCATGGATCAGGATCGGGCCGGTCTCCTTGCTGTCGCGGATATTCTTCAAAACCGGCAGCAGATGATCGAGATTGTGGCCGTCGATCGGGCCCACGTAATAAAAGCCGAGCTCCTCGAACAGGGTGCCTCCGGTGACAAAGCTGCGCGCCAATTCCTCCGCGCGCCGCGCCATGTGCTCGAGCCGCTTCGGTAGATGCCGCGCCGCCTCGCCCGCGAGATGGCGCAGCGACATAAAGGATTTCGACGACAGCACGCGCGACAGATACGCGCTCATCGCGCCGACCGGCGGCGCGATCGACATATCGTTGTCGTTAAGGATGACGATGAGCCGCGAATCCATCGACCCGGCATTGTTCATCGCCTCATAGGCCATGCCGGCGCTCATCGCGCCGTCGCCGATGACGGCGATGACGTTGCGCTTCTCGCCCTTGAAGTCGCGCGCGACCGCCATGCCGAGCCCGGCCGAGATCGAGGTCGAGCTGTGCGCCGCGCCGAACGGGTCGTATTCGCTTTCCGACCGCTTGGTGAACCCCGATAGCCCGCCGCCCTGGCGGATCGTGCGGATGCGGTCCCGCCGGCCGGTAAGGATCTTGTGCGGGTAAGCCTGGTGGCCGACATCCCAGATCAACCGGTCATGCGGCGTGTCGAAGACGTAGTGCACCGCCACCGTCAGCTCGACGACCCCGAGCCCGGCCCCGAAATGGCCGCCGGTGATCGACACCGCGTCGATCAGCTCGGCCCGCAACTCGTCGGCCACCTGGCGCAGATCGGCTTCGGGCAAGCGCCGCAGATCGGCCGGTACGGTGATCCGGTCGAGAAGCGGGGTCCGATTAGAGATCTGGAGGCCCGGTTTTTGATCCAAGATTGGTCTCCTCGTCACGATCGGCGGTTTACGACGAATCGCGCGACCTGTCGCAAAAGTTCCGCCCTTTCCTCGAACAATTCAAGGTGGGCAACCGCTTGGTTTACCAGCAATTCGGCCTGGGCGCGTGCCCGTTCAATGCCGAGAATTGAGACGAATGTCGCCTTCCCGGCGGCGGCATCCGCTCCGACCGGCTTGCCGGTCTCGGCCGAGGAGCCCTCGACATCGAGGAGATCGTCCGCGATTTGGAAAGCCAGCCCGAGGTCATGCGCGTAACCGCGCAAGGCGAGGCGGACCTCCGCAGCGGCCTTCGCCAGGATCGCGCCGGCCTCGCAGGAGAACGCAATCAAGGCGCCCGTCTTCATGCGCTGCAGCCGGGTGATCGCGCCGATATCGAGCGGCTGCTTCTCGGCGATCAGGTCGATCATCTGGCCGCCGACCATGCCGGCGGCGCCGGCGGCCCCGGCCATGGCGGTGACCAGCTCGGCGCGGACCGCCGCGTCGCCATGCGTATCCGGATCGGCGAGGACCTGGAACGCCATGGTTAACAGACCGTCACCGGCCAAGA
>JBKOVT010000270.1:0-9463 GCA_046724035.1 Pseudomonadota bacterium | reverse complement strand
GCGTTCGATGCCCATGTCGGTGAACGCGGCGTCAAATTGTCGGGCGGCCAGCGGCAGCGGATCGCGCTCGCGCGCGTCATTCTGAAGAACGCGCCCATACTGGTCCTCGACGAGGCGACGTCGGCGCTGGATTCCGAGGTCGAGGCGGCGATTCAGGAGCAGCTCGCCGAGCTGATGGAAGGCCGCACCGTTATCGCGATCGCCCACCGGCTGTCGACGATCTGCCGCATGGACCGGCTCGTCGTCCTCGACCGCGGCCGCATCGTCGAGGAGGGGACGCACGAGGCCCTGCTCGCGGCCCGCGGCCATTACGCGGCATTATGGCGGCGGCAGTCCGGCGGCTTCCGCATCGACCGGCCCGGCGGCGAGCGGGCCGACGCGTTGGTCGCCGCCAGGGCTTAGCCTGGCCCTGAAATTTTACCGATTTTGAAGTAATCTGCGCCCGAGGGCAGTCACTCCCGAACTCAAGGGGTAGGGCCGTGCAGCGCGAACCGCTCGTCTTTGTCGGCACCTGCGATCTCGCCGGGCTGGTGCGCGGCAAGGGCTTTCCCGCGGCCGATCTCGCGGCGCGGCTGCGCGACGGCGTCGGTCTCACCCACAGCAACATCATGATGTCGGCGTTCGGGCCGATTTATGAGACGCCGTTCGGGACCGAGGGCGATCTCGTGCTGCTGCCCGATCCGAGCACCAAGGTCGAGGTCGAATTCGGTGAGGGCGCGGCCGAGCGTTTCTATCTCGCCGACATCATGACGCTGGACGGCAAGCCCTGGGAATGCTGCCCGCGCGACTTTCTACGGCGCGCCCTCGCCGCGCTCGAGAGCGAAACCGGGCTCGCGCTGATGGCGGCCTTCGAGCAGGAATTTGTCTATACCGGCGTCGAGGATCGGCCGGGCGCTACCTACGCGCTCGATGCGTGGCGTCGCCAGGGCGATTTCGGTGAAGCCTATATGGCCGCGTTGCGCGCGGCGGGGCTGAAGCCCGACAGCTTCCTCCCCGAATACGGCGCGCGGCAATACGAGGTGACGATCCACCCGAGCCGCGGGCTGCGTGTCGCCGACGAAGCGGTCATCCAGCGCGAGATGGCGCGCGCCGTCGCGCACCGCCTCGGGCATCGCGCGATTTTCGCGCCGATCCTCGATCCCGATGGCGTCGGCAACGGCACGCATATCCATTTCAGCCTGCGCGACCGGCATGACAAGCCGGTGCTGTACGACCCGGTGCGGCCCTATTACCTGAGCCCGATCGGCGAACACTTCGCCGCCGGCATCGTGCAGCACCTGCCGTTCATCACGTCAATCACGGCGCCTGCGGCCGCCTCATATTTCCGCCTGCGCCCGAACCGCTGGGCGCCGACCTGGGCCAATCTCGGCCAGCAGGACCGCGGCGCCAGCCTGCGCGTTTGCCCGATCTTCGGCGAGCCGGCCGCAGAGCGCTTCAACCTCGAATACCGGGTCGCCGACGCGGCGGCGAGTCCCTATCTGGCCTTGGGCGCACTCGTCTGGGCCGGGCTCGACGGCATCCGCCAGAAGCGAAGCTTGGCGCCGCCACCCGCGCGGAGTTTCTGGGACATGAGCGACGCTGACCGCGAGACCGCCGGGGTCAAGCCGCTGCCGCGCTCGCTCGGCGACGCGCTCGACAATCTCGAAGCGAGCGCGGCGGCGCGCAGTTGGTTCGGGGACACGTTCTTCAAAGCGTATCTGCAATTCAAGCGCGCCGAGCTGCGAGCATTGAAGGGCCTCGTTCCAGCCCAGATCTGCGAGCGCTACGCCGCGGTGTATTGACGGCGAATGCCGGTATCGGCGGACCGCCTCCTCGCGCCGGACGATCCGCCGCCGGTTCGCGTGCTGCGGGCCGACGGCCGCTCCGATTTTGTGCTCACTGCCGACCATGCCGGGCGCGCAATCCCAAAAAGGATTGGCATGCTCGGGCTGCCGGAAAGCGAGCTCGCGCGCCACATCGCGTGGGATATCGGCATTGCCGGCGTGACCGAACGCCTGTCGGAGTCGCTCGATGCCGCCGCCTTGCTGCAGAACTACTCACGCCTCGTCATCGACTGCAACCGCCAACCCGGGCTCGATAGCTCGATCCCGATGATCAGCGAGCTGACCCCCATCCCCGGTAACGAGGGTCTGTCACCTGCCGAGCGGGAAGCGCGGCGGCGCGAGATTTTTTTGCCCTACCACGAACGAATTACGGCATTGCTGGACGCGCGCCACGCAAGCGGACGGCGCACTCTGCTAATTGCGATGCACAGCTTTACGCCGGTATTCAAGGGCGTCTCCCGCATCGTCGAAATCGGCGTCCTCTACAACCGGGACGCACGGCTGCCGCACATTATGCTCGATCTGCTGCGCCGCGAGGGCGATCTCAGCGTCGGCGACAACCAGCCCTACGCGGTCGGCGATCTCAGCGATTACACGGTGCCGGTGCATGGCGAAACACGTGGGCTGCCGCATGTCGAGATCGAGATCCGTCAGGATCTGATCGCCGATGCGGCGGGCCAGGCGCGATGGGCGGCGCGCCTCGCGCGGCTCCTGCCGCAGGCCGATGCACAGCTTCGCAAGAGCCGCGAATGACGGACGCTTTGAGCCGCGAGGTCGAGATCGATCCGCGCCACGCCGCGCTGCTGATCGTCGACGTGCAGAATTATACCGCGCGGCGCGAGGGCGGCGAATATCGAGGTCTGACCGAGCCGGAAATCGAGGAGCGCTTTGGCTACTTGTTGCGGACATTCGCGGCAACCACGCTACCGAATTTACAACGGCTGCAGGCCGTCTGCCGCAACGGTCGCATCGAAGTGCTGTACACGGTCATCGAAAGCCTCACCCAGGACGGGCGCGACCGCGGCCTCGATTACAAGATCAGCGGCCTGCACGCGCCAAAAGGCTCGTGGGACGCACAGGTGCTCGAGGCGATCAGGCCGGGCGAAGACGAAATCGTCATCCCGAAGACGTCATCCTCCCCCTTCATCTCGACGAATATCGATTACGTCCTGCGCAATCTGGAGGTGCGTTCTCTGATCATCGCCGGCCTGCTGACCGATCAGTGCATCGACTCGGCGGCGCGCGACGCCTGCGACCTCGGCTATCTCGTGACGATCGCGACCGATGCCTGCGCGACGCACACTCGCGAGCGCCACGAATGGGCATTGCGCAACAACCGCGGCTATGCCCGACAGCGCACAACCGCCGAGTTGGTCGCCGAGATCGAGCGGCTGACCGGCGGCTGAGCCATATGCAGCACCAAGACGAGCGCGCCCGTCTCAGCGATGCTTACCATCGCTTTGCCGCGGACGAGGCGAACGGCAAGTCACCGCTTTACGAAGAGTTCGCTCGCGGCGTCGCCGCAGATAACGAAATCCTCGATTTTCTGATGACGCTGCCGCGCCAGAAACGGCAGCCCAATCTGCTGTTCGCCGCCGCGCGCTCCGTGGTCGGCACGCCAGCCGACTGGAACCGGTTTCGCCGCGGTGTCGTGCAGCGGAAAGACGCGCTCCACGCGCTGATGCTGATGCGCTCGACGCAAACCAACGAACCCGGGCGCTGCGCGGTGTTGCTGCCGATCCTCGCGAGCCTCCCACAACCCTTGGCGCTCCTCGAAACCGGCGCCTCGGCCGGCCTCTGCCTCTTGCCCGATCTTTATGGGTACGATTACGGCGGACGGCGGGTCCGACCCGTAGGCGCTCACGAGGAGACACCCACTTTTCCCTGCGCCGTGACCGGCGCCCCGCCGCTCCCCGACATGGTGCCGCATGTCGTGTGGCGGGCCGGCCTCGATCTCGATCCGATAGATCTCTCGGACCCAGGACAAGTGGCATGGCTCGAAGCGCTGGTGTGGCCCGAGCAGACGGATCGGCTGGCACGATTGCGCGCGGCGATCGCGATTGCCACCGCAAACAAGCCGCGTCTCGTCGAGGGCGATTTGCGCCGCGACCTGGCGCGGCTCGCCGGCGAGATGCCTCGCGAGGCGACGCGGATCATCTTCCATACCGCTGTGCTGCCCTATGTAGCCTCATCGACCGAACGGGCGGAATTCACCCGATCGGTGAGTTCGCTCTGCGATGTCTGGATCTCGAATGAAGCGCCGCAAACCGTTCCCGAAATCGCCGCACGGGCCGGAGCGCCGGGGCCGCGCGGCCATTTCCTGCTGGCGGTGAACGGGAGGCCGGTCGCCTGGACCGACCCGCACGGCGCCTCGCTCGACTGGATCGGCTAAATAAAAGCCCCTCTCCCGGACTCGGGAGAGGGGCTTCCAGCCGCGCTATCTCACGCCGTCTTGGCGTATTTGCCTTGGGCCTGCGGCGTGATGTCCGGATAGTTGCCGGCCGTCTTCTCCTTCGCCGCCTCGTGCATCTGGAGGCGCGTCTTGCGTTCCCATTTGCGCTTCAGCTCGTCCTTGATGTTGAAGGTCAGCCGGCCGAGCCCCTCGGTTTCGATCTCGATCTTGTCGCCGTCCATGAACGGGTTGAGACCGCGATGATTGGTGCCGGTTGCAATGATATCGCCCGGCTCCAGCGTGTGGATCGAGGTCAGCCATTCGATGCAGCGCGGGATCTTGTGCCCCATATCGTCGGTGTTGAAATTCTGCATCAACGTGCCGTTGTTCCACAGCCGGATCTGCAATTTCTGCGGATCGCGGATCTCGTCCTTGGTGACGATGTAGGGGCCGATCGGCGCAAAGGTGTCGCGCGACTTCATTTGGAAGAACACGTTTCCTGCCGGCGGCAAGCCGCGAGCCGAGCCGTCGATGAAGTTTGTGTAGCCAAACACGTAATCCATCGCGTCGGCCGCCTTCACATGGCTGGCACGCTTGCCGATGATGACGGCCATCTCGGCCTCGCCCTCGAAGATCGTCGCCGGCACATCCGGTAAGACCATCGTGTCGCCGTTGCCGATAATCGCGCTCGGGCTTTTGTGGAAGGCGTTGATCGGCGCCGGCGCGCTGCGCGTCCCGTCTTCCATGTAGTTGACCGCCATGCAGTCGATCGTGGTCGGCTTCGGCAAAGGCGGACGGATGCGCACGCTGGCGAGCGGCACGCCCTGCCCCTGCGCGACGGCCTGCTCGAGCTTTTGGCGATAGCTGGAAAACCGCTCGATAAGCCCGTTGATCAGGTCGCCCGGGCCGACATGCGGGATGTCCTGCACAAGCGCGGTGACATCGACTACGCTATTGTCGCCCTTCAGCACGCCGAGCCTGAAGTCGTTGAAATAAAGGATTTTCATGCGGTGCTCCCTCGCGCTTTAAGATGTCCTTCGCTGCCCAGCGGCGTCCCCGCCCGGCGTACGGCGGGCAGCTTATAGGCTTCCGCGCGCCGGGAGAACCGGCTTGTTTCGGGCGGCTCTATCCCGAGGCTCGTTGCCTCGCAGGAATGGCTTCGCATATCGTTCCTACCAGATCATACGAACGGGGAGTAACGTTCATGGCCCAGACCGATTGGCGCCTCAGCGGCGATTGGATCAAGAACTGCAACTGCGCGTTCGGCTGTCCTTGCGACTTCAACGCGCCGCCGACCAAGGGCTACTGCAAGGGTTTCCTTGGCATGCGCATCCGTGACGGGCATTTCGGCGATGTCCGGCTTGACGGCATCAGCTTTTTCGTGAATGTCGATTTTCCGGGGCCGCTGCACGAGGGGAACGGCACCGTCCAGCCGATCATCGACGAGCGCGCGACCCCGGCGCAGCGCGACGCGCTATTCCAGATCATGTCGGGCAAGAATTCCGCGGAAGGCACGATCTTTCACATCTTCAGCCTGATCGTCGGCAAGATGCTCGACCCCGTCTTTGCGCCGATCCAACTCGAATTCGATATGCCGGGCCGCCGCGCGAAGGTGTCGATCCCCGGCGTCCTGGAAAGCGAGAACGAGCCAATCAAGAATCCGGTCACCGGCGCGTCGCACCGCATCCAGGTGAATATGCCGGACGGGTTCGAGCACCGTATGGCCGAGATCTGCAGCTCGCGCATCTCCAGCACCGGCGGCATTAAATACAAGGTACCGCAAGGCCACGGCTCGCTCGCGACCGTCACACAGACGCCGCAGGGCGTCGCAGCCTGAGGGTTCTCTCGGCATCAACAGCAGCCCATGACAGCCGATTGGTTCTTCGCCGCGCTGCGCCGCGATCGGGCCGTCGTGCTCAGCAGCTTGGCCGTCGTCGTCGCCCTTGCCTGGGTCTGGCTATGGCTCGGCGCCGGCATCGACATGGAAGAGATGGATATGGGCGGCGGCCAGATGATGCTGATGGCGCCGGAATGGTCCATCTCTTACGGGCTCGTGGTCTTCGCGATGTGGGCGGTCATGATGGTGGCGATGATGCTGCCGAGCGCCGCACCCGTGACGTTGCTGGTCGCGAACATCGCCCGCAAGCGCGCCACGGCGGGTGGCGCGTTCGGCCCCCCCACCGCCCTCTTCGTGCTCGGTTATCTGGGGGTATGGTTCGGCTTTGCGGCGATAGCGACGCTCCTGCAATGGGGCCTCGACGAGGCCGGGCTGTTGTCCGACACGATGGCCGTCGCGAGCCGCCTCGTCGTCGCGGCGGTGCTGGTCGCCGCCGGCATCTACCAATGGACGCCGCTCAAGGAGACGTGCCTCCGCCATTGCCGCTCGCCGCTCGATTTCCTGCTGTTCCATTGGCGCGAGGATGGGCTCGGCGCGCTCAAGAGCGGCCTCGGGCACGGCGCCTATTGCCTCGGCTGCTGCTGGATGCTGATGGCGCTGTTGTTTGTCGGGGGCGTCATGAATCTCGCCTGGATCGGCGCGATCGCGCTGCTCGTGCTGATCGAGAAGACCTTGCCATGGGGTGGCTGGATGGGCCGCCTTGTCGGCGTCGTGCTGGTGCTCTGGGGCGCCGCAACGCTGGCGATAGCCGCCTGAGGCCGCTCACTGCTAACATCGGCTAATCTCTCGACAGATCAGGAAGGAGAGCCATGCCGGTTGCCACTATTCGCGGCGTCGATATCCATTACGAGATCCTCGGCGAGCGCGGCCCGTTT
The DNA here is from genome assembly GCA_046724035.1 of Pseudomonadota bacterium. Taxonomy (GTDB): domain Bacteria; phylum Pseudomonadota; class Alphaproteobacteria; order ATCC43930; family CGMCC-115725; genus DATARH01. The sequence goes on along the minus strand of JBKOVT010000270.1, from coordinate 2,476 downwards.
GTCGCTCTTCAGCCCGGCGGCCGTCGTGCCGGCTCCGGCGTTCGGTCGCTCGGCGAAAAGATCGCCGATGCCGGATACCGCGTCATCGTTTACGACCGGCGCAACACCGGCGCGTCGGGCATCGCCATTGAGGGCGAGTCGGAAAACGACGAATGGGTCGAGGATCTGCACGAGCTCCTCGCCCGGCTCGACGCCTTGCCGGCCTATATCGGCGGCAGCTCGTCCGGCTGTCGTGTGGCGATGATCCTGGCCCTGCGCCGCCCCGAAGATGTGCGTGGGCTCTTGCTGTGGCGCGTGACGGGCGGCGCCTATGCCGCCGAGCGGCTGACGAACCAGTATTACACCTCGCATATCGACGCGGCGAAGCAAGGCGGCATGTCGGCCGTCTGTGCGCTCGAGCATTGGAGCGAGGTCATCAAGGTGAACCCGACGGCACGCGCCAAGCTGATGGCGTTTGACCTGCAGGATTTCATCGCCCGCATGGAGCGCTGGCGGCAGAGCTTCCTCGCCGGCACCGATCATCCGGTCATCGGATTAAGCCCGGCACAGCTCCGCTCGATGACGATGCCGACCTGCATCGCCCCGGGCAATGACCGGGTGCATCCGCGTCTTCCCGGCCAGGTGGCGCACCGGCTGATGCCGAACGCCGAATACCACGAGGTGCTCAGCGAAGACCGCATGGATCTCGACATCGCGTTCGAGGATTGGGAGAAGAAAGAGGGCCTGCTCGCGGCGATTTTCATCGACTTCCTGCGCCGCCAGCAGCGGCGCTAGCTCACCCGCGGGCCGGGCCCATCGGGCGCAGGCGGACGCCGGCCCGCAAATGGCGGTACGGCAATTCGCTGGGGTCGCTGACATGCGCGCCCGGAGAGTTGACGCACAGGATCTTCTCCGCGATCGGCTGAAAATCGGCGCGGAAATGCACCGTCGATTTCAGGCCGAGGATCGGCACCGCCGCGGGCTCGACACCGACATGGCGAAACATTTCCTGGTCGACCGCCTGGATGCGCTTTGAAGCAAGCACCACGGAGACGCCGCTCGCCTCGTCCGTGATCAAGGCCATCGGCCCAATCTGGAATTTCGCACCGCCATACATCGGGCCGGTGCCGGTGAAGCGGCCGTCGCCGACCCGCACGATGCGCCATTCGGCCTCGACCGGCGTCTCGCCGGCATAGCCCACCTTGGCGCCGACGCCGCAATCAAGCAGCGCGCCCTCACCGAGTGCCTCTGCCCGCTCCGCCGCTTCGGGATCGACGATCATGCCGATGACGGCGCCCTTGGCGCGATGCGCGATCAGCGCGCGCAACAGCCCGACCGTGTCGGAGGTGCCGCCGGCGCCGGGATTGTCCTGAATATCGGCAAGCATAACCGGCTTTGTCGCATGCGCCGTGATGCGCATGGCTTCGCTCACCGCTTCGTCCGGGGTGTAGAGCTTTCCGGCGAACTGCGCTTCGCGGTCGCGGATCGCCGCGGCAATGCGGTCGGCGGCAGCTTCGGCCGCGTCCCGATCGAGGCCGTAGACGACAAGCGCCGGGCCGCATTCCGCAGTGTCTGCGGGCGGGAAGCCCGGCGTGTGCGTGATCGAGACGATTCCCTGATTATGCGTGCCGCCGGGTGAGCCAGCGCCGCGTCGGCTGCCCTGCTCGATCTCGCCGATCAATTCGAAGATGCCCTTGGCCGGTTCGGTCAACGTGCATTGCCAGACCAATGGAATGAGAAAATCGATCTGGCGGTAGGCCTTGTAAAGCGGCCGGCGATCTTTCAGCATCCGATCGAGCAGTTGCGCGGCGCGGCCGCCGGTTTCGGCCATGTCGATATGCGGGTAGGTGCGGTAGCCGACCATCGCGGTCGCATGGCGCACCATCTCCGGCGTCAGGTTTGTGTGGTAGTCGAGGCTCGTGACGATCGGAATCGTGTCGCCGACCAGCGTGCGGATGCGGCGCAACAACTCGCCCTCGCCATCCTCGTAATGCTCGGCGACCATCGCGCCGTGCAGATCGAGATAGATGCCGTCGAGCGGCCCCGCTGCGGCGAGATCCTGGAGGATCGAGCCCGCGACCTTCTCGTAAGCGTCGCGCTCGACATAGGACGATGGCGGCGCCGAGCACCAGCACAGCGGCACGAGATCGTGCCCCAATTCCTGCGACATCTTCACCGCCCCGGCGATCGGGATGTTGAAGCCCTCGACCGCTTCGATTAGCTCGGGCCCACGGATAAAGCCCGGCCAGGCGTCGGCGCGCTCGAAATCGGCCCAGGTCGCGCGCTGCGGCGCAAAGGTATTGGTTTCGTGCTGAAAACCGCCGACCGCAATCCGCGCCATGTTTATGCCCTCGCCGCTATGCCAAGGCCGATCCGGTACTCCTCTGGCGAGCGGCTCGCAAGCCGCTGTTTCGGCGATAATTTGAGCAATCAGCGATGGCATGTGAATGCGGGCGCGCTACTATTCGCCCGAACAATAGAAACAAAGTTCTCAGGG
>JBKOVT010000096.1:0-3737 GCA_046724035.1 Pseudomonadota bacterium | reverse complement strand
GCGACAAGCTAGCCGCCGAGGACATCGCGGCCAGCCTCAATAAGATCGCTTTTCCGCCGGCAGGCACGTTGAGCCCGCGTGCCACCGATTTCATGATGGTCGACAAGATCGAGGCGCCGGACGCGCATACCGTCGTCATTCACCTGAAGTTCGCCACCAGCGCCTTCCTGCCGGCGCTCGCCGATCCCTACAACTGGATCTACCAGAAGAAGGTCCTCGACAAGGACCCGCACTGGTACGAGCAAAACATCATGGGGTCCGGCCCTTCAAGTTCGCAGGCTACGAGGTCGGCCAGCAAATCAAGGGCGTGCGCAACCCCGACTACTACCACAAGGGACTGCCCTATCTTGACGGCTTCGTCGGCATCTACGCACCAAAGCAAGCGACCCAACTCGATGCGATCCGGGCCGACCGGGCGGCTACCGAGTTCCGCGGTTATCCGCCCGCGGCGATCGACCAACTGAAGCAGGAACTCGGCGACCAAATCGTGATCCAGCAATCCGACTGGAACTGCACGGTGGGGGCCTGGATCAACCACAAAAAGAAGCCCTTCGACGATGTGCGTGTGCGCCGCGCCCTGACGCTCGCGCTCGACCGCTGGGGTAGCCAGGCGGGCCTCTCCAGGGTGAGCCTGATGCACACGGTCGGCGGCCTCATTTTTCCGGGTTCGCCACTGGCGGAGAGCAAGGAACAACTCGAAAAGATTGCCGGCTTCTGGCCCGACATCGAAAAATCGCGGGCCGAGGCGAGGCGGCTGCTGAAAGAAGCGGGTGCCGAAGGCCTTACCTTCGAGATGATCAACCGCAACGTCGATCAGCCTTATAAATACATGGGTACTTGGTTGATCGATCAGTGGGGCAAGATCGGGCTGCATGTGACGCAGCAGGTCGTGCCAACCGGTCCGTGGTTCGCCTCTCTGCGCGGCGGCGAGTTTGCCGTCAATACCGGCGGCAATTGCCACGGTATCGTCAACCCGGTGATCGATGTCCAAACTTGGTTGTCGCATTCGATCAGCAGCCAGAATTATGGCTATTACGAGGATCCGAAGGAGGACGAAATCTACGAGAAGATGCTGCACGAGACCGATGTCGCGAAGCAGCGCGATCTGGCGTACCAGTTCGACAAGCGCGTGCTTGGCGAAGAGGCGCATTACATTCATACGTACTGGTGGAACCGCATCGAGCCGCTGCGCTCCTACGTGCACGGCTGGAAGATCGGCCCGAGCCACTACGCCAACCAGGACCTGTCGACGATCTGGCTCGCGCCGCCGAAATGCGGCGAGTGCTCGGGGGCGCCGCCAAACGGCGAAAAGCACGCCGAAGCGACGTCGAAATAGCCGTCTGCAGAAGCGCCGAAGATAGGGCGGAAAGCGTAGCTGCGCTTTTCCGCCTCGCAGAGACCCCTATTGCGCCGCCTTGGCGGGGCGGCGGAGCGCGGCAATGAGCGCGTTGGTCTGGGCGTCGGTCACTTCGAAGCGGACAACGACGGAATTGCGGGCGATGATGAACAAGGGAAGGACAGCGCGATGAGACGCAGTCTACCGAGTTGCCTCGCAGCCTAGCTGCTGCTGCTTGATTGATCAGCGGCAATTCGGCGTGGGCGAAAAAGCACGGAGGCATCTTCAGCTCAACCGAAGTCGCGCTCAGGATGGGGTCGTCGGACGAACGGCTGCTTTCGGCGCTATTTCAGCCACTCAGCCGCGAGCGCCCGAAGGCGTACTTATGCCCCACAGCTGCCGTTCACCATGCCCGCTAAGTGCGACTCATTAGGTGGGACGCGGACAGTAGCGTTGCCTTGCCGAACCGGATATCATCGAACGACCGCGGGACCTCAAAAGTTTCGGTGGACACCCATCGCCCAGCCAAAGGCATAGAAGATACTGGCGATGAAGATGCCCCATTGGCGATGACGGAAGGAGGTATAAAAACCAGAAAGGCTGGGTCGCCAAACCGATGACGAAACCCCACCTGGTCCCGCTGCCGAGTAACATTGCCCCGATAGGACCCATGAAGATCGCGAATTGGGAGGCAAACTCGAGCCACGCCCATCGAGCGGGAGACGATGTCTTCGCAGTGGCTACATTCCTCGGCGTTTGAGTGAGCAATGGACCGGACTCCAGGCCGCGCTCCCCAAAGGAACGCCATGGCGCTACCCGCTGCTCACCGGGGGGTGCGGATGTTTTTGCATTTACCGGGGCGCGAGACGCGTTGGTTGTCCGGCTCGGAATAACGCACCACAGTTTTTACAGATCTCACCGAACACCGCGCTGTCCCAAGAGCTTTGATGGTGCGATTGGGCTCATGCCTCGCTCGCCGTGTAGACCTTTGGTATCGAGCGGCATGTGTCGCGGGCGTTTCCGCAGCGGTAGATTTCCAAAAATCGCGCTCGCGACGTTAGGGAAGGCGGCGAGGTTGGGATCGGCGACTTCCTCGTGTTGATCTTCCTTCATCACAGTGTTCAAAAGCGAACGGCGCTACCAGCGCTCCCACCACCATCATTCCGGGTGATCGCGACGTAACCTCCGACCTGCGCTCGGTGGAAGGCCTGCGATAAAGACGCCGAGCCGGATACAGGCAGGCTTGTAGTTTTGTTCACAAAGGGTGTGCAGGCGCTCTAATGCATTGGATACAGATCGCGGTTGGGCTGCCGCCGGCACGGCAAGTGCAAGGGCCAAAGCACTGCTGATCCATAAAGATGCGCATCATGGACGCCTGTCTCAGCTCTGTCGAATTTCGACTCGAAACGCGACGAGGGCTCGTAGCTGACCGGTGCATCGGCCCCATTGAGAGGCGGCCATCTGCTCCCGCGAGAGAGCTCAAAACAGAGCACCGAGTGCTCGGCGGGTACCTGACTTAGATCAATGGCACCGCGCCACCGAGCAGGTCGTTATTCGGGCAGAGGGTCAGGCTCTCTCTGCTGGATCCTCATAGAACGCGCATCGACCACGGCGCGAACCGGCTGGAAGACGCGAGGCCGTCGGCTTCACGGAAACAGCGGCGTTGGTGCGCGAAGTACCCCAAAAAAACGCGCGAGCGCGGCACCGAGTGACCGGGCGACCCTTCAGGTCCAACGGCCGCGTAAGGAGGACGAGGCTTTATACCTCGATGGAGGTATTCAAGCGCGTCGACCGATCCACCCGCCGACGGAATGGCTTGGTTCGTGAGCAGACAGCCGCATCGGCGCATGTGGGACCGTAAAATGGAAGATCGCGCCGCCATCCGGATTGTCCTCGAGGTTCAGCATACCGCCATGAGCCTCGATAATAACGCGACAGACGGACAGGCCAATTCCCAGCCCGCTTTTCTTGGTCGAAACGAACGGATCGAACAACTTTGCCCGAATATCCGGCGGCACCCCCGGCCCGGTATCGGCCACGCTAACCTCGATCATGCTGTCAGACGTCAGTCTCGTCGAAATGGTCATTGTAGATTTTTCTTTGCCTGCCATCGCTTCCGCAGCGTTGCGCACCAAATTGAAAACCACCTGCTCTACTTCGACCCGATCGAAAAAGCCGGATACCGCGTCGGGATCGCACCGCATCTCGACCTTCGGAAGAGGTCCGCCGATCCCGACCAGAGCTAATCTGACCGCGTCGCTGAGCAGTGTCGGAATATGTACGACTTGGCTTTCGGGTTCCTCCCGAGCAACAAAATCTCGCAGGTGCCGTATAATTTCTGTCGCTCGTGACGACTGCTCTGCCAAGCGGCGTAGCGCATTTTGTAACGGCTCGGATTTTA
>JBKOVT010000108.1:0-10255 GCA_046724035.1 Pseudomonadota bacterium | reverse complement strand
GTCGCGCAGCAATTCGGGCTGAGCGCGGTGCTTGGCCGCTTTCGTGCCGCTCGGGAAAAAGGCCCCGAACGCTACATAATCAGCGCCGGCCTCGGCCGCAACCACGGCGCGGTGCCGGCTGTCGCCGCAGGTCACGCCGACGATCCGGTCAGGCCCGAGGAGACGCCGCGCCTCGGCATAGGGCATGTCCTCCTCGCCGACATGCACCCCGTCGCATTCCATCTCGGCCGCGAGGTCCGGCCGGTCATTCATGATAAAGGCGGCGCCGCGCTCTTGCGCGACCGGCTGCAGGATGCGAGTGGCGCGGCGGATCTCATCATCCCCGACATCTTTCAGCCGGAGCTGCAGGCACGCGACATCGCCACCCGCGAGCGCCTCCTCAAGCTCCTTGGCGAACCGGTCGGGGTCGAGCGCGGGCGGTGTGATCAGATAGAGCCGGGTGGTCGCCCGCGCGTCGTCACTGGCGCGAATGTTCAATCTTTCCCTTCGATGTCAGGCCTGGACGGAAGCGCGGTAGATCTCGTCGATCGATTGGGCAAGGGCCGCCTCGAATTCGGCATCGCTCATCGAGACGCGCAGGTCCTGGACAAGCGCCCGCGAGAAGCTCGCGATCATGCCGTGATTGGCAGCCAGCCGCTGGCAGGCGTCGGCGCGGGAATAGCCGCCGGAGAGGGCGACGACCCGGGCGACACGAGGGTGATCGACCAGCGGCTTATACAGATCGGCGACATCGGGCAGGGTCAGCTTGAACATGACCTGCCGGCCGGCCGGCAGCGCGTCGGTCCGCTTTTTTAATTCCTCGAACAGGATTGCTTCGGCGCCCTTCTTGTCCGGGCTTTTGATCGAGACCTCGGGCTCAAGGATCGGCATCAGACCGTGTCGGGCGATGCGCTCGCCGACCTCGAACTGCTGCGCGACGTTCGCGGCGATCCCTTCTTTTGATGCCAGATTGATCACCGAGCGCATCTTAGTGCCATAGACGTCGAGCTTGACCGCGCGCTCGCACAGCTGATCGAGCTGCAGCATCGGCCGCATCAGCTGGACACCGTCTTTTTCGGGTTCTAGCCCGCGGTCGACTTTGACAAACGGCACGACCTGCCGCTCTTCCCACAGATAGGCCGGGGTCGGCTTGCCGCGCACTTCCCCATCCATGGTGCCTTCGAACAGAATCGTGCCGATGACCTTCTCGCCGGTAAAAGCCCGGGCGGTCATGATGCGCACCCGCATCTGGTGGATCAGCCGAAACATCTCGGCCTCGCCGCTATAGGCGGTGTCCGGAATGCCGTAGAGGCGCAGCGCTCCCGGCGACGACCCGCCGCTCTGGTCGAGGGCGGCGATAAAGCCACCCTTCTTGGACATTTGGGCCGTCATCTGAGCATTGGCCATCGCGCGCCTCCTAGTGGCAGGCCGGGGGGTGCCTGCCTTTTTAGCAAAAGGCCGCTTTTGAGGCGAGCGCGTCGGCACAACGGCGCCGCAACTCTTCGTCATCCGCGAAAAACGAAGGGCCGAGGTCGAGAATTGCGGCGGGCCGGGCGGTCAGCAGCCGGGCGCCGGCTTGCGCCGCGATGTCGGCAAGGCGGGCCGCGACATCGGTCCGGCCGATAAAGACGATCGCCTCGACCCCGGCGCGGATCGCCGCCATCGCCGCGCCGGCATCTGCGCCGCAATCGAGAATGGCCGTGAACCGCGCCTCCGGCACCGCCTGCCGAGCGGCCTCCATGATTTCGCGGAACCAGCCCGGCCCGGCGTAAACGCCGGCATCCGGGGCGCTCGCGAGGGCGATCGGCCGGCGAGCGTTCGCCGCCGCGTTCAAAGCCGCGACGGCGTGCGCCAGCGAATGGATGACAATGACCGGCGGGTCTTTGCTCAGTGCATCGCGCCGAAATAGCCGGCAACCTCGACCATCCGGTTCGAGAAGCCCCATTCGTTGTCGTACCAGGACAGGATGCGCACAAAGGTCTTGTCCAGCACTTGGGTCTGCGTCACGTCGAAAGTCGAGCTGTGCGAATCGTGGTTGAAGTCGACCGAGACAGTGGGCGCCTTGTTGATCCCGAGGATGCCCTTCAAGCGATTCGACTTGGCGGCGTCCTCCATGAGCGAATTGATCTCGGCGGGTGTCGTCTCCCGCGCCGCGTCGAAGGTCAGGTCGATCAGTGAGACGTTCGGTGTCGGCACGCGGATCGCGGTACCGTCGAGCTTGCCCTTGAGCGCGGGCAGGACGAGACCGATCGCGCGCGCCGCGCCGGTCGAAGTCGGGATCATCGACAGCGCAGCGGCACGCGCGCGGTGCAGATCGCTATGCAGCGTGTCCTGCAAGCTCTGATCGCCGGTATAGGCGTGGATTGTCGTCATAAAGCCGCGCTGGATTCCGATCCCCTGGTGCAGGACATAGGCGACGGGCGCCAAGCAATTGGTCGTACACGAGCCGTTTGAGATGACCTGGTGCTGCGGCTTCAGCTCCTCATGGTTGACACCCATGACGACCGTGAGATCGGCGCCATCGGCCGGGGCCGAAACAATGACCTTCTTGGCACCCGCTTCGAGATGCTTCGCGGCCGCGTCGCGCTTCGTAAAAATCCCGGTGCATTCGAGCGCGACATCGACGCCGAGCTCGCGCCACGGCAATTTCGCCGGGTCGCGCTCGGCGGTCACGCGGATCTTGCCGCGGCCGATATCCATCCAATTGTCGCCGCTCGTCACCTCGCCCGGGAAGCGGCCATGCACGCTGTCAAACCGCAACAGATGCGCGTTGGTCTCGACAGAGCCGAGATCGTTGATCCCGACGACCTCGATCTCGCTGTGCTTGTGCTCGTAAGCCGCGCGCAAGACAAGGCGGCCGATGCGGCCGAATCCGTTGATTGCAACCCGTACCGCCATGATCCGACCTCCCAGATCGCCGGTTCAGCTTAGAAGCGACCCCGCCGCCTTCGCAAGTAGGATGCCGGGGACGAGCTCAACGCAAACGCTCATTATGCCGAAAGCATCCATCGGATTGCGTTTGTTCGGGTTTGGCGAGGGCTAGAGCAGCGAGCGGGCTGCCCCGGCAACCTTTTCCGCGGTGATGCCGAAATGCTTGTAGACGTCCTCGCCCGGAGCCGAGGCTCCGAAATCGTGCATGCCAATAAAGGCGCCGCGCGGTCCGATCCAGCGATCCCAGCCAAACTGCACCGCCGCCTCGACCCCGAGCCGCGGCGCCGTGCCGAGCACCGCCGCCTGGTAATCCTCGGGCTGCTGCTCGAACAATTTCCAGCACGGCATCGATACGACGGCGGCGGCGATGCCGTCCGTCGCCAACATGTCGCGCGCCGTCATCGCGAGTCCGACCTCGGAACCGGTCGCCAGCAAGGTCAGCCGGCGCGCGCCATTCGCCTCGGCGAGCACATAGGCGCCGCGCGCCGAACGGTTCTCGCCATCTGTCTCCGTGCGCAACAGCGGCACCGATTGCCGCGTCAAAGCCAGGATCGATGGGGCATGGCGGTTCTTCAGAGCCAAGGCCCAGCATTCGGCGGTCTCTACCGGATCGGCTGGCCGGAACACGCGCAGCCGCGGCATGGCGCGCAACGCGGCGAGATGCTCGATGGGCTGATGCGTCGGCCCGTCCTCGCCGAGCCCGATCGAGTCGTGCGTCATGACGTAGACAACGCCGAGATCGGACAGCGCCGACAGACGGATCGAGGGGCGGCAATAATCGGTGAAGGTGAGGAATGTGCCGCCATAGGGGATGAGCCCGCCATGCGCGGCCATGCCGTTCATCGCCGCCGCCATCTCGTGCTCACGTACCCCATAGCGAACATAGCGGCCGGCATAATTACCCGGCTTGATGTCCTCTTCGCCTTTCGCCTTGGTGTTGTTCGAGGGCGTTAGATCGGCCGAGCCGCCGATCAATTCCGGCACGACCGGCACCAGCGCGTCGAGCACATTGCCGGAAGCCTGGCGCGTCGCGATCTTCGCGTTCTTGGCGCGGAACTCGTCGCACACCTTTGCGATCGCTGCGTCGAAATCCGCCGGAAGCTCACTTTTATAGCGGCGCAGAAATTCACTCCGCCTCTCGGCCCGGGCGGCGGCGAGCCGCTGTTCCCATTGCTGGCGCACCGCGGCGCCGCGTCCGCCCGCCTCGCGCCATTCCGCGCGAATGTCGTCGGGGATCACAAAGGGCGGGTATTCCCAGCCCAGCCGCTCGCGCGCCCCCTTGATCTCCTCGGCGCCGAGCGGGTTGCCATGAGCGGCGGCGGTGCCGGCCTTGGTCGGCGCGCCGTAGGCGATCACCGTGCGGCAGGCAATGAGGCTTGGCCGGTCGCTCGAATGGGCGCGCCGGATCGCGGCGGCGATCGCGTTGTGATCCATGCCGTCGATCCGCTCGGCGGTCCAGCCATGCGCGCGGAACCGCATGATCTGATCGTCCGAAACGGCGAGGTCGGTTGGCCCGTCGATCGAAATCGAATTGTCGTCCCAGAAAACAATCAGCTTGTTGAGCCGCAAATGGCCGGCGAGCGACAGCGCCTCGTGGCTGATCCCTTCCATCAGGCAGCCATCGCCGCAGAACACATAAGTCCGGTGATCGACCAGATCGTCGCCGAACTCCGCGGCGAGGTGCCGCTCGGCGAGCGCCATCCCCACCGAATTTCCGATCCCCTGCCCCAACGGCCCGGTCGTCACCTCGATGCCGGTCGCGAGCCCGCGTTCGGGGTGCCCCGCCGTACGGCTGCCGATCTGCCGGAACCGCTTGATCTCGTCCATTGTCATGTCCGGATAGCCGGTCAGATGCAGCAGCCCATACAGCAGCATCGAGCCGTGCCCATTCGACAGGATAAAGCGGTCGCGGTCGGGCCAATCCGGCGTCTGCGGATCAAAGCGCAGAAACTGCGCGAACAAAACGGCGGCGATGTCTGCCATACCCATCGGCATGCCGGGGTGCCCCGACTTCGCCTGCTCGACCGCGTCCATCGCGAGCGCTCTGAGCGCATTCGCCATGCGGCGCAATTTCGGGTTGGCAGGTGGGGGCAGCGGAGCAGCGGCAGCGGTCATGAGGACACTCTAGCGCGCAACGTGTCCTGCGCAAACGCCAGACCCGCGGTTGCGTCCCGCTGCCGAGACGTCAGGCCGCGCTCGCGTGCGGCGCTGCCGAGGTGGTGTTGAGCCGAGCCGCGCGCCCGGCGGTCGGGCTAGCCTGCCGCTTCCGCGGTCAAGCCGCCCTCCGCCTCGCCGGTCTTTTCCATCTGGACCGCTTGCAATGCCAGGTTTCTCGCCCGCTTGGCATAGCGCAGCGCGCGGCGGAAGCGGTCCTGGCTTGAGCGCTCCGGCTCGCCCTGAGCGAGGCCTTCGGAGAACACCTTGAATAGATCTTTCACCCGCTCGTCATAGGCGACGATGACCAGCCGCTCTTCATGAAGATCGTCGGAATTCGCCATGCCTCTCCTTCCCCGGCGACCCGCGCCGGCAGCAATCGAATGAGACCCATAGCAGCCCGTGGTAAACGGAAGCCTTACGGCGGGAGCCATACGAGGCTCTCGCGCCGATTTCTTCCCCCGTGATGACCCGGGCCGGCTGCTGCTATGATGAGCGCGAGAGAGAGGAGCCGGGCATGAGCGCCGCTCGGAAATACGCCGTCATCGACCCCGCCAGCGGCAAGCTCGACCGCCGCATCTTCAGCGACCAGGCGGTCTATGACGACGAGATGGAGAAGATCTTCGGGCGCGCCTGGCTGATGATCGGCCATGAGAGCCTGGTGCCCGAGCCCGACGACTTCTTTCACACCTATATGGGCGAAGACCCGGTCATCCTGACCCGCGACGAGCAAGGCTGCCTGCACGCGCTATTGAATATGTGCCGCCACCGCGGCAACCGCGTCGTGCGCTGCGACGACGGCAACGCCAAGCGCTTTATGTGCACCTATCACGGCTGGACTTATCGCAACGACGGCGCGCTCGAACACGTTCCGGGCGAGTCCGAAGCCTATTACGATGCGCTCGACAGGCCGTCGCTCGGCCTGATCGCGGCACGCGTCGAGACCTATGCCGGGATCGTGTTTGCGACCTGGGACAAGGACGCGCCGAGCCTCGATGCCTATCTCGGCGATGCGCGCTGGTATCTCGACACCCTCTTCAATCGGCGCGACGGCGGGATGCAGGCGCTGGGTCCGATGAAATGGCTCGAACCGGTCAACTGGAAGACATTGGTCGACAATTGCTCGGACAATTATCACGTCCCGACCAGCCATCTCTCCAGCGCGCAGGTGCAGAGCCGCTATCTCGGGCGACCGCGGCTATCCCACGAAGACCAGTTCGGCAGCCCGAACAAGCACGCCTTTGTCAACGGGCACTCGATCACCTTCCGTGACGCCGACGACAACACGCCGCGTTATGTGCACGGCATGTCGAAAGACGTGCTTCGCCTGTTCCAGGAGTACCACGAGGCGACGATGCCCGAGGTCGAGCGGCGGCTCGGCGTGTTGCGCGCGCGCCGGGTGCAGCTCGCCAACCATTCGATCTTCCCAAACGGTATTCTCGGGCTCCGGCTGGCGCTGCCCCGCGGTCCGCTCAAGACCGAGTTCTGGCATTTCGTGCTGGTGGACCGTGACATGCCCGAAGAGATCAAGCGCGCGATCCGCATCGGGAGTCAGGCCAATAACGGCGCCGCCGGCATGTTCGAGCAGGACGACGTCGACAATTGGCGTCAGGTGACGCAAGCGAGCGCGAGCCGCATCGGGCGGCGGCACCCGCAGGAATTGACAATGGGCCTCGGGCATGCCGGATCGCATGCCGATTATCCCGGCATCGTTTCCGAGCGCTACATCTCGGAGAACAACCAGCGGCTTTTCTACCGCCGCTGGGAAGATTTCATGAATGCGGAAAGCTGGGCCGACATCCCGCTCGACCCGGTGACGGTGCATTTCGACGGCGCCGCGACAATGCGGGGCTGAATAACATGTCTGAACGAGATTGCTTTGTCGCTCCGCTCCTCGCAATGACAACCTTTGCTGTCGTTGCGAGCGCAGCGAAGCAATCTCGATCGAACAGATCTCAACGCACGGCGATCCTATGACCAACCCCTCAGGGGACGCGGCGTCCCAGGTGACGCTCAGCAAGCAGCAGGCGCTGTGGTTCGAGCTGATGCAGTTCTACATCCGCGAAGCGTGGCTGCTCGACGAGCGCAAATTCAAGGAGTGGCTCGATCTCTTCACCGACGACGTCCTCTATTTCATGCCGCGCCGCAAGAATGTGCCGCGCCGCGAATTGCACCGCGAGCTGACGCCGCTTGGCGATCTGGCGATCCTCGAGGAGGATAAGCGCTATCTCGAAATGCGCGTCGCGCGGCTCGACACCGGGATGGCCTGGGCCGAGGATCCGCCGTCGCGCACCCGTCACCTGATCGGCAATCTCGAAGCGGCGCCACGGGAGAACGGCGAAGCTGAGGCCCGGACCGCGTTTCTGGTGTACCGCTCGCATCTGGAGACGGATTCCCAACTTCTTTCCGGCTGCCGCGAGGATGTGCTGCGCCAGGTGAACGGCACGTGGAAGGTGGCGCGGCGCACGATCGTGCTCGACGCCAACGTGCTTCTCGACAAGAACCTCAGCGTCTTTCTCTAGACCATTCTGCTCAGTAGCCCTGCAGAAACGCGAGAACCTGCGCGGTCCATTCCTTTGGCTTCTCGAAGGGCGGCCAGTGGCCGCAATTGTTGAGCAGAACGAGGCGCGAATCCGCGATGTGATTAAGGATCGCGATCGAGACCTCGAACGGCACCATGCGATCGTAGCGGCCGTGGATCAACAGGACGGGCGCTTTGATGCCGGCGAGATCCGGCGTGTAGTCGTGCGGCAGGCTCACCGATTGCCGGCGCGCTTCGGTGAATTCCGGCGACCAATTGTGCGCCCGGTGGATGTAATCCACCAGCTCGTCCGTCACGAGGCTCTCATCGTCGATATGCACGCGCAGATAACGCCGGATATTGTCGCGGCTGGGATCGGCGATCGCCTGCTGGGCGGCGCGGCTACCCTCCGACGGGCGATTGGCCAGGAGGTAGCGATCGCCGCCGGTGCCGATATGCGAGCCGCCCATGACGAATTTACGCACCCGCTCGGGGTAGCTGATCGCCGCTACCATCGCCGACTGCCCGCCCTGCGAATTGCCGACCCAATGCGCCTCGGCGATGCCGAGGGCGTCGAGCAGCGCGACCGCGGTGCGCGCCTGGAGGCCGTGCACGCCTTCGCGGTAGACGACGGGACCTGTCTTCGAAAAATTCGGCAGGTCCATCAGGATGCAGCGGAAGTTCTCTGATAGGCGGGCGACAATCTTGTGAAATGTGATCCACGCGGTCGTGCCGGGGCCATAGGAATGCAGGAACAATACCGGCTCGCCCTCGCCGATGTCGTGGAAGTGCACATTGATCCCGCCGGCCTCAACGGTCTTGCTTGTGCCCTCTTCCGTGAGGCCATTCGACCCGATAAGCGGCATGTCGTCCTCCCTGCGCCCGGCCGCGGGAATTATGGCGTGTTCCGAATGACCGATCGGGGTCAGCTGTAACATTTTCCGGCCGCGATTGCCTCCGGTCGAGGCGTCCGATAACGTCTCCCCGGCCTAAAGCAAAAAATCCGGGAGACAGCACATGGCGATCATCGTCGGGAGCGGCGATTTCAAATACCGCATCGTCGAGGACTGGGCGAAATTGCCGCCGGGATGGTCATTCAAGGAAGTCGGCGCGGTCGGGGTCGATGCGAAGGACAATGTCTACGTCTTCAATCGCGGCGACCATCCGATGATGATCTTCGACCGCGAGGGCAATTTCCTGCGCTCCTGGGGTGAGGGGCAATACCCGCGCGCCCATGGCGTCCATATGGGCCCGGACGAGTCGATCTACCTGACCGACGATGGCGGCCATTTCGTACGCAAATGCCGGCTCGAGGACGGCAAGGTCTTGCTGGAGCTCGGCGTACCGGGCAAGCCGGCGGAATATATGAGCGGCGAGCCGTTCCACCGCTGCACCCATACCGCGCTGTCGCCGAAGGGGGAGATCTACGTCTCCGACGGGTACGGCAATGCGCGCGTCCACAAATATTCGCCCGACGGCAAATTGCTGATGTCATGGGGTGAGCCCGGCACCGATCCCGGCCAATTCAACATCGTCCACAATATCTGCACCGACGCCGATGGCTGGGTCTATGTCGCCGACCGCGAGAACCACCGCGTCCAGGTGTTCGACGGCAACGGCAAATACGAGGCGCAGTGGAACAATCTGCACCGGCCGTGCGGCCTCTATATGCACAACACAAAGCATCCGGTTTGCTACATCGGTGAATTGGGGCCGGTGATGGGGGTGAACAGAAACAGCCCCAATCTCGGCCCCCGCGTCAGCATCGTCGACCACCAGGGCAAGCTGTTGTCGCGCTTTGGCGACCCGCATGCCGGCACCGCGCCGACCGCATTTCTCGGGCCGCATGGCCTCACCGTCGACTCCCGCGGCGATCTCTATGTCGGCGAGGTGTCGTGGACGCAATGGCCGCAATTCTTCGACACGCCGCGCCCGGCCCATATCCGCTCCTTGCAGAAATACGAGAAGGTGCATTGAGAGCACCGAATTGAGGCCAAGGGGTTGAACGAGCTCACCGACGCGCTGGCGCGGCTCGGACGCGCCGTGGCGCGGCTCGAAGCCGCCGCGGCGGCCCGGCAGCCCGCGAACGCCCGCGACGAAGAGGTCGCGGCGGCCGCGACCGCGATCGCCGGCCGCGTCGAGGCGGCAATCGCGAAACTCGACCGGCTCTTGGAAAAGGAGGCGGGCTGAGATGGCCGAGGTCGTCGTCAGGGTCAACGGCCGCGACTTTCCGCTCTCCTGCGCCGACGGGCAGGAAACGCGCACGCGGCGGCTGGCGCAGTATGTCGACAGCAAGATCACGGAGTTCGCCAAAGGGCTCGGCCAGGCTGGCGAATTGCGGCTGATGCTGCTCGCCGCGCTCGTCATCGCCGACGAATTGTCGGATGCGGGCGAAGCGCTGCAGCAGGAGCGCAACCGCGCCTCTCCGCCGGAAATTGCCGAGGCCGCTAGAGCGGCAAGCGAGCTTAATGGCCTCGCCGAACGGATCGAGGGCATTGCGGCGGCGCTCGAATCCACCTAGCTAGAGGATGGGTGGGGCTGCGCGGTGCGTCAGGCCGCTTATACCCCGGGGCCGATATCTACCGTTTGGGAGCTGTCCCTGCCGGAGTCGTGGCTTCGGTATATGGCGCCCACCTGCGATGCAGGGCCACGGTGGGTTTGCAACGCCAA
>JBKOVT010000338.1:0-4182 GCA_046724035.1 Pseudomonadota bacterium | reverse complement strand
GGCCTACCACCTGTTATTCCATGACGTGTACGGGCTCAACACCCGCTCGTTGCGGCTGACCAATGTCTATGGGCCCGGCATGCGCATCCGGGATGCACGCCAGAACTTTCTCGGCATCTGGCTTCGCCGCGTGCTCGAAGGGGCAGCGTTTGAGGTATGGGGCGGCGCGCAACGCCGCGAGCTCCTCTTTGTCGAGGATGCCGTCGAAGCCTTTCTGATCGCAGCACTGAACCGCGAGACCGCGGGGCAAGCGCTGAATATTGGCGGCGGCGAGGCCTATTCACTGCTGGCGCTCGCCGAGGCGCTCACCCGCGCCAATGGCGGTGGGCATTTCGAGCGGCGCGAGTTTCCCGAAGACCGCAAGCGCATCGACATCGGCGATTTTGTCACCGATGACCGCCGGTTTCGTGAATTGACGGGCTGGGCGCCGCGAGTCGCTCTCGATGACGGCCTCGCGCGCTCGCTGAAATATTACCGCCGTCACCTGACTGATTATCTTTGAGATCATGACAAAGCCTGCCCCGATTCCGCAGACCGACCCGCGCGCCGCTTATCTCGCTCAGAAGGCGGAGATCGACGCTGCGATCATGCAGGTGCTCGAAAGCGGCCAGTACATCCTTGGGCGCGCGGTCGAGCGCTTCGAGGGCGAGTTCGCGGCCTATCTCGGGCTTGCGCATGGCATCGGCTGCGCGAGCGGTACCGACGCGCTCGAATTGGCATTGCGCGCCTGCGGCATCGGCGAGGGTCACCTCGTCTTCACGGTATCGCACACCGCTGTCGCGACCGTCGCCGCGATCGAGCGAGCTGGCGCGAAGCCGGTGCTGGTGGATATCGAGCCTGGCGGGTTTGCGATGGATCCCGCCGCGCTGGACGCGGCTTTGCGCGATCCGCCGCCCGGCCGCCCTGCCGCCATCCTGCCGGTGCATCTTTACGGTGAGCCGGCAGATCTCGCCGCAATCGGTGAGATCGCCCGCGTACAGAGTCTGCGGGTTATCGAGGATTGCGCGCAGAGCCATGGTGCGGTGTATCGGCGGCGCCCGGTCGGCAGCTTTGGCGATATTGCCTGCTTCAGCTTTTACCCGACGAAAAACCTGGGCGCGCTCGGGGATGCCGGGATTATCGCGACGGAGGATGCCGCGCTTGCCGAGGTGGCGCGAGAAATTCGCGAATACGGCTGGCGCGAGCGCTATGTCAGCGCGCGCAGCGGCATCAATACGCGGCTCGATCCGGTTCAGGCGGTGGTGCTCTCGGTCAAGCTGCCGCGGCTCGAAGCCGATAACGAGCGGCGGCAGGCGATCGCGGCGCGATATGATGAGGGGCTTGCGGGATTGCCGATCGGCCTGCCGCGGCGCCGCCCCGAGACCAGCCCCGTCTTTCATCAATATGTTATCCGCAGCAAGGACCGCGATCGGCTGCGCGAAAATTTGCGCACCGCCTCGATCGGCACCGGCGTTCATTATCCCGTGCCCGTGCATCTGCACCCGGCTTATCGCAGCCGTGTCGCGCTGGGCCCGACCGGGCTGCGCAACAGCGAGAAGGCGGCGGGCGAGATCCTGTCGTTGCCGATCTATCCGCAGCTCGCGGATGACGCAGTCGATCGCGTCATCGGCGAAATCCGCAAATTCTTCGATTAGGGCGGGCCAGCGAAATCTCGCTGTCAGTGCTGGTGGATCAGCAGGATGCCGCCGCCGATCAGCACGAGTCCGCCGAGCTGTGGCCAGCCAAACGGCTCGTTCCACATCAGATGGGCGATGATTGCGACCGCGGCATAGCTCGCCGCGACCGACGGAAACGCCACCGACACCGGAATCTTCTTTAGTGCGACGATATAAAAAAGCGCGGCCAGCACATAGATTGCAAAACCGATAAGCGTCAGCGGGTTGGCGAACTGCGCCGCGACTGTCTGCGACGCGGTCGCGCCCGATTTGAGCGCGATCTGTCCAGCGACGCCGAACAGGATCGCGCTGACGAGGCTCAAATAATAGATCGCCACGCGGCGCTCCGTCACGCCCGTTCGCGCAATCGCAGCGGCGGTCGTGCCGCTTCCGTCATCGCAGCATCCGCGCGCGTGACGCTCTTCACGACCGATTGCGGCTTTCGGTTGGCCGTTAAATAAAGCCGGCCGAGATATTCTCCGACAATGCCGAGGATCAAGAGTTGCACGCCCGACAAGAGCAGCACCGCTGCCATGAGTGACGCCCAGCCCGCTGGCGGCGCAAAGAACAAGGCTTCGGTGATCACGACCAGGCTGCCGACCGCGCCGATGAGGCTCAGCGCAAAACCGGTCAGCGTGCTCAGCCGGAGCGGCATGACCGAGAAATTGACGAACATGCTGAGCCAGAGGCGCAGGAGACGGCGCAGCGTGTAATTGCTGCGACCGACGGCGCGTGGCAGATGGCGGACCGCCAAACGGTCGATGTCCTGCGTTACCTGCAGGATGAGCCCGTCCACATAGGGGAAAGGGCCTTCATAGCGGGTGATCTCGCGCACGACAAAGGCGCTCATGCAGCGAAAGCTCGAGAGATAAAAGCCCTTGGGCTTATCGAGCACAAAGCCGGCGACCCAGTTCGTGAAGCGGCTGCCGAGATTGCGCCAGAAGGCGTGCTGCTTTTCGTCGTAGAAGGTGTAGACGACCTCGTGCCCGGTGCTCTGGGCATGCGCGACGAGGCGCTCGACCTCCTCCGGCGGGTTTTGCAGATCGTCGTCCATCGTGATGACGTGCGCGCCTCTCGCGTGGCGCAGCCCGGCCATGACCGCGTTGTGCTCGCCATAATTGCGCGCGAGATCGACCAGCGCGATCGGGATGCGGGCCTGCTCGACGAGAGCGCGGCAGACGGCGAGGCTGTTGTCGGGACTGCCGTCATTGACCAGCACGATTTCGTGCCCGCCTGGAATCTGCAGCTCTTCGAGCGCGGCGACGAGTTCGCCGATGCTGGGGGCACCCTTATAAACCGGGATCACGATCGACAGCGCGAAGCGCGGCGGCGCGGGAGCAAGGGGGTCCAGGATGTTGTCCGACATTGGTGATCTCAGCTCTCGGCCGGCTTGCCGGCGATTGCGACCAATGACCCGCCAAACGGGAAATGCCAGCCGGCTTGCAGAAAAAACCGTTCGAGCGCAGTCGCGGCACGGCCCAACGCTTCCATCGGCGCGGAATAAGCGCGAACATCGCTCGCCGCGTCTCGCGATGGCAGCAGCTTGCGGGCGATGACCATCAGCGGAAACAGCACGATATTCCAATAGCTGGCGTAAAGAACGCGAAACCCCGCATCGCGCAGCAGCTGTGCGGCGCCGCGGCGGGTGTAGCGCCTGACGTTGTAAACCGCGGCATCATGGTGCGACAGCATCCAGCGATAGGCCGGTAAGTTCAGGACGAGAATGCCTCCTGGCGCGAGGCAGCGGCGAAACTGCTGGAGCGCTTGCCGCTCATCGACATCGCGATGGCACAGCACATCGGCGCTGAAGATCGCGGAAAATGCCGCGTCGATAAAGGGCAGCGCATTGATCGAACCGCGGCACACCGGGCGCGCGCTCTTGGTGCGGGCGCGGGCGCAGGCACTCTCATCGGCATCGAGACCGACGACCGTGCTCGCCTCGCCGGCGGTGGCGAGCTTTGCCAGCAACCCGCCGGTGCCGCAACCGGCGTCAAGGATCCGCCGCGGCGCCGCTGAACTTCCGAACCGTTGCGCCAGCATCATCAAATTGGCGTGGGTTGCCGCGAACCACCACATCCGGTCTTCGAGCCGGTCGAGCTTGTCGTATTCAGCGGGGTCCATTCGGCTCAGAACGAAAACGCGACGGCGGCTATTCCGTCAAGGGTAGGCGGAGGCGGGGCGCGGGTTTGTCACGGCGCCAGCCACCGGCCGCTTGACCATGCGCTGCTCGGCGGTGATGTCGCGCCGGTCGAGAACGACCGATAACAGCGCGCCCATGCGCTCGACGCGGTAAACCGGAACACCCGGCAACAGGCGGTCGCAATCGTCCTTCGTGAAGGCGATGAAGAACTCGGCTCGGTCCTGCCGGTGCACGAGCCGGAAATTGTCGGGGAAATAGTAGCGCGCCGAGATCGGCGGACCACACACGGCCACGGTGAACTCGCGCTCCTCGAAATCGGCGCCGTATTCGTGCCGCAGGTAATCTTCGAGTCCACGCACCGCCTCGGCATAGGAATTGGCCCAGTAA
>JBKOVT010000062.1:0-7425 GCA_046724035.1 Pseudomonadota bacterium | reverse complement strand
GTCTCGACGGTCCATGGCGAGTTCTCGCCCGAATTCCGCAATGAGATCCCGGGCGCTACAGAAGACCCGCGCTTTTGGGCAGGCGGCATCTCGCTCGTGGCGCATATGCGCTCGCCGTTGGTGCCGGCGGTGCATATGAACACCCGTCATATCGTGACGAAAAAGGTCTGGTTCGGCGGCGGCGCCGATCTGACCCCGATCTATCCCGATCCCGCCGCAGCCGAAGAGTTTCATGCCGCGCTCGCCACGGCCTGTCAGGGCTATGAGGCGGATGCCTATGCCCGCTTCAAGAAATGGTGCGACGAGTATTTCTATCTGCCGCATCGCGACGAGCCGCGCGGCGCGGGCGGCATCTTTTTCGATTATCTCGACAGCGGCGATTGGGAGCGCGATTTCGGTTTTGTCCGGGCGGTCGGGGAAGCGTTTCTCGCCGTCTTCCCGGCGATCGTGCGCCAACGCATGAACCGGCCGTGGACCGCGGCGCAACGGCAGCATCAGTTGGTCCGCCGCGGCCGCTATGTCGAGTTCAACCTGCTCTACGACCGCGGCACCCGCTTTGGTCTCAAGACCGGCGGAAATGTCGAGGCGATCCTGATGTCGCTGCCCCCCGAGGCGGCTTGGCCCTAGGCTGGCCAATGCTGGAACGGGTATTGGGCGAAGCCCGTTTTCCCGACATGCCCACCGCCAATATCCATGATCGCGCCTCAATCGAGCGGGCCTATCCGCGCGAGGCTTACGCAAGCGATGCGTCGCAAAACGAACGGCGCAAACCCGCAATGCTGCACGGCGTCCGGATCGCCGCGGCGCCTGACGACAAGGGCGAGTTCGCGATCGAGCCGGCGGTACAGCATGCGGGCGAGATGCCGGGAGCGGTGTTTCTCGCGCCGTTTCACCGCGTCACGGCCGAGGAAAATGCCGAGGCCGACCCCGATCCGCGGCTCGGTTATGAGGCGTTTCTCGACGAGATCATCGAAATGGCAGGGCGTCTCGGCTTCCGCGCGGACGCCTCACCCGGCCCCGGTGACGCGCGGCTGCGCGGCCCCCGGCAATAGGGATCCCCGGCCGGCCGTCAGACCTGCTGGATCGCCGAGAGCAGCCAGTCGCCGCCGCGCCGGCGCACAAAGGTCCAGACTTCCTCGGCCTCGGTCGGCGTCTTTGGATCGCCGCTGACGAGATAATCGGGCATTCCCGGCGAGCGGCCCTGTCGCACGACGTAATCGATCGCGCTCCAGCGCAGATAGGCGGTGGCGTATTCGAGATCGCCCTCCTCCCACGCCTCGCTGACATCGCCTTTCAGCAGATGCACATCCGAGACGATGTTTTGGACGCCCTGGCTGGCGCTGCGGGTCAGCTCTTCCGAGAAATAGCTCAGCATCTCGGGCGTCATCAGCCGCCGCATTTGGGCGAGATCGCCGCGGGACCAAGCCTCTTGAACCGCGGCATGAATGGTCTGGAAGGCATTCAGATCGGCATCGCCGACCGTCGTGTCGCGCCCGCGGAAGCGCGCGGCGGCGGGCGCCGCGGCGGCCCCGAGTGAGCGCGGCATGGGGGCCCCGCCGGCTGTCGCCAAGCGGCTGCCGAACAGCAGGCGGACCAGAAAGAAGATGACGCCGCCGATGATCAGCAGCGTCAGCAGGAACCCGAGCCCTGTGCCGAACCCGCCCAAATGGCTGAACAGCATCGAGCCGAGAAATCCGCCGGCCAGACCGGTCAGGAATGGGTGGCGCTGGAAGAAGCTGCCGCCGCCTGCATAGGCAGGCGATGCCGTGCCGCCCAGCGGGCTGGTCGCCGACGGGTTGGACGGGGTCATACTGCGGGTGACCGGCGCGGCGTTATTGTTCTCATAGGTGCGCGAGCCGCGGCTGCCCATCCCCGAGAAGGACGACTTGCCGCCGCTCGAAGAGGCGCCGGCGCGCGCATCCGCGAGGCTGGGCGTCAAGGCCAGGCTCAAGCAGAAGAACAGCGCGACCGGGATGCGCCAGCCCGCCAGGCGCTGAAGGGGTGAGCGGATCGACATCGTGAAGTCCCGTCCCTGGATTGGTTCTCGGGGGAGCCCCTGCGGCATCCATATGGGGGGCCGCGGGCCGTCGCGGAAGGCGCATCGGCAAAACCCCGCCTGGGCCGACGCGCTGCCTGCAGCCGTAGATTGCTTGACCCGAGCGATTTCCCGCCAAATCTATAGTATAGGAAGGCAATGCCGCCGCTGCCGGGCGCCGCAAATGGGCCCGGGGGCGGCGTCTCGCTCAGTTTCGAGGAGAAGCGCGATGGCCCGCTTGTCGCTGTTCAATTCGCCGCTGCTGCTAGGGTTTGAGCCGTTCGAGCGGGCGCTCGACCGGGTCAACAAGATCTCCAGCGATGGCTATCCGCCCTACAATGTCGAGCAGCTCAGCGAGAATGAGCTGCGCATCACGCTGGCGGTCGCGGGGTTTGCGATGGCCGACCTGACCATCACGATCGAAGAAAACCAGCTTGTCATCCGCGGCAAGCAGGCCGACGACACCGACCGCATCTATCTCCATCGCGGCATCGCGGCCCGCCAGTTCCAGCGCTCCTTTGTGCTGGCCGAAGGGATCGAGGTGCGCGGCGCCTGGCTCGACAACGGTCTTTTGCATGTCGATCTTGTCCGGCCGAACATCGAGCCGCGGGTGCGCACGATCCCAATCCAGGGTGGTGATGGCGGTGGTGAGAAGGACGACGTGAAGCCGGCGTTCCAGCCGATCCGTCCGCGCCCCTCCGGCAATACGGGCGGCTGACCGGCGCTTCGTCCGGAGGCCGGTTTATGAGCCGCTGCCGGCCGCGGCCGGATTGTGTTTCGGAGCAGGCTTCGCCTGGGCCGGCTTGTTGATTGCGCCGTTCGAATTGACTGCCATCGCGCTGGCTGAGTTGTGTGTCATCGCCGGCAAGGCATCGCGCAGCTTGAACGCCCAGAGGCACGTCAGATCGAGCGTCGCCAAGCCGATCGCGAGCACCAGCAGAAACGCGTTCATGTCGCGGGCGGCGCGGTCGAGCCGGGCTACGAGGCTCCGCGGCCGAGGGTCTTTTCCAGGCAAAGGGTTCTGCATCGGGGCACATCCATACTGCGCCCGCGGCCTCGGCCGCCGGGCGCATACCTCTTTTGAGAGGTAACACCCGCGGCGGCCGATCGGCCTTGCTTCAGCTCAAATAGTCCTGCCCTGCCCGTGGCTTAGGCATTCGAGGCACAAGTTGCCCCGGATGCCCAAAGGTTGGGGTCGCCGTCCCGCCGCTACTCCGCGGCGGCGCGCGCCGGCTCAATAAACTGCGACACCCAGGAATTGCGCCGCTTCACATTCGCCCGGTACATCGCCTCGAACTCGGCCTCGGGGAAGGAATGGGTCGAGGGGCGCTTCATGATCGCCTCGGTCCACGCTTTCAGCCGCGGGTAATTTTCGAGCTGGCCGATTTTCTTGATGCGGTCGAGGAACAGATAGCGCTGCAGGAATGGCGCATAGGCGGCGTCGACCAGCGAATATCTGGCGCCGTTGAAAAAGGGGCCGCTGCCCTGCTTTTCCAGCGCCTTTTCCAGCCGGTCGAAGGCCTCCGGGATCTTCGCGACGGCCTTCTGGTACTCCGCCTCGGTCGCGGCATAGGCGCAGCCCGTCACCGACGAGGCAAAGGTCGGCACGTAATCGGTCCAGGCGCGGTTGATGGCGCGCTGGATCGGATCCTCGGGATGCAGCCGCGGCGTGACCGTCTCGTCGAGGTACTCGTTGATCGCGTTTGACTCGAACAACGTCACCTTGTCGTCGATGGTCAGCGTCGGCACCTTTTTGTGCGGCGAGATCGCGAGAAACCAGTCGGGCCGGTTATCGGGCTCGATATGGCGGAATTCGAAGGGGGTGTTCTTCTCGCGCAAAATGATCGCCGAGCGCTGCACCCACGGGCAGGTCTTGAAGCTGACCAGCATGTATTTCGCCATTGCATCCTCCCAGCGGTGAATTCGGTGGCGGCAGCATCGCATGAGGCGAGCGGGCGCTGATACACAAATCGGCCGATGCGCAAATCGGGTGTCCGTCGCGCTTGCGCAAAACCGATTCGTCGGTTCGCGACACGCCGCGTCGCTTCGGAAATCAAACGCAGTGCGATAATTGGACGCAAATGCAGTAGGTTAGATCGATGCCTACAACAACATGTTGAGCAGCGCTCAACCGTCGAGCACAATCCGGTCTGCCGCTGACCCGGCAGCGAGGCGAGGGGCGATCGCGGTTTTGGGGGAAACCGCTATCCATCTTGGCACCTTTGGGGGAAGGGCCAACCCCCGCCTCGCGCACCGGCGGCTTTTGCCCGACATAACCCGCGTGTAGGCTCGCTCCGTTCCGACCGGAGCGGACGCATGGCGGATCTCATTCTCAGAGGCGGGCGGATCCTCGATCCGGCGAATGCGCGCGACGAGGTCGCCGATATCGCGTTCAGCGGCGGCAAGGTCGCGGCCATCGGGCCTGACCTGGCGCGCGCCGGCGCCGAGATCGTCGATGTGCGCGGTCTGATCGTCGCGCCGGGGCTGATCGATCTGCACACGCATGTCTATTGGGGCGGTACCTCGCTCGGGGTCGACGCGGCCCTGGTCGCGAAGAAGAGCGGCACCACCACCTTTGTCGATGCCGGCAGCTCGGGGCCGGGCAATTTTCACGGCTTCCGGCGGCATGTCATCGAGCCCTCGCCGCTACGCATCCTGCCGTTCTTGAATGTCTCCTTCCCCGGCATCTTTGCGTTCAGCCCCACCGTGATGGTCGGCGAGGCCGCCGATCTGCGGCTCATCGATCCGCGCGAATGCGTGCGCGTCATCAACGCCAATCGCGACCTGATCGTCGGGGTCAAGGTGCGGGTCGGCCGCGGCGCCGGCGGAGCTTCCGGCATCGCGCCCTTGGAGATGGCGTTGGAGGTCGCCGAGGAGGTCGGGTTGCCGGTCATGGGGCATCTCGACCACCCGCCGCCCTCGCGGCTCGACGTCCTCTCGCGGCTGCGGCGCGGCGATATCCTGACGCATTGCTTCCGCCCCTTCCCAAACGCGCCGGTGATGCCGGATGGGAGGGTGCGCGAGGAGGCGTTGGAGGCGCGCCGCCGCGGTGTCGTATTCGATATCGGGCATGGCAGCGGGTCGTTCGGTTTCGCGACTGCCGAGCACATGCTCGAAGCCGGTTTTCCGCCCGATGTGATCAGCAGCGATGTCCATACGATGAGCATTGACGGCCCCGCCTATGACCAGCTCGTCACAATGGGGAAGTTTCTCGCGCTCGGGCTGGATCTCGGGGCGGTCATCCGAGCCGGCAGCGCGGCACCGGCGACGGCGCTGGGCCGCGCCGATTTCGGCCGGTTGTCGGTCGGGGCGGTGGGCGACGCCAGCGTCCTCGAACTGATCGAGGGCGAGGTCGAGTACCGCGATGTGCTGGGTGAAACCCGGCGCGGACGCCAAAAGCTGGCGGCGCGGGGAATGGTGATCGGCGGGCGGTGGTGGCATCCGCCGCGCTAAGGGCGGCGGTTCGAGACGGGGCGGCGGATGAGCGCTAGCTCGCGCTGCGCGCCTCGTCGGTGTCGCGGTAGATCTGCAGGCGCGTCACCCTGAGCCCTGGCACGCCGTAGCGGTCGATCGCACGCTGCCAGGCCAGGAACTCTTCAACCGACAGCTTATATCGCCGGCAGGCTTCCTGCAGGCTGATCGAGCCGTTCCGCACCGCCGCGACGACGATCGCCTTGCGGCGCACGACCCATCGCTTGGTGTCCGGCGAGGGCAGGTCGGGAACCGCCCCGTCCACCTCGTCGGAGGCGCTCGTGTCCGCAAAAGGGTCCGCTAAAGACATGTTCCTGGGGATCGAAATGACCGATTTGCGGACGGTAGCCGGCATTCTTTAAAGAAGCGCTAAATGGCCGAAGACCTTGCTCTCCGGGGTGTCGCGCAAGAGCGCGCCCGAGTGCTGTGAAAGCTTCCCGCCGCGGTATATGGCGGCTGCCAATAAAGGCGGCAGCGGCGGCGGTCTTGGCTGTCAAACCGGAGGTTGCTCACGCGGCCCGGAAAGGTCTGCGAAATCAACATAGTGAAATGCAGTTGCGGCAGTTGAAATCGGAAAACCCGATTCATATACTCCGCGCCCGCCAAAGACGGGCACCTTGGGGAGGATAAATGCGTAAGCGTACAAGACTGCCGACCAGCTACCGTCCTTCCGAAGCCGAAGAGTTCATGAACCCACGGCAGCTCGAATACTTCCGGCAAAAGCTGCTCAGCTGGCGCGCCGAGCTCCTCGCCGATTCGACAGGCACGCTGCAGCACCTGAAGGAAGAAAGCCTGTTGAAGCCCGACCTGACCGACCGCGCATCCTTGGAAACCGAGCGGGCCATCGAGCTGCGCACCCGCGACCGCGAGCGAAAGCTGATTTCGAAGATCGACGCCGCGCTGTCGCGCATCGACACGGGCACCTACGGCTATTGCGAAGAAACCGATCAGCCGATCGGCATCCGCCGCCTCGAAGCGCGCCCGATCGCGACATTGTCGATCGAGGCCCAGGAGCGTCACGAGCGCATGGAGCGGACCTACCGCGACGAGTGAGATCGAGGGTCGAGGCCGCGCGTTAAGAGCCCTTAAGCATTCGTTAACGCTGTCTGCCGAATATCGCTCGCGGGCGGTTTTGCCCGCCAACCGGCGTGTCTGACAGGGGTTGCCGGTGAACAAAGCGCGACCGGCGCCGCCGGTCCGTGGTATTTAAGGCGGACTCGCAACGGGCGGAAACGAAGCATGGTCGCCGACGTCGAAGGCGCCCGCCGCTGGGCGAATTGGGGGTTCGAACGCCAGCAGCCGGGCTGGATCGGCCGGCTCGGCAATGTCGCGCTCCTCCTCGCGGCCGCTGGGGCTTTGGCCGGGGCGCTTTATGCCAGCGACGTCATTTCCGGCGCCAAGGCACAGGCGGTAACGAGCGCCGTTATCGCGCTGGCGGTGATCAGCGGCTTTGCCGCCTTTGCCGCGCGGGCGATGCACACCGCGCTCGCCGGCCGCGTCGACATTCTGAGCCAGGCGCTCGACGCCTCCGCCGACGCGCAGGTCATCATCGCGCCGGACGGACGCATCGGCTATGCCAATACGGCGTTCCACGAGCTGTTCCCGCAATTTCCCGAAGCGCCGTTGGAGCGCGTTGCCGCCGCCCTCTCCGACCCGGATTCGAAAGCCGATTTTGAGCGGCTGTGCAGCCGCGCCGCGGCGGGGACACGGGCTATATCGGCGCTGCCGTTGCGCAATTCGCGGGGTGTCGCGGCCGGCTGGTTCAATGTCAGCGTCAATCCGATCGCCGGCCGGCCCGGCTACAGCTTCTGGAATTTTCAGGACATCACCGCGCGCCATGAGATGGAGGCGGTGATCCACGACGAGCGCAACAAGCTCGTCGATTTTCTCGATAACGCGCCCATCGGCTTCTACTCGGT
>JBKOVT010000022.1:0-9185 GCA_046724035.1 Pseudomonadota bacterium | reverse complement strand
ATCAAAACCTTCGTTGTCGAAGAACTCGTCGTCATCCCCATATCCGGGTAATGGCTCTATAGGAGCGCCGGCCTCTGGCCGGCATGCCGGCGGGACGCCGGCGGTCCGAATTTGGAGGCCGTGATGAGCCCGGATACGCGGATCGAGATCGGCGAGGCGCAGGGTCAGGTGCATCGGGGGGGCGCCGTCGAGCCGCCAAGCGCGCGGCTCGATTACCTCTCCGGTTTTGGCAACGAGCAGCAGAGCGAGGCGATCGCCGGCGCCTTGCCGCAGGGGCAGAACGCGCCGCAGAAGCCGCCGCGCGGGCTCTACACCGAGCAATTGTCAGGAAGCCCGTTTACGGCGCCCCGGGCGCAGAACCGGCGCTCTTGGCTCTACCGCATCCGCCCCTCGGCGATGCACAAGCCGTTTCGGCAGATCGACAAGGGGCTGGTGCGCACCGCGCCGTGCGGAGAGGAGGCGCCGTCGCCAAACCGGTTGCGCTGGAACCCGCTGCCCTATCCCGATGCGCCGGCCGATTTTATCGACGGGCTCGCGACGATCGGCACCAATGGCGACGCCGGCGCGCGCAATGGCATCGGCATTCATGTGTACCGCACGACGAAGCCGATGACGGACCGCGCCTTTTACGACGCCGACGGCGAATTGCTGATCGTGCCGCAGGAAGGCCGGCTGTTGCTGGTGACAGAATTCGGCCGGATCGAGATGGCGCCCGGTGAGATCGCGGTGGTGCCGCGCGGCGTCAAATTCCGTGTCGAACTGCCGGACGGAAAGGCGCGCGGCTATGTCTGCGAGAATTATGGCGCGCTGTTTCGGCTGCCCGAGCTGGGGCCGATCGGCGCCAACGGGCTCGCCAACCCGCGCGATTTCCTCGCACCGTGTGCGGCTTTCGAGGAGCGCGACAGATCATGCGAGCTGGTCGCGAAATTCGAGGGGAATTTGTGGGCAACCGAGCTTCCGCATTCGCCGTTCGACGTCGTCGCGTGGCACGGCAATTACACGCCGTACAAATACGATCTCGCGCGGTTCAACACGATCGGTACGGTGAGCTTCGATCACCCCGACCCGTCGATCTTTACCGTCCTGACCTCAGCGACCGACACGGCCGGCACGGCCAATTGCGACTTTGTCATCTTTCCGCCGCGCTGGCAGGTCGCCGAACACACGTTCCGCCCGCCGTTTTTTCACCGCAACGTCATGAGCGAATTCATGGGGCTGGTGTACGGCGCTTATGACGCAAAGGCCGAGGGCTTTGTGCCGGGCGGCATGTCATTGCACAACGCGCTGTCGGCGCATGGCCCCGACCGCGCGAGTTTCGACAAGGCGGTCGCGGCGGATTTGCAGCCGCAGAAAATCGCCGACACGCTCGCCTTCATGTTCGAGACGCGGCTGGTCCTGCGGCCGACGAAATTCGCGCTCGAGACGCCGGCCCTGCAGAAGGATTACGATAAGTGCTGGGTCGGCTTCGAAAAAATGTTCAAGGGGTAAGGCTCACAACGAGACGGCGAGGCAGCAAGCATCCTCGCGAGCTTAAATCCCCGTGCGCGGGCTTGTGTCGGGCACCCCCGTCTTGAACATGGCAGCAATTGAAGACGTGGGTGGCCGGGATAAACCCGGCCACGGGGAATTTGGAACTTCTGAAATTGGTTACTTCACCGAGGAGAAGCTGGTCGGCGCCAGGAACGAGTTCGCGACGCGCTGCACGATCGGGCCGTTTGCTTCGGTTTCGGCGCGCTGGCGATGCCATTCCGGATCGGCCTGGAAAGCGTTCCACTTCTTCTCGCGGTCGGCGAGCGATTCCCATTTCAAGAGGTAATAGAGCGCCTGGTTCGAGTCGCCGACCAAGGTCGTCCAAAAACCCGCCTGCTCGATCCCGTGGCGCTGCCAAATCTTGAGCGTGATCGAGTCGAACCGCTTCAACAGATCGGGCAGACGGCCCGGCACCGCGTGATAGACGCGCAATTCATAGATCATGTATTCCTCCGAAAGCTCGAGCTACTTCACCGACGAAAACGAGGTCGGTGCGAGCAGCGTGTTGGTGATCGAGGCGACGATCTGACCGTTCTTCTCGGTCTCAGCGCGCGCCTTGAGCCAGTCCGGATCGGCGCCGAAAGCGCCGAATTTCTTCTCGCGCTCGGCGAGCGATTCCCATTGCAGGAAATAGGTCAGATCCTGGTTCGACTCGCCGACCAATGTCGTCCAGAAGCCGGCCTGGCGGATGCCGTGCTTCTCCCACAGTTTCAGCGTGATCGTATCGAAGCGCTTCAGCAGGTCCGGCAGCCGGCCCGGCACGCAATGATAGACCCGCAACTCATAGATCATGGCGTTCTCCCGTATATGATCGCCGGCAGCATGAATTGCCGGAGACGGCGCGGCAAGCCGCCAATTCGGAGAACAGGCCCGGAGAGATGCGCCCCATCGCGCTGCTGCGCAGCGCTTTTATCGTTCTGCTCCTCCTCGGGAGTTCAGCCGTCGCGCAACTCGCTGGGGATGTACCGGCGATGGCGGCGTTCGCCGAGCGTGTGGGGCTGCGCGATGTGCCGGGGTTTGTCGAGACCGTGCAGAGCCTGCGCGACAGCGGCCATTTGCCGCCGCGTTATGCAACAAAGGACGAAGCGCGGGCGCATGGCTGGCGCGGCGGCGGGTTGTGCAGCCTATGGCCGGGTCACGTCATCGGCGGCGACCCCTTCAACAATTTCGGGCATCAATTGCCGGGGGCCCCGGGACGGGTCTATCGCGAAGCCGATCTCGATGCCGATTGCCGCGGCCGCGGCCCGAAGCGGCTGATCTTCTCGAATGACGGGCTCATTTTTGTGACGGTGGACCACTACAACACATTCACGCAGGTACCGTGATGGCGCGCCCGAAGACCAAATCCTGCGTTCTCGATGGCGCGGCATTGGCCGATGCGGCGGCGGTCTACCGCCCGCTCGGCGACGTGTTGGGCGCACCCCATTATTTCGGTCACAACCCCGACGCGCTGTGGGATGCGATCGGCGAGTATCACGGCGAACCGGTCGAGATCGTCTGGCGAAACTCGGCGCAATCGGCGGCGCGGCTCGGGCGAGCGTTCGAGCAGATTGTCGCGGTGCTCAAGCGCGCCGAGGCGCAAGGCCGGATCAAGTTGCGGCTGGAGTGAGAACAACGACTAGATCCCGGCGAAGGCCGGGATCCATTCGTCAATAAGCTCAGGCCCGGAAGAATGGATCCCGGCCTGCGCCGGGACCTAACTTGAAGAGGCGGGGAGCTGGGGCTCGACCCAGGCGGCGATCTCGAGAAGCGTCTCGTCGCGAAAGCGGGGCCCGACGAGCTGAATGCCGAGCGGCAACCCTTTGGGGCCGATGCCGGCCGGCAAGGTCACGCAAGGGCTCCACGACAAGGTCCAGATCGAATTGAAGCGCGGGTCGCCGGTCGAGCCGAGCCCTTCGGGCGCTTCGTCGGCGGCGCTCGGAGTCAGTAAGACGTCGACGTCGCGGAACACGTCGTCGAGATGACGGCGGAACGCTTCGGCCGTGTCGAGCGCCTCGATATAGTCGGCGAGCGGCAATTCGCGGCCGGGGGTCAGCACCGTGTCGCGCAACACCTGACTGACCTGGTCGTGGTGCTCCTCGTATTCATAGGCGTAGTTGCGCGCCGCCTCGTAATTGAAGATGCGTCGGTGGTGATCGAGGATGTCGGCGAAGTCCGGCGCGAAGGACACCTCGCTGATCCGGGCGCCGGCGGCGGTAAAGGCCGCCGCGCTCTGCTCGATCAGCGCCTGTACCGGGGGCTCGGCCGCCTCCCAAGCGGGTGTGCGGCAGATCCCGATGCGCTGTGCGCCACTCTTGCGCTCGATCGGGCGGTGCGGCATCCCGATCAAGGCGGCGCGCATCAGCGCCAAATCCTCGACGCTGCGGCACAGGACACCCAAGGTATCGAGGTTGGGGCACTGCATCTTGATGCCGCTGCGGCTGAATTCGCCAAAGCTCGGCTTGTAGCCGACGACACCGCAAAAGGCGGAGGGGCGGATCACCGAACTGCCGGTTTGCGTCCCGAGCCCGACCGGCACCTGGAAATCGGCAACCGCTGCGGCCGAACCGCTCGACGAGCCGCCGGGGGTATGAGCCGGGTTGTGCGGATTGACCGTCGCGCCGGGGAAGCGGTTGGCGAATTCGGTTGTCACTGTCTTGCCGAGAATGACCGCGCCGGCCATGCGCAACAGCGCGACGCAGGCGGCGTCGGCGAAGGGCCGGTTGCCGCGGTAGATCGGCGAACCATGCTCCGTCGGCATATCAACAGTGTCGATGATGTCCTTGATTCCGATTGGCAAGCCGGCGAGGAGCCCGGGTCTTCCAGCGCGATCGGCGGCGCGCGCCTGCGCCAGGGCATGCTCGGGATCGAGCCAGGTCCAGGCCTTGACCGATTGGCGGTCCTCGGCGCGATCGAGGCAGGCGCGGGTCAGGGCCTCGGCGGTCAAGGCGCCGGATGCGAGCTGCGCGACCGCGGCGGCGGCGGAGAGCTGGTTTGGGGCGCTCATGCGCTGGCTCCCAGGCGGCGCTCGACCCAAAGCCCGGTGGCGAGCAGCGCCGCATCGGCGTGGCGCTTGCCGACGAGCTGGACGCCGACCGGCAGACCGTCGGGGCCGGTCCCGGCCGGCAAGGTCAGACAGGGCATGTAAAGAACCGTCCATAAGCCGTTGAAAATGGCCGACCCGGTCTCCTGCAGCCCGCGCGGCGCCTGGCCCGGGGCCGGGAGGGTCAGGATCGCATCGAAGCGGCCGGCCCAGTCGGCGGCGGCGGCGCGCATCCGCTCCGCATCGCGCCAGGCCCGTCGGAAATCATCAAGGTTCAGCGCCTGCGCCTCGGCGATCTTGCCCCCCTCCAGCAGATCGGCGCTCAACAAGGCTTTGTGGCGACAGAGCTCCGGCGCATGCACGCGCAGTGCCTCGAAAACGCTGTGGCGGCGCTGCACCTCGGAAACGCCGTCGCATTCCGGCGGCAATTCGGACTCGACGATCTCGCAACCTGCCGCCTTTAGCCGCGCGGCGGCCTCTTCCAGCACGGCCCTCCCGTCCGGCAATGCCTCGTCCCAATGCGGCGTACGGCAGAGCGCGAGGCGCGGCGGCCGCTCCGGCATGGCGGGCGGCTCGTAGGGGATCGCCATCAGCGCGGCGCGGAACAGCGCGATGTCTTCGACGGAGCGCGCCATGATCCCGACCGTGTCGAGGCTTTCGGTATTGGGGTGCATCCCGGCCGGCGGGAACAGGCCATAGCTCGGCTTGAACCCGACCACGCCGCAATAGGCGGCCGGGCGGATCACCGAGCCGCCGGTCTGCGTCCCGATCGCGAGCGGCACCATAAAATCGGCGACCGCCGCGGCCGAGCCGCTCGACGAGCCGCCGGGGGTGTGGGCCGGGTTGTGCGGGTTGGCGGTCGGGCCGGGATGGCGGTTGGCGAATTCGGTCGTGACCGTCTTGCCCAGCAGCACCGCGCCGGCGGCGCGCGGCAAGCTCGCGGCGCTCGCCGTAAAACCCGGGCGGCAGCCGGTGTAGATCGGCGAACCGTAGCCGGTCGGCATGTCGGCGGTGTCGAAAATGTCCTTGATGCCGAACGGCACGCCCTTCAGCAGCCCGCCTGTCACAGATTTGTCACAAGCGCGCGCCGCGGCGAGCGCGGCATCGTCATCGAGATGGGCCCAGGCGCGCACGACCGGCTCGCGTTCGGCGATGCGGTCGAGGCAGCTGCGCATGACGGCCTCGGCGCCCAGCTCGCCATTTTCAATCGAGCGGGCGAGCGCGGCAGCGGAAAGGCGGCAGGGCTCAGCGTGCGGCATGGCGGCCTCAAATCGTGGGGAGCGGTATCTAGCCACAGCCGAAAGCCCGGCCGCAAAGCTTTTGCCGGGCACCATCGTATGCCGTGCATCCGGCGCGGGTCTGGTGTATACTTTTCGTGTATCGGGGAGCGCTCCCAAAGACTTAAGGGACCCCATATGACAGCAGCGGTTCGCGCAGCACTTCTCCCCAGGTAGTAGGCCAACCCCCGGGCAACGCGTCAGTCGGTCCGTTCGATTTGCGTGCGGTGGAGGTTCAGGATGGTGGGAGATAACGACGTGCCGATGCGCAGATCGTTCGACGCGCTGTACCTCACGGCGAGCGAGATCGAGACGCTCGGCATGATCGTCAACGCGCTCGGCGTCGCCGGCAGCCAGCTGATCCTGCGGCACCGGCCAGAGCTTTACCTGCACGCGCAGGCCAATCTGCAAAAATGCCGGGGCGAGCACGAAGAGCTGCTGAAGCGGCTCGACCACGCGGCGCGGCAATCCAAGGATGAGAGCGCGCTGCGGCTCATCGAGGATCTGGAAACCCTCCCGGCCGATGCGATGCAGAGCCTGCATGCGGCGCGCCGGTGCCTGTTGGCCGCGGCGTTTCTCGGGCACTGCATCGCCGCGCATAATCATCCAACGAGAGCGGCCGTCGCGCCGCACGAGCATAAGCGGCTCAACTGAGCTGACCCGAGCCGGTCCGCGGCCGCCGGCTTTGCGCCGGCGCGGCCGTGGCTGCTAAAACACAGCAGTTTCTACAGGAGCGGCGGTGGCGGCCCGGCCCATTCGCATCGGCACACGCGGCAGCGCGATGGCGCTCTTCCAGGCCGGGCTCGTGCGCGACCGGCTGCGCGAGGCGCATCCCGAGCTTGCCGCGGAAGACGCGATCGAGATCGTGTCAATCCGCACGACCGGCGACCGCGTGCAGACGCGGCTGCTGTCGGAAATCGGCGGCAAGGGCCTTTTCACAAAGGAAATCGAGGAGGCGCTTCTCGACCGGCGCATCGATCTGGCGGTGCATTCCTTGAAAGACATGGAGACGCGCCTCCCAGCCACGCTGGAGATCGGCTGCATCCTGGCGCGCGACGATCCGCGCGATGCGCTCGTGTCCCGCAGCGGGCTGCCGCTCGCGCAATTGCCAAAGGGGGCGCGGGTCGGCACGGCGTCACTGCGGCGGACGGCGCAATTGCTGCGGGCGCGCCCCGATCTCGCGATCGCGCCGATCCGCGGCAACGTCGGGACGCGGCTCGACAAGCTCGCCGCCGGCGAGGTCGACGCGCTGGTCCTGGCGTTGTGCGGCCTCGAACGGCTCGGGAAGGCGGATGTCGCGAGTGAGATCCTGTCGGCCGACGACATGCTGCCGGCGGTCGGCCAGGGTGCGCTGGCTATCGAATGCCGCGCCGGCGAGACGGAATTGCAACGGCTGCTCGCGTCCTTGAACGATGCGGCGAGCGCGGCCTGCGTCGCGGCCGAGCGCGCGCTGCTGGCGGCCCTCGACGGCTCTTGCCGCACACCGATCGGCGGGCTGGCGACGATACGTGGCGAGCGGCTGATCTTGGACGGGCTATTGCTGTTGGAGGACGGCAGCGTCGAGCGGCGAGGGCGCGGCGAGGGCACGGTCGGCGACGCGGTCGAGATCGGCAGCGAACTCGGATTGCGGCTCAGGCGCGATGCCGGCCCGGAATTCGGGCTGGGCTAGTACCGGTTCCTCCCCCGCCATGCGGGGGAGGTGGCGACCCCGGGCTTGATCCGGGGAGCCGGAGGGGGCAGACAGCTTCGCCACCCGCTCGTGCATTCCGCCGGCCTATGCGCGCCCCCTCGACCAATGCTTCGCATGGTCCCCCTCCCCCGCTTCGCGGGGGAGGAGCCGCGTGATCAGCGCGCGAGTTCGGTCTTCTGGATCGTGCGCAGACCGCCCTCGCAAGCCTGGCGGTGCAGCCATTGCGGCGGCGTCAGCGTGCCATGCAGCACATCGTCATAGAGGTAGACCGGCCAGCCCAGCACGAACACGACATCGCTGACGATATCGGTGTTTTTCTCGGGGCACGGCCCGGTCGCGAAAAACCCGAGCAGCAGCATGACGACCCCGATGATCAGATAAAGCGCGATCAGCGCGCGCACGAGGCTACCCCCATCCCTCGCTGCAATACGACGTTGCGTCCTTCGAGACGGCCGCTTCGCGGCCTCCTCAGGATGAGGTGGGCTTTTGATGGCATAACAGAAAGCGCCTCATCCTGAGCGCGAGAGAAGCGAGCAGTCGCCCTTCGAGACGCTGCCGCAAGGCGGCGGCTCCTCAGGCGACGCAGAGCGCCGATCCAGCTGCTTGGCATTGCAACAACGAGGCGCGCTAGAACACGCCGTCCTTACGCAAGGCGGCGATATCGGCGGCGGCAAGGCCGAGCCAATTGCCAAGCACCTCCTCGGTGTGCTGCCCCAAAGCGGGCGCGCCTTTCAAGCGCACGCTCTTGCCGTCGACCCGCACCGGCCAGCTCGCCATCTTGTCTTCGCCATTGTGGTGCTTGACGTGCTGCATAAAGCCGCGCGCCTCAAATGTCGGCTCGTTCTGCAATTCCAGGGTATCGAACACCGCACCGGCCGGGACCCCGATCGCGATCAGCTTTTCCATCGCGTCGCGCTTGTCGTGCTTTGAGGTCCACTCGCCGATGATGCCGTCGAGCTCGTCGCTGTGCTGGACGCGCGTGTCACCGGTCGCAAACCGCGGATCCTCGATCAAATCCTCGCGGCCGATCAGTTTCATCAGGCGCGTCCAGTGTTCGGGATTGGCGCGGCTCGTCGTGATGTAGAGATAATCGTTGGGGCCGCCACCCTTCGCCGGGTAGAGACCGGCCGGCGCGTTGTTGCCGGCGCTGGGCTTGGAGCCGCGGCGCTGCGCCGGCTTTCCGGTGCGCGCCATCGTCGCAAAGCAGGTGCGCATGTAATGCACCATCGCGTCCTGCATCGCGACTTCGAGGAGGCGCCCCTGGCCGGTGCGGTTGCGCTCATGCAAGGCGCCGAGGATCGTCGCCGCCATCAGCATGCCGGTGCCGGTGTCGCCAAAGCTGAGGCCGGGCTTCACGGGCGGCTTGTCGGGCCAGCCGGTGACGCTGATCGGGCCGCCGGCGGCCTGCGCGATCATGTCGAAGGCGAGCCCCTTCTCGTGCGGGCTGCCGCTGGCAAAACCCTTGACCCGGCAATAGAGGATGCGCGGGTTGATCTTCTTCACCGATTCGTAGTCGAGCCCCAGGCGCTCGATCGTGCCGGGCGCCATGTTCTCGGCGGTGATGTCGGCCTTCTTCAGCATCTCCTTGACGATGTTGAGGCCCTTTTCGGATTTCAGATTGATCGCGATCGATTTCTTGTTGACGTTGAACTGGCGGAAATACCAG
>JBKOVT010000256.1:0-6894 GCA_046724035.1 Pseudomonadota bacterium | reverse complement strand
CACGCGGTGTGGTGCGCGCGCCATCTGGTCGGCGACGAGCCGTTCGCGGTATTGCTCGCCGACGATCTCATGGTGGGCGACCCGCCATGTCTCGCCGAGATGGTCGAGGCGCATGCCAAGACCGGCGGCAATATGGTCGCTGTCATGGAGATCCGGCGCGAGGAGACCCGGCGCTACGGCGTCCTCGACGTCGTCGAGGACGGCGGCAAGCTGGTCCGCGCTAGAGGCGTCGTCGAAAAGCCGGAGCCGGCGGTCGCGCCGTCGACGCTGATGATCATCGGGCGCTACATCATCCAGCCCGAGATCTTCCGCCATCTCGGAGAAGCCAGAGCCGGCGCCGGAGGCGAAATCCAACTGACCGACGGTCTCGACAGACTGATCAGCGACGGCCAGCCCTTTCACGGGCTGCGCGCAACGGCCCGGCGCTACGATTGCGGCGAGAAGCTCGGCTATCTCGAGGCCAACCTCGTGCTCGGCCTGCAGCACCCGGAATTCGGCGCCGCCTTGCGCCAATTGATGAAGACCTATCTCTGATCGGACCCGGAGCATGCCCTGATGCCGCACCGCTTCGACCCGAGCATCCTGCGCGAATACGACATTCGCGGGGTTGTCGGCAAAACCCTGTTCGCGGCCGATGCCCATGCGCTCGGCCGCGCCTTTTCCAGGACGGTGGCCGAAGCGGGCGGCAAGAAGGTAGCGGTCGGCTATGACGGCCGTCTGACCTCGCCCGAGCTGGAATCCGCGCTCGTCGATGGTTTGGCTGAAGGCGGCGTCGATGTCGTGCGCACCGGGCGGGGCCCGACCCCGATGCTGTATTTCGCGGCAGCGACCCTCGGCGTGGATGGCGGGATCATGGTCACCGGCTCGCACAACCCGCCCGACCATAATGGCTTCAAGCTGGTGCTCGGCGGGAAGGCGTTCTTCGGCGAGGCGATCCAGAAGATCGGCGAGGCAGCGCTCAAGCTCGGCCCTCCCGCCGGCAGACGCGGCGAGGTGACGCAGCACAGCGTCTTCAACGATTACGTCGTGCGCCTCGCGAAGGATTACGACGGGACACGTCCGCTCAACATCGCCTGGGATTGCGGCAACGGCGCGACCGGCGAGGTCGTCGTCGCGCTGACCAAAACGCTTCCTGGGCATCACCTTCTGCTCAACGAAATGATCGACGGCACATTTCCGGCGCATCATCCCGATCCCACCGTTGCCGAGAACCTTGTGCAACTGCAGCAAGCGGTGAAGGACAATCGCTGCGATCTCGGCATTGGCTTCGACGGCGACGGCGACCGCATCGGCGTCGTCGATGCGCAGGGCCGCATCCTGTGGGGCGACCAGCTGCTGATCGTGCTGGCGCGCGACGTCCTGAACCAGCATCCCGGCGCGCCGGTTCTCGCCGATGTCAAGGCGAGCCAGGTGTTGTTCGACGCGATTGCGGAGGCCGGCGGCAAGCCGGTCATGATGGAAACCGGCCATTCCTTGATCAAGGCTCGGCTCGCCGAGACCGGCGCGCCGCTCGCCGGCGAGATGAGCGGCCACATCTTTTTCGCCGACCGTTGGTACGGCTTCGACGACGCGATCTACGTCGCCGTCCGCCTCCTCGGCATTCTAGGCCGCGCGCCCGAGACTCTCGCCGACATGCTCGACCGGTTGCCGCCGGTGTTCAACACGCCGGAATTGCGCCTGCCCTGCGAGGAAGAGCGCAAATTCGCGATCGTCGAGGAAGTGCGCGAACGCTTGCGGAAGCGCGGCGCCGAGATGGTCGAAATCGACGGTGTGCGCGTCCGCACTGCCGATGGCTGGTGGCTATTGCGAGCCTCCAACACGCAGGCAATCGTCGTCGTGCGCGCGGAGTCCTCTAGTGAAGCAGGGCTTCAGCGCCTCAAGGAAGCGCTGGTGAAAGAACTCGCCGCCAGCGGGCTGACCCTGCCCGACGCGTAGTCGTCATTTGCGAGGCCTGCCGCGCCGAAGCAATCCAATCCCCTTCGGGTGAGGCGCTGTTACTGGCTCGCAACCCTCAGCGCGCCTGGACGAACTACCGTGCAGGCAAGGCCCTTCTTGTGCAATTCGCCGCAGGCCGCCTGCGCGCCCTTCTGGCTGAAATGCGTCAGCAGCGCGCGGTAAAGCCGGTTGGGTTCGCCCTTGGCCGGCGCCAGCACCTCGCGCGGCTTACCCCTGACAGCGGTCACGTTCGTAGCATGGCGGATCGCCTGCTCGGCCGCCGACTCTGCGCGAAACGCGCCGAGTTGAATGCTCCAATCTTCGCCCGTTGCTTCGCGTGCCGCGGTCGCCGCTTCGGCTCTTCCGAGGGGCGAGAGGTGGCGCAACGCATTGTCGATCATCCCCGACCGTCCCGGCGCGCCAGCGGTGTCGCCTTGCGGCGGGGCGGATGCCATGACGGGCGCCGGATTGCTCTGTGGTGAGGCCGCCGTTGCTGCCGTGGGCGCCGCGCTTGGGGTGGTCGCGTAGACGGGCGCCTGGGACTGTGCCGAATGCGATGAGGCGGAGGGCTGCACCGATGCCATGACGGGGCGCGATGCGGCCTGTCCGCTTCCGATGTCGGCAAAGCCCTGATCGAGCAGAGCGGCCATTTGGCGATCGCGCCACCCGGCCGACTGGCCGCCCATGACAACGCCGATCAGGCGATGCCCGTCACGCACGGCCGAGGCGGCGAGATTGAAGCCCGACGCGTTGACATAACCGGTCTTGATGCCGTCGAGCCCGGGATACCACTCCATCATATGATTGTGGTTGCGCATCTCTTGGCCACGGAACACAAAGGCGCGCGTCGAGAAATACCGATATTCCCGCGGGAATTGGTGATAGAGCGCCAAGGCGAGCCGCGCGATGTCGCGCGCCGTCGTGCGCTGGTTCGGGTCGGGAAGACCGTTGGCGTTGTAATACGCGGTCGAGTTCATCCCAAGCTGACGCGCCTTCCACGTCATCTGTTGCGCGAAAGCTCCTTCACTGCCGCCCAGCCCTTCGGCGAGCACGACCGCCGCGTCATTCGCCGATTTTGTGACAATCCCGAGGATGAGATCGTGCACCGTCACCGACTCGCCCGGCGTGAGGCCAAGCTTAGAGGGCGCGCGGGTCGCCGCGTAATCCGAGACGCGCAGGTACTGATCGAGCCGCAGCCGCCCCTGATTGAGCGCCTCGAAGGTCAGGTACAGCGTCATCATCTTGGTGAGCGACGCCGGTTGGGTCGAAACATCGGGGTTCAGCTCGCGCAGCACCTGCCCGGTCTGCGCATCGAGCACGATCGCCTCGTAAACTGGCTGCGCGGTCGCCGATACCGCCAGCATGCTGCTCACGAGAATTGCGGCAGCCCCCGACCTGCCGATCCAGCGCCATTTCGACATCGCCCGACGGATTCCCTTTTCCGATTTGATGACCCGCACGCCCCACCCCTGATAAACGCGCAGATACCTTCTTATTCAACGGCGTCAGGGTAAAGAAACGCTAAAGGCCCGTCAAAGCCGCGAAGGTTTATCTGGGGTAGTACTGCGGACAGAACGAGGCGCGTTCCCGACCGTGCTCTGCTGGGCGGCGAATCCGGCGCGCCCCGCTAACGAAGCTGCATCGCACGGTCCGCTGCCTTTTTGTCGCGGCGTCATCACCTGCAACTTCGAATTGTGCGTCGCACAAAGACCCTTGAACCTCTCGTACCTGCTAACTATCGTAAGATTTGTGCGCCGCAGCATGCGGCCCCTTCCGGCAATGAGGACGACATGCCCGAGCCAAAGACATCGAAGCGATTGGTGCGCGAAGTACTCCGCAGCGAGCCGTCACGTCTGCCCATCGCAACGCCGCCAATACCTGAGCCCGAGCCGGCACTCGAGAACGCGATCTCGGCCGTAACAATCGATCCGGCGCCGGCCGAAGCGGCGCGGGCTGCGAAAGCCGTGCCTGATCACGCGCTCGCCTATGGCGGGCAGGCCTGGGCGGCTTTGGCCGAGGCGCAGGCAGCCGCCGTGCGCGGGCTGGAAGCCATGGTCGACGAGATGAATGCCTTCACCCGCTCGGAAATCGCTGCCGCGGCGGACGGCGCAACCGCGCTCCTCGGCGCTCGCACCTTCGCCGAAGCGGTCGAAGTCAATCTCGGTTTTGCCCGGCGCAGTTTCGACGCGCTGATCGGCAGCTCTGCCAAGCTGTCAGAGATTGGGGCCAAGACGGCGTCCGATGCATCCCGGCCGGTCCTGACGCGCCTAGGCGACAGCTGGAAGATGCTGCGCGTCGGTTGAACCGAAGCGATTGACCGCTATTTTTTGCGGGCGCTGGGCGACGGCTCCGCGAGAAACTGGCGGATCTGGCGGTCGATGAAATTGGCTTCGGAGCTGTCCGGCGCGCCCCGCATCGCGCGGTGCCCGATGTCCGTCGGGATCTCGGCATAGCGCGCGCGTTTGACGGCGTCGGCGATGCGGCGCGCGCCCTCGACCCCGACCAGCCGATCGCTGGCGCTGGTCAGCACGAGCGTCGGCGCGGCGATCTGTGCAAGCGCCGCCGACATATCGCCCTCATACGGGGCTGAGACGTCGTGGGCGCGGTAGGCGGCATAGCGCAGCACCAGCGAATTGGCGTCCCATTCGCCAAAAGCCCGGGCGGTCGCCTCCACCTCCTTCGCCAGCTGCTGCGGCGGGGTGCGATCGAGATAGGCGGCCGAGACGAGCCAGGGATAGAACAACATGCCGGCGTGGCGCAGCCCCTCGACCGGATTGCGCGTGTAGCGTCCGCCCTGCCATTCCGCGTCGAGCGCGATGACGGTGTTGACGAGATCGACGGTCAGGCGAAACCCGGCATCCGATTTCGGGCTCGGCGCCATCAGCACGAGAGAGTCGATGTTCTCGGGATGATGAATGGCCCATTCGAGCGCGACAAACGAGCCCATGGATAAGCCGCCCAGAGCGCGCAGGCGGTTGACCCCCAACTCGCGGGTTGCGAGCGCGTAAAGCGCTGCCATCATATCCCGGATTGTGTAGCGCGGGAAATCCTGCCCCATCCCATCGGCGGGCGATGAGGACTCGCCGCCGCCGATCGGGTCGACCGTGACGACAAAATACTTATCGGTGTCGAAGGTCTTGCCCGGCCCGATCGCCGCATCGAAGACGTGGCGATCGCCCAGCGCGCCGGGGATCAGTAGGATCGCATTGTCATGCGCCGGGGATAGCGTGCCACGCGTCTCGTAGGCGATATGGACGTCCGGCAATACCGAGCCGTCCTCGAACTGAAAGTCGAGGACCGTGAAAAGGCGCGTCTCGCTGTGAGCCGGACTGGCGCCGCATAGCACAAGGCACGCGGTCAGCGCGGCCGCGATGACAACCGGGACTCGCACCGGGCTTTCCCTCCCCTATGGCCGGCGCAAATTAGGGCCCACCGGACGGGGCGGCAACCTGCCCCTTGGACGAGGCCGGGTCGGCTATGGGCCGCCGAGATAGCGCGCGAGAAAGGCGGGGACCCGGGCGAGCGCATTCTGTCGCGCGGCCGGTTCGGTGCCGATGACCGGCACGACACCGGTACGGGTGCGGTAGTTCGGCAGTTCGAGACGCGGCTGGTTCGGCGCGTCAAAGGCGTGGTAGGCGCCAGGATAGATCTGGGTCTCAACCGCCGCCCCGCGTGCGATCGCGCCGTCGAGAAAGGTTTTGCACGGCGCCGCCGGCGTCCAAACGTCCTCGGCGCCCATCAACACCATAAGCGGAATGCGGGTCGTCCAGTCGGCGGGCAGCCGCTCGAGACTGCAGGAGCCGGGATAGAACGCTACCGCAGCGCGAAAATCGCCTTGCGGCAGCGCAGCCGGCCGGCCGAGGCTTCTCGGTGCGATCGAGAATAACGTGACCCCGCCACCCTGCGACCAGCCGACGAGCGCGACGCGGTCGCCGCGAACAAAAGGTTGCGCCTGCAGATACGACAACGCGCCGTAGGCGTC
This sequence comes from Pseudomonadota bacterium, assembly GCA_046724035.1. GTDB lineage: Bacteria > Pseudomonadota > Alphaproteobacteria > ATCC43930 > CGMCC-115725 > DATARH01. The sequence goes on along the minus strand of JBKOVT010000256.1, from coordinate 977 downwards.
CTTCGGGCGAGTGCGATAGATGTCGAGATCGAAGCCGAGGATCGAGCACATCTCGCCGTGATTGCGCGGCCGGAAGCTGTCGACCAGCAGAAAGACATAACCCTGCCGGGTCAGCTCGGCGGCCCATTCGCGAAAAATCGGAAAAATTGCTCCGGCGCGGTTGAACATGCCGCTGCAGCCATGCAGGCCGACAATCGCCGGATGCCGCCCCTCGCGGGCGGGGCGATAGAGATAACCGTCGAGCTGCGTCGTGCCGTCGAGTGACGGGAAATGCACCAGTTCCTGAGCCATGGCAGCAGGGAGCCAGAGCAGGAACGCCAATGCCGCCGCGATAAGTCTGTGCATCGTTCCCCCTTGGAACGAAAATCCTGCAGCAGCGCCGATCCTACAGCATAGGCTGCAACAAAGGATCAGACGCGAGTTGCTGATCGCGCGGCGCGCGAGCGTTCGACGAGTATCGCGTTCGATCGATTTTGCGCTTGAACCGCTCGCGCCTCGGTGCCAGATTCGAGGTGTCGCCAACGGAGCAGGAGGGTGTTCAACCGACATGACACCACCGGGCAGTTCCCAGTTGCCGACCTCTTGGCATCGGCAACCAAGGGCCAAGTCCAAGATTTAGTCCGGAGTCAGCTCCGGGCGCGAAGCAAGACTTCGCAAATTGACCCCCGCCTGTCGCTTTGGAGCGTGCGGGGGTCTTGCTATGTTGGTGTAGACGCACCCACCGCGTTCCACCTCTAGGCTTTCTTGATGTCCGCTACCGATCTGGCAGGTTCCGGCCCCACCTCGCGGATCTATTTCTCGCAGCGGCTGCGGCTGCATTATGTGGATTGGGGCAACCCGACCGCGCCGCCTTTGCTCCTGGTGCATGGCGGGCGTGACCACTGCCGCAATTGGGATTGGGTCGCGAGCGCGTTGCGCCGGGACTGGCATGTGCTGGCGCCCGATCTGCGCGGCCACGGCGACAGCCAATGGTCGCC
>JBKOVT010000002.1:0-8505 GCA_046724035.1 Pseudomonadota bacterium | reverse complement strand
GGTTTCGGGCAGGCCGGCGGCATCGACGAGCGAGACGCCTTTCGGCACCGGCAGGCATTGCGGCGCCGGCGCAACGCAATATTCGGCATAGCCGCCGCCAGCGACGAGGGCGCACACCTCATCGCCTTCATTTAAGCCGGTTACCTCCGGGCCGAGCGCAGCGACGGCCCCGGAAACCTCGAGACCGAGGATCGGGGAGGCGCCGGGCGGCGGCGGATAGTTGCCGGTGCGCTGCAGGATATCGGGACGGTTGATGCCGGCGGCGGCGACCCGGATCAGGACTTCACCCGCGGCGGGGCGCGGCACCGGCCCCGTTGCAAGGGTCAGCACCTCGGGCCCGCCCGGCGCCGTCATCGCTATATGCCGCATGTCCTTGGGGAGCGCGTTCATGCGATGCCCGGCACCGGTTGCAATAGCGCTTCGCCTCCTTCGAGACGCGCCCTCCGGGCGCTCCTCAGGATGAGGGATGATGTTGATAGCATCAGCAAAACAGTCCTCATCCTGAGCGCGAGCGCAGCGAGCAGTCGAAGGACGCAACTCCCCTGATCCAGCCCGGCGGCCTAAGCCTCTCGCGCCAGCTTAGCGGGCGGCGGCGGTGCGGCCGTTGACGAGAGCGAGGCCGCGCAGCACGTCGATCGCCTCGCTCAACTGCTCGTCGCTGGTTGTGCCGATATCGCCCGAGGCGACCGAAGGCTGCTCGCCCTTTGCCGGCTGCGTCGTCGCACTCGGCTCCTTTCCCGGTGTGGTCGGGCCGCCTGGGGGATTGCTTTGGGACGTCCCGGGGCTGCCGCTGGGCGTGTTGCCGGGTTTGGCGGCCGGGGTGCTGTCCTTGGCGGCGTCGGGGTTCTTCAGGGCGCCGCGCAGATCGGCCTCGCGGCGGCGGTCCGCCTGGGCGACCTTTTCAAGCTTCAAGGGCGACACGGTCATATCGGGGTCGAGGCCCTTGCCCTGGATCGCGCGACCGCTCGGGGTGACAAACCGCGCCGTCGTCAGTTTGATCGCGCCGTTGCCATTGAGCGGGATGGTCGTTTCGATCGCCGCTTCGCCAAAGGTTTTGGTGCCCAGCAGCACGGCGCGGTGATTGTCCTGCAACGCGCCGGCGACGAGTTCGGCCTCCCGCGCGGTTCCACCGTTAACGAGGGCGACCATCGGCAGCGCGTTGGCGAGATCGCCAGGGGTCGCGGCGATCCGCTTGGCGTTGTCGGATTTGCGGTTCTTGACGACGGTGATGTCACCCTTGTCGATAAAGGCATCGGCGACCGCGACCGCCGCGTCGAAATCGCCACCCGGATTGTTGCGCAGGTCGACGATAAAGCCGACCAGCTTGTTGCCGACCTGCTGGCGCACCTGCTTGACCGCGTCGGCGAGCGCGCCGGCGGTCTGGGCGTCAAAGCCGGCGACCCGGACATAAGCAATGTCGCCGCTCTCGACCCGGGTGCTGACGGTCGTCAGCTTGTCCGAGGCGCGCTTCAGCTTTGTCTCGATCGGCGCGCCGGTGCCGCGGCGCAGCATCAGCGTCACCTCGCTGCCCTCGGGGCCGCGCAGTTTCTGCTCGATCTCAGGTAGGGTCAGATCGTAAGTCGGCTCCTTGTCGATCGTGAAGATGAGATCGCCCGGCTTGATGCCGGCATCTGCGGCGGGCGAGCCGTCGCGGGGCGAGACGACCTTTAGCTGGCTGTTCTGGGTCGTCAGGACGAGCCCCGGCGAGGCGGCCTCCGCGGCCGGCGCCTTCAGCGCCTTGTATTCGTTCTCGTTCATATAGACGGAATTCGGGTCGAGGCCGGACAGCATGCCGGCGATCGCGGTCTCGATGAGCTTCTGGTCGGCGACCGGCTCGACTGCATCCTGCCGGATGCGCTCGAAGGCCTCGCTGAACAGATTGAGCTGCTCGTAGACGCTGCCCTTGTCCGGTTTCGCGGCCTCGGGTTTCGTGGCCTCGGATTTTGCGGGGTCGGCTTTCGCCGGCGGTTGCGGCGAGGTCGGGGATTGCGGCAAAGCGGCTGCCGGCGCGAGAAAAGCGGCCAGGCCGGCAGCGAAAAACCACTTACGCATCAAACACGATCTCCAAAGGGAGGGCGCACACTATCCGACTGGACGGCTATTGCAATCAGCTCATATGGCGGTCCGGGATGGCGAAATGATGGCCGTCCCGCGACGGCCCGGCCCGATCGCGCCGAGCGGCGCGGCGCGGTTTTGGCCCGCCGCAGGCGCTGTCGGAAGGGTCGGCCTGTTACGGGCTGACAAATGCAAGGGATCAGGACCAAATAGTTGATTTTGCACGAGTCCGCTCTCGAAATGCAGCAGAGCCCACCAGAAGCAGCCAGATGGTCGACGATTCCGGCATTTAGCGGCTCCAGCGACACTGCCCGGCGTCATGCGAGCAATATAAGTTCTTGTTATGTTCTATTCAAGAGAGAGCGCGGCAAACGGCCCTGTGGCGTCCCGCAACCACGCGACTTCAGAAGGGACTCCTCAACCACTTTTCCCCAACCTGAACCGCGATAAGGCGTTCGTGTTGCTCTATCGGAGGTATTTACGATGCCTAACGCCACGTATTTCGCCCGAAAGGCGCAGCGCTGCCGCGACCTGCTGAAGCTCGCTAGGGTTCCGGAAGTCATCGAGCAGCTGCGGCTCTGGGCGTCGGAATTCGAGGCGGAGGCTCAAAACAGCGCCCGCCGAGCGCCGCACAAGCGCGCCGGCGCCTCGATGCTACGGCACCGAACGCGACATCTGCGCGGCTGAGCGCGCCGGTTCCTAGCGCCATCGCATTCAGTAGGGTGGCATAGGTTCTGGGCACGAGTGTGCCGCGCCGGCTCACCTTGACATTGCCGGAGCGCGACCGTACCGCTTCCGGCTTCCCGCAAGCGGCGCTCCTCGATGCTCGACAAGAAATACACAGCCTTTTCCGGCCGCCTCGTCATTATCGGGTTCGGCAGCATCGGCCAGGGCGTCCTGCCGCTGCTGCTGCGCCATATCGAGATCCGGCCCGAACAGATCACGGTCATCACCGCCGAACCGCGCGGTCACGAAGAGGCAGTCGAATACGGGATCGAATTTATCGAAGCCGCCTTGACCCGCGAGAACTACCGAGCCGTGCTCGAAGCGCGGCTCGGTCGCGGCGATTTTCTGCTCAACGTGTCGGTTGATGTATCGAGCGTCGCACTGATCGAGCTGTGCCGGGAGCGAGGCGCGCTCTATCTCGACACCTGCATCGAGCCCTGGCCGGGCGGTTATACCGATCCGAACCTGCCGCCGGCGGCGCGCTCCAACTATGCGCTGCGCGAAAGCGCGCTGGCCTTGCGCCCGAGACAGCCGGGCCAGAACGCCGGCCCGACGGCGATCATCACGCATGGCGCCAATCCCGGGCTCGTGTCGCATTTCGTCAAGCAGGCGCTGCTGGATGTCGCGCGCGACGCCGATCCCGCGATTGCCGCACCGGCGGATCGCGGCGGCTGGGGCCGGCTGGCGCAACGTCTCGGAGTGCGGGCCATCCACATCGCCGAGCGCGATACGCAGGTCTCGACGATCCCGAAGGCGCCGGGCGAGTTCGTCAACACCTGGTCGATCGACGGTTTCTACAGCGAAGGCTCGCAGCCGGCGGAGCTCGGCTGGGGGACGCATGAGCGGCATTTTCCGGCCGATGGAAGCCGGCACGATTTCGGCAGCGGGGCCGCGATCTACCTATTGCGGCCGGGCGCCGGGACGCGGGTGCGCAGCTGGACACCGCTCGAAGGCCCCTATCTCGGGTTTCTGATCACCCATGGCGAGTCGATCTCGATCGCCGACTACCTGACGATCAGGGAGGGAGAGCGGGCGGTCTATCGGCCGACCTGCCATTACGCCTATCACCCGTGCGACGACGCCGTGCTGAGCCTGCATGAGCTGGCCGGCAAGAACTGGCACCTGCAGACCCGGAAGCGGCTCATGATGGAGGAGATCGTCGAGGGCATCGACGAGCTGGGCGTCTTGCTGCTCGGGCCCGAGAAGGGCGTCTATTGGTATGGCTCGCGGTTGTCGATCGCCGAGGCGCGCCGCGTCGCGCCGCACAACAATGCGACCTCGTTGCAGGTCACCGCGCCGGTTCTCGCCGGAATCATCTGGGCGATCGAGAACCCGCAGCGCGGTGTTATCGAGCCGGAGGAATTGGATTTCGAGCGCGTGCTCGAAATTTGCGGGCCCTATCTCGGCGATGTCGTCGGCGTATGGGGCGACTGGACGCCGCTGCAGGATCGCGGGCGGCTCTTTCCCGAGGATCTCGACCGCGACGATCCCTGGCAGTTCAAAAACATCCGCGTCGTGTGACGGCCGGCCATCCCGCACGAAACTGAGATCCTGGCGAAGGCTGCGGTCCTTTCCGTATGCCAAACCGAGATCCCGGCGAAGACCGGGATCCATTGATCAGGTCGCCGAGCCGCTGAAGAATGTGTCCCGGCCTACGCCGGGACCTAGTTCGGGCTGAGATTACCAGTCGCCAAATGCCAAACCCCCAGCACTTCTCAGCCGAGACGCAGACGCGATGGCGGCGGGTGTGGCTCGCGCTCCTTTGTCTTTATGGGGTGGCGGTGGCGGCGGACATCGCGGCGCATCTCATTTCGGACGCGCGCGCCGGGCAGAGCTGGCACGACCCGGCCAATCTCGCCGTCGCGTTTTCCGCCGGGCTGTTCTGGCCGGCCGACCTCGTTACCTCGCTGCTGTTGCCGCACTGAACCTCTGCCGAGGATCATTGCGCGAAAGCCCCGCTTCGCTCTCAGCCGTGAACGTTTGTAGCTCGGGCGCGTTTGCCGACAGGGCCGGCGAGCCCCAGTGTTTGACTCCGGGGCGAAGAGCGATGTCGAGCGAAAATCTTCATGTGCCGCGCGATGTGCTGTCGCAGGAAGCGCGCCTGCTTCATTACGCGATCACCTCGCTGATGGAGGAGCTCGAGGCGGTCGACTGGTACCGGCAGCGCGCCGACGACACCGAGGATGCGGCGCTCCGCGAGATCCTGCTGCACAACATGCGCGAGGAGATGGAGCACGCCTCGATGGTTCTGGAATGGATCCGGCGTCACAATTCGGATTTCGCCGGGCATTTGAAGACTTATCTCTTCACCGAAACCCCGATCACCGGCATTGAGAAAGCCGTCGAAGCGGCGGATTCCGGCGCCCGTCCCGCGACCGGCGTGCCGTCGCGCGGGGCTGTTGTGACGATCGGCTCTCTGAAGGGAATGCGGTGATGGACACCCTCAACCGCGACCGGGCGCCCTTCCCCGGCGAGGTCTGGCAGATGATCGACGAGGCCGCGGCGAGCGCGGCGCGCGATCAGCTGACCGCCCGGCGCTATCTCGATCTCGAAGGGCCGTTTGGGGTGGGGCTCACGACGATCGAGGTCGGCAATGACGATTATTGCCGGCAGCCCGGACCCGATGAGGCGGGCGCCGTCATGGGCCGGGCGATCCCGCTCCCGATGCTGCGCAAGAGCTTTCAGCTCAGCATCAGACGCGTCTCGGCCTATGTCATGAACGGGCAGCCGCTCGATCTCAGCCCGGCCCAGGACGCCGCCGAAGCGGTCGCGAACCGCGAAGAGGAGATGATCTATATCGGGCAGCCCACGATGGGGCTTGCGGGGCTATTGACGATCGAAGGACATCAAGAGGTCCCGGGCAGCGACTGGGCGGCGCCGGACCGTGCGCTGCAGGACGTGCTCGCCGCTGCGACCCAGCTCGATAACAGCGGTTATCGCGGCCCGTATGCGCTCGCCTTGGCGCCGGCGCTCTATAACAATTTGTTCCGGCTCTTCCCCGGCAGCGACGTCATGGCGCTGGAGCATTTGCGGCGGCTGTGCACCGCCGGCATCTACAAGGCCCCGATCCCGGGCGGCGGGCTGGTCGATACGCGGGCCGGGGTCTTGGTTCTCGGCCAGGATCTGCAGGCCGGATACAGCAGCCAGGACGGCGTCCATTATCAGCTCTATGTCAGCGAAAGCATCGTGCTGCGCGTCGACGAACCCAAGGCGATCTGCGTGATCGCGCCGCAGGGCGAGACTCGCGTCTCGCGTTGAGGAGCGGCTTACCCACGTACTCGTCGCTTGAGAGCCGAAGTCCCCCTGTCGCTCAGCGGGGATCTTTAAGCCGTCCACGTTTCGTCGCTGGCGTGCTAAGGCGTAGGCTCGGCAGGCAAGTGGCGAGACCGCCCAGATGGCGCTTGAGAGAGCAATTTCCTGGATTGCCACGGTCGCGGCGGTGTACGCGATGCTGGTTGCGACTTATGTCGTGACCTGCTTTGTGGTCGCGCGGCTCAACCGGCAGATTGTCGCCGCGAAGATCCAGTCGCGCGAAACGCCACAGCACCTGATCCGACGCGACCAGCATCAGAGCCTGCTGTCCCTCTTCGCGATCGCGGCGATGTTCGGCACCGGGCATTGGCTTTATGCCGAGTTCGGCTGGGGCCTCCGGCCGATTGGCGGGGTTGCCGGCAGCGTGTTGGCGTTTATCGGTTCGTTGATCCTGTTCGACACCTGGTTCTACTGGTTTCACCGGCTGATCCACACGCCGGCGGTTTATCCCTGGGTGCATCGCTGGCACCACCTCACGGTGACGCCGGTCGCGTGGTCGAACAACAGCGATCGGCTCGTCGACAATTTGTTTCTGCAATCCTATTGGCTCGTCGCGCACTTCCTGATCCCGGCAGCGCCGGCGGTGCTGCTGTTGCATAAGCTCTACGATCAGGTGACCGGCGTCATCGGGCATAGCGGCTGGGAGCATGGCGGGAGCTGGTGCCGGCCCCCCTCACCGCTCGTGTCGGTGACGCATCACGATCAGCACCACCGGTATTTCCGCTGCAACTACGCAACGCATTTCACGCTGTGGGACCGCGTGATGGGAACATTGCACCCGGAGCACGATGCCGAGGTGAGGCGCAACCTCGCGGCGACCGCCGCCTCGCGACGGACGGCGCGCCTGCCGGCGGAGTAGCCGTCTCAGTGGGGTGCCGGCTCGACGGCAGTCGCCATCGGCCCGACCCCTTCACATCGGTGCGATTACGAGTGCTGTGAGGCGTCGGCGACCGGCTTCCCCTCCGGGGCGGGCGGCGACGCGATCAGCGGCCGTAGCTCAGGTTCGAGGACTTTGAGGAGCTGGACCGCGAGGCCGCTCGTAAAGGAGAAGCGCGCCGCTTCCGGCCCCGGCACATAGGCGGTCACCGTACCGAAGAAGCGGTCGCCAAGGAAAAAGACGAACGTCCCGGTGCGGTCGACAACGCGCGAGCCGGTGATGCCGCCGCCCGCGCCGAAATGGTGATAGCGGTTGTCGCCAGTCCCGGTCTTGCCGCCGACCGGCAGATCGGTGCCATCGGCCGCCTTGTAGGTTCCGATGAGGCGGCGCGCGGTGCCTTCCTGAACAACGCCCGTCAGCGCGCGCTTCGCGACTTCCGCCACCTCATGCGACATGACGCGGTCGGGCTCGGCGGAGCGCTTCATGACCGTCTCGTAGGGCGTGCCCTCGGCAAAGCGCAGCCGCTCGATCGAGATCGAGGGCATCCGCACCCCGTCATTCATGATGACGCCCATCAGCTCGGCGAGCGCGTCGGGACGGTCGCCCGAGGCGCCGATCGCAGTGCCGAGCGAGGGGACGAGATGACCGAACGGGTAGCCGTATTGGCGCCAGTTTTCCCAGATACGCTGGAAGGCATCCTGCTCGATCAGGATCCTGATGCGGGTGTCCTGCTTTGTGAGGCTTCCGTTGAAGAGCCAGCCGTAAATTTCCTGCCGCACATCCGCACTGGCGTCGACGACCTCGTTCCAGTTCGCGCCGGAATGGTCCTTCAGATAATTGACGAGCCACAATTCCAGCGGGTGAATCCCCGCGACATAGCCGCGGTCGGCCAGCGACATCTTCTCCGGCGAGAGGTTCGTATACATTTCCCAGAGCTGCTCCTGGCTCAGGAACGCGCCTCTGAGATTGGCGGCGAGATAATCGCGGAAATCCGCGAGCCGCGCATCGGGATGGAACGTCAGGTAGATCGCGGACAGGGCTCGCGGCGTGCGACGGGTGTGGCGGATCAAAAGATCCATCGCCTCGTCCGGGTTGAGGCCACGGAAATCCTTGTAGTACCGCCACATAAAGCGCTTGCCGTCGGCATCGGCAAAGCGGCGCAGATAGGCCTCGCGCTCCGGCGTGTCTTCCTCATCGAGGAGCCGCTTCGCGTCGATGCCGTTCTCGGCCGTATAGTAGTTGGCGATGTCGCGCAGGATGCGGACGAAGGACAGGTTGACCGAATGCTTGAAAGCATCGATCACCGAGTAACTGCCGCCGTTTTCATCGCTGTCGAAATTGCCGAAACCCTGCATGCCACCGCCGGTAAAGAAGCTCTCAGGAGAACCCGAGTAGGTGCGCAAGGCGGAGGCATCGAGCATCGCCTGCAGGCTGTGGTCGGAGGCCTTTGCCATGTAGTTGGCGGCCCATTGGGTCAAAACGTCCTGGGACTTCGCGGCTATGCGCGTCAACTCCGCCGGCTTCAAGCCGACAAA
>JBKOVT010000203.1:0-6886 GCA_046724035.1 Pseudomonadota bacterium | reverse complement strand
GCCCGTGCCCGCAACGACAAGGAGGTCATCTGCCGCCGGTCGGTACCGCAGCACTTTGGCGCGCTCAACCGATGTTCCCGCTGCGGCGCATTCGCAGGCGCGCTGCAGCAGCGACTGCATCGGCAGCGCTCCAAGCGCATCTTTCGAAAAGGCGAGCACCAGACGGTGATACGTGCGGAACCGTTCAAAAGCCTCGGGAGATACAGGGACTTGGCGCTCTTTCATGCAAGGGCAACGGCAGGTCATTGGGCCTGTTCCCTTGGGGACGGCTCCAATCCTGCCAGCGCAGCGAATAACCGCGCCACCGGACCACGGCGGCGGCTTCCCTTGCCAGCTGGGTTGGCTCTTAGCCGCCGCGCTTATGCGGCGCGGGGCGCCTCACCTGACGATCGGCGCGTCGTAATGCACGGGATGCAAATGCCAGCGGCCGTCCGGGTCCCGATCCAATGAGGTGCGGCCCCGGCCCCATGGCTCTTCCGTGACACCGCGGATGTGCAATTCCAAATGATCAGCGATGACCCGCACGGCGATGAGGCCGGCAACGACGAGGCCCTTGGGATCATCATGGCTTGAGCCGCGAAACCGGCTGTTCACCGCGTCCCGGTTATCGATCAGTTCTGCCCTGCCGGAAAGCGCGACAAAGGCTTCGCCCGAGGCGTGCTGAAAAGCCAAGGTCGCACGTCCGGCGGGGCGGATTTCGGCCGCTTTCCGGCCATTCGGCGGCGTGAGGAACCAGCGGATCCAGAAATCCTCGCCCTCCGATGACGGTTGCGCCTGCACGATCCGCGCGTTTGCGCCGCCCTCGACCCCCGGCGTCACGACCCAGAAGAAGGGCACCTCCTCGATCGTGCGGCGTGCGGCCGCAAGCACCCGTTCGAGGGCCGGCTTCGATGTGGCAGCATTCAGGGTTTCGACCGGCATGACGGGCTCCCTCGCAATGGCCCATCATAGCCGTTGTAGAATTTATATTCTAGAAGATATATTCTACAGCGATGGCGCGCCCGAAATTCGCCGACCGCGACTTCCTCGACGCCGCGCTGGCGATCGCCGCCGAGCGCGGGCCGCTCGCCGCGACGGTAGGGGCAATTGCGGAGCGCCTCGGGGCACCGGTCGGCTCGTTCTATCACCGGTTTCCCTCGCGCGACGTACTGCTCGGGGAATTGTGGCTGCGCACGGTGCTCGATTTCCAACAGGGCATCACTGCCGCGCTCGATGCCGGCGACGGCTTGCGCGCCGCGTTGCACACGCCGCAATGGGTGCGTATGCATCTCGACGAGGCGCGTCTCCTGCTGCTTTATCACCGCAACGATTTCCTCCAGGGCGGCTGGCCCGACTCGTTGCGCGACGGCGTTGCGGCGCAGACCCAGCATATGGAAACCGGTTTCTCGCGCTTCGCCCGTCTGATCTTTGGCCGCGCCGGCCGCGGCGAAATCCGCCGCGCCCAATTCCTGTTGGCAGAATTGCCGGTCGGCGCGGTGCGCCAGCATCTGCAGCGCCGCGAGAAGCCGCCACCGATTGTCGACGAGCTGATCCGTCTTACCTATGACGCCGTCACCGCCGATTACCACGCCCGGAGAAGGCGCTGAAGACCGCCGCCGATCGTGTTCGCACGGCCGTCGCGGACCCCGCGCCTATCCCCTATGCTCGCGCGAGACACAGGGTTGAGCAGCACATGGCAAACGAGGAGCCCCTGCAAGCTGCGGGTACCCGGCCCGCCGACCTCCAAACGCATCCGCTCACGGTCATGGCTTGGTTGGCGACCGGCCTCTACGGAATGCTGGTCGCGTTCTTCCTGATCGCCGGCATCGTGGCCAAAACCTCGGTAGAGAGCGCGACGATGTTCGCGATGGCGGCGGTGTCGGGTATCCCTCTCGCGATCATGCTGGCGATCATGTGCACCGGCTCGGGCCGCCGCAGCGTGGCCGGCCGGTCGATCTGCATCGTGCTCGGCGCCCTTTCGGGCGTTGCGCTGATCCTGCTCGTCACCTCATAAGCCGACGAATTGATAAGACGGGGCGAATTGACATTGCCGGCCCGCGCCCCACATTTGGACCGAAACGAGAACATCGCGGGGGCAAGCGCCCTGAATTTGACCTGCTATATCAGGTTGGACACAAGCAACGGTTTTAGCGCGATTCGCCGGCGGGCGCCGCGGGATGAACCCGGTCTTCAGGGTTCGGCGCGACAATTCCGGTGGAGTGGCGAGGCCGGGGCGTTCTTGTTAAAAGGCGGGCGCAGAGCGGGGGTTGCCATCCCGGTCGGGAGAAAATCGTGCGGGTCGCGACGGTCGAGCGCAAGACCAAGGAAACCAAGATCAAGGGCCGCGTCGCGCTCGACGGCAGCGGCGTATCCGAAATCGCGACCGGCATCGGCTTTCTCGACCACATGCTCGATCAGCTGGCCAAGCACAGCCTGATGGACATCAGCCTGCAGGCGAAGGGCGATCTCCACATCGATTTTCACCACACGACCGAGGACACCGGCTATGTCATCGGCGCCGCGCTGTCGAAGGCGTTGGGCGACCGCGCCGGCATCCAGCGCTACGGCTCTGCGATGATCCCGTTCGACGAGACATTGACGCGCGTCAGTGTCGATGTCTCGAACCGCCCCTATCTTGTCTGGAGGGTCAATTTCTCGCGACCGAAGCTTGGCGAAATGGACACCGAACTTTTCAAGGAATGGTTCCAGGCCTTCGCGCAATCGGCCGGTGTGACCCTGCACATTGAAAACCTCTACGGCGAGAACAACCACCACATCGTCGAAAGCTGCTTCAAGGGGCTGGCACGCGCGTTGCGTCAGGCGGTCGAGATCGATCCGCGCCGGGCCGGCGCGGTTCCCTCCACCAAGGGCACGCTCAGCGTCTGATGACGATCGCGGTCATCGATTACGGCTCCGGCAATCTGCGCTCGGCGGCAAAGGCCTGCGAGCGCGCCGCCGCCGATATCGGGTTTGGCGATAGCGTCGTCGTGACGAGCCGGCCCGAGGAGGTGTTGGCCGCCGAGCGCATCGTCCTGCCCGGCCAGGGCGCCTTTGCCGATTGCCGCCGCGGCGTCGCCGCCGTACCCGGTTTGGAAGAAGCGTTGCGCGAGGCGGTCATCGCCGGCGGCCGTCCGTTTCTCGGGATCTGCGTCGGCATGCAATTGATGGCGGAGCGCGGCCGCGAGTTCGAGACGGTCGAGGGGCTCGGCTGGATCGGCGGCGAGGTCGTCGCGATCGAGCCGATCGCCCCGCCTGGCGATCCACCTCTGAAGATCCCGCATATGGGGTGGAACGAGATCTACCCCCGCAGCGCGCACCCCGTGTTCGCCGGCCTCCCTGCCGGCACGCACGCCTATTTTGTGCACAGCTTCGAATTGCGCCCGAGCGATCGCGCTGATGTGCTCGCCGAGACCGATTATGGCGGCCCCATTGTTGCGGCGGTCGGGCGTGACAATCTGATCGGCACGCAGTTTCACCCCGACAAAAGCCAAGGGGCGGGGCTGCACCTCATCGGCAATTTTCTGCGGTGGCGGCCATGAGCGACATCCAGGCGTTCGGCAAGGTCAAGGTCGAGCGCCTGACCCGCTATTCCGGCACCGATCTCGACGATCTGTGCGAGGCAACCGAGAGCGCCATCGTCGAGGGCGGCGGGTTTGGCTGGCTGAAGCCGCCGCCCCGGCAGCTATTGGAGAATTACTGGAAGGGGGTGCTGCTCGTCCCCGAGCGCCGCCTCGTCGTCGGCCGTCTCGACGGTGTTATCTGCGGCTCGGCGCAATTATCGAAGGCGCCGCGCAACAACGAGGCGCAGGCGATGGCCGGCACCGTGACGAGCGCCTTTGTCGCTCCCTGGGCGCGCGGCCACGGCATCGGCCGCCGCATCGTCAGCGAGATCGAGCAATTGGCGCGCGAGCTCGGCCTCCTGGTCCTCAATCTCGACCTGCGCGACACCCAGCGCGCCGCGATCCATCTCTACGAGACGCTCGGCTATCGCCGCTGGGGCAGCCACCCCTTCTACGCGCTGGTCGAGGGCGAGTTCGTGCCCGGTCACTATTATTATAAGCGCCTCGACGAGGCCTCTACCGGGCGCCCTGCCTGATCGTGCCGCGGTGATCCTTTACCCCGCGATCGATTTGAAAGGCGGCGCCTGCGTCCGCCTCGTGCGCGGCGAGATGGCAAGCGCGACCGTGTTCAACACCGAACCCGCGGCGCAGGCCCGGCATTTCGCCGAGGCGGGATTTTCCTGGCTGCATGTCGTCGATCTCGATGGCGCCTTCGCTGGCCATTCGGTCAATGGCGACGCGGTGCGCGCGATCCGCGAGACTATAGATCTGAAAATCCAGCTTGGCGGCGGCATCCGTGACCGCGCCGCGATCGACCATTGGCTCGAGCTCGGCATCGACCGCGTCGTGCTCGGCACCGCGGCGTTGCGCGATCCGACGCTCGTGCGCGAAGCGGCCGCCGCTTATCCCGGCCGTGTCGCTGTCGCGATCGATGCGCGAGACGGCCATGTGGCCGTCGAAGGCTGGGCCGAGACGAGCGATATCGGCGCGATCGCCTTGGCGCGACGCTTCGCCGATGCCGGGGTCGCCGCGCTTGTCTATACCGATATCGGCCGCGACGGCGCCCTGACCGGGGTCGATGCCGCGGCGATCGCCGGCTTTGCCCGCTTTGCCGGCCTGCCGGTGATCGCCTCGGGCGGCGTCGCTGGCCTCGCCGATATTGCGGCATTACGTCAGTACGAAAAGGACGGCATCGCCGGCGTGATCTGCGGCCGCGCGCTTTACGATGGCCGGCTCGACGCGCGCGCCGCGTTGCGCCTGGTCGCGGAGGGCGCCCAAGGGACATCCGCATGCTGAAGATGCGCGTCATCCCCTGCCTCGACGTCAAGGACGGGCGCGTCGTCAAGGGCGTCAACTTTGTCGATCTGACCGATGCCGGCGATCCGGTCGAGCAGGCGCGCATCTACGATCGCGAAGGCGCGGACGAGCTCTGCTTTCTCGATATCACCGCGAGCCACGAAGGTCGCGACACGCTGTACGACGTCGTGCGCCGCACCGCCGAGCAATGCTTTATGCCGCTGACCGTCGGCGGGGGTGTGCGCACCGTGGAGGACATCCGCAAATTGCTGCTCGCCGGCACCGACAAGGTATCGATCAACACCGCCGCGGTTGCGCATCCCGAATTCGTGCGCGAGGCGGCTGAGAAATTCGGCAGCCAATGCATCGTCGCGGCGATCGATGCGAAGGCGGTTGCGCCCGGCAAGTGGGAAGTCTTCACCCATGGCGGGCGACATCCGACCGGTATCGACGCGATCGAATGGGCATGCCGCCTCACCGGCTACGGCGCCGGCGAGATCCTACTCACCTCGATGGACCGCGACGGCACCAAATCCGGCTTCGACATCGCGCTGACCCGTGCCGTTGCCGATGCGGTGCGTGTCCCGGTCATTGCGTCCGGCGGGGTCGGCACCCTGGAGCATCTCGTCGAGGGGATTCGCGACGGCCACGCCACCGCGGTCCTCGCCGCATCGATTTTTCACTTCGGCACATTCCGTATCGGCGAAGCGAAATCTTACCTCGCCACGCATGGAATTCCGGTGCGCACGTGACGGGCGCTGAGCTCGTTATTCTTTGAGATCCGCGCTTATTTTGCTGGTCGCTGCGTTTTACCAGACATGGTTCTGTTTTTAGATTTCGACGTTTAATCTGCTTTAATAATTCTGTGCCGAATATCCGAGTGAATTGACACCTATGCAGATGCCGCCCAGACTGATTTCGGATCTGCTCCTATAAAGGTATTGAGGACAATGGTGGCTGATCGCCGGATTATTGAGTCCGATCGGCGGCATACCGCCAAAGCCTCGCTTGGCGACAGCCTGGAGCGGCTGTGGCGCATCATCGATTCGCGCCGCAACGCCGATCCCGATACCTCCTACACGGCCAAGCTGTTGATGCGCGGTCGCCGCAAGGCGGCGCAGAAACTCGGCGAGGAGGCGGTCGAGGCAGTCATCGAGGCGGTGCGCCACGACAACGCCGCGCTGATCGGTGAGAGCGCGGATCTCCTTTATCACCTCTTTGTGCTCTGGGCCGCGTGCGGCGTCACTCCCTCCGAGGTCGCCGGCGAGCTGATGCGTCGCGAGGGCACCTCCGGTCTCGACGAAAAACGCAACCGCAAAAAATAACAGCGGGCGCCCCGTCAGACCGACAGCACGTAATTGACGAGCTTCTTCGTCAGGGTCGGGAACGCATAATTCTTGAACTCCTCGGGGCGCGCCCAGATGCCGTCGGACGGGCTGTTCACGCGGCCGGCCATGAGCGCCAGTTCGAGCCGGAAATGCGTAAACCCGTGCTGCACGACCCCGGGGAGCGCCGTCCATTCCGTTGCCGCCGGGGCTGCCTCGACCGCCTCCGCGTCGCCCCACGGCGCTTCGCGCCACGCCGTCGACGGCAATTCGATCATGCCGCCGAGGAGCCCCTTCTCCGGCCGCCGCCGCAACATGACGGCGCCGTCCTCGCGCTCGAGCCAGAACACGACGGCGTAGCGCACCGGCCGCTCCGCCTTCGGCGACCGCGCCGGCAGACCCTCCTGGATTCCGGCCGCTGACGCGGCGCAATCGCCACGCCACGGGCACAAGACGCAGCGCGGCCGCCTGGGCGTGCACAACACCGCGCCCAAATCCATCATCGCTTGCGCAAAATCTCCGGCCCGCCGTTCCGGGACGAGCGCCATCGCAAGCGCCCGCAATCGCGGCTTCGCTTGCGGCAGCGGCTCATCGACCGCGAACAGCCGCGCGACGACCCGCTCGACATTGCCGTCAACCGCGGCGCTGCGGTGATCGAACGCGATCGCCGCGATGGCCGCCGCTGTGTAGTCGCCGATCCCCGGCAAGGCACGCAGCGCCACCGGA
>JBKOVT010000308.1:0-3830 GCA_046724035.1 Pseudomonadota bacterium | reverse complement strand
AGTTCGGGGTCGAGACCGTGCTCACCCGCCCGCATGACCGCCTGCGTCAGCGCGGTGGCTTGGGACTGATGGCTGTCCCATACCGGCTCGTAATTATGGGCGGCGTAGAAGCGGCGCAGCAGCGCGACGTGCAGATGCTCGCCCGCTACGGCGAGACCGGAGCGCTCGAGCCGCGCCTGAATCTCGGTCTGAGGCACCGGCGGTGCGGCAGG
Organism: Pseudomonadota bacterium; assembly: GCA_046724035.1. GTDB lineage: Bacteria > Pseudomonadota > Alphaproteobacteria > ATCC43930 > CGMCC-115725 > DATARH01. Next base: position 3,618 of record JBKOVT010000308.1, on the reverse strand, counting down.
CGCCGCGACCGGCGGCGTCCCTGCGCCTGGATCGGCCGGCAAGGCGACGGGGGTCAAGGTTGCGGTCGCGCCGGGCGAATTCTGAGCCCAGCTGACCTGCGGCGCGGCGGCCGCGACCAGAAGACAGAGAGCACCAGCCAACGCATAGCGGTGGGAGCCCGCCTTGCGATTTGTCTCGATCAGGGGGGAGATCAACACGACGCCCTCGCTTGAAGGGTGATCGACGCGCTGCCCGCGCGTTCCGCCGGTGGAAACGGCGCGATCAAATCGTGGGTTCCCGGACCGGTGCATTCTTCACCCCTGGATTAATGTGCTTGGCCGCACTGCTAACCGTGGCCGCGAATGATTTACGGGTAATTGATAACAAACCGGGAGAAGTGACGTTAGGTGGTTTTGCCGATGGGTGCAATGCGGCGGGCGCGCACGCCTGCCGGCGCGTTTTGCGCCGAATCGACGTACCCCGTCAGGCGACGCGCGGCATGATTTCGGTCCAGAAGCGCTCGATCGTCTTCATCAGCACGTCATGCGGCACGAGGCTGTTGTAGGTGTAGCAGAACACCCATTCGATCGGCAGCCGGCGGCGCAGCTTTTCGAGCGTGCGGGTGACCGTGTCGACCGTGCCGACCAGGGCATAACCCTTCTCAATCGACTCCTCCGGGCCAGCCGGCGCCAGACCGGTGTCGGGATCGACGACACCCTTGCGGAAGCCGAACGGCTCGAACCAAGCGCGGCCGGCGAACACGCCGGAATCGCGCCATAGCGCGATCGCCTCGGCGTCGCTATCCGCGATGATGACGTCGCGCAGGATGCCCATCCCGTCGCCGCGCCGGCGCCCCGACACCTCGGCATAAACGTCGTAAAGATTGTCCTCATAGCGGGGGTGCATCGCCGGCAGGATCGCCGTGACGCCCTCCTTGGCGCACCAGCGGATGCTACGCTCGGAACTGGCAAAGGGCTGGAAGATCGGCGGATGCGGCTGCTGCAGCGGCTTTGGCACGACTCCGACTGATTTCAGCACCCCGTTCTCGACGCCGGCGCCCCATTTCAATGTCGTATCGAGCGTCCACGGTGTCCCTTCGACCGGGATCCGCCAGTATTTGCCCTGATAGTTCAGCAGCGGCTCGGTCCACGCCTTTTTGATGATTGCAAAGCATTCCTCGAAGGCGGCGCGGTTGGCGGCGTCGATCTCGTCATGCTGGTGCGGCAGCGCCCCGTGGATGCCGTGTGTCTGCTGCGCCATCGTATCGACCCAGCGGCGCTGATACCCGCGCGCAAAGCCGGCGCAGGCGCGCCCGCCGGTCATCTGATCGAGCATCGCGATGTCCTCGGCGACGCGGATCGGGTTCGCGGCCGGCAATACGATGCCGAGCTGGCCGACCCGGATGCGCTTTGTCTGCATCGCAAAGTAAAGATCGAGCAGAACCGGATTATTCGAAACCTCAAAACCTTCAATGTGGAAGTGATGCTCGGTGAAGCTGACGGAATCGTAGCCGAGATCGTCAGCAAGCCGCACCTGCTCCGAGATGTCGCGCAGCATTCGCTGGTAAAGCTCGGGCCGCATGCCGGCGAGCCCCGCCTCGATCTCGCGGCGATCGCCGACGGTCGGAAGATAGAAAAGAGACGCTTTCACGCTTGCCTCCGTTCACGCACCCCGGTGTTGACGCCCGATTTGATCATCGCGGAGCGACCGCCGCGCGGACAGGCAAAGCGCGCCGGTTTATTTGGCGCTGGCTTTGCTCGTCATTATGACTAACAATGTCTTAATCGGGTTTCTCCACCCGACGAGGCGGTCATGGTCAAGGCTCCTGTCTGGGTCCTTCTCGGAATTGCGCCGCTGCTGTCGAGCGCCGGTTCCGAGGCGGCGTGCCTGCCAAAGCAGACGCGCGATTGCGTCATCAATCTCGATGCCGTGCCGCAGATCTCGCAGGAGATCGTCAGCACCGAACGGGTCGTGCCCAAAAGCAAAACCGCGCCCGGCCCGGAAGCAAAGGCGCCCTATAGCGGCCCGACGCTCGGGGTGACGCCGACCGTGCGGCAATACCCGACCGTCGGCTATCGCTGGAATTTCGACTGAGCCGGCCGGCCGACTGAGCCGGCCGGCCCGGGCTCAAGGCGCGGCATCCGGCGGGACCGGCCCGATATAGGCCGATGACGGGCGGACAAGCCGCCCTTCCTTCTGCTGCTCAATCGCATGCGCCAGCCAACCCGCGGCACGGGCCACCGCAAAAACCGGCATGAACGCGTCGCGCGGGAAGCCGGCGGCATCGAGCAACAGGGCGGCGTTGATCTCGATATTGGGCTGCAAGGGCGGCCGGCCCGGCTTCAGCCGCGCGAAGGCGGCGGCGACAGCGCGCTCGACCTCGGCCGCAAAGGCGAGCCGCCCGGCACTGGGCCCCAAACTGTCGCCGAGCCGCTCCAGAGCCTGCCGCAGCAGCGTGGCGCGTGGATCGCCAAGGCGGAACACGCGATGGCCGAACCCCATGAGCCGCTCCCCGCCGCGGAGCTTCTTTTCGGCCCAGGCGGCGACATCGCCGCTCGCCTCGGCTTCGTCGAGCATGTCGAGGGTCGGGCCGGGAGCCCCGCCATGCAAGGGCCCGGTAAAGGCGCAATAAGCGCCGAGCGCCGCCGAGATCAGCGAGGCACGGCTCGACGCGATGACGCGCGCGGTGAAGGCCGAGGTGTTGAGACCATTGTCGATAACCGCACAGAAATAGCTGTCGAGCGCCGCGGCCAGGGCCGGCGCGACCAGTTTGCCCTGCGTCATGCGCAGCAGATCGTCGGCGGTGTCTCGTGCCGGGTCGGGAGCGATCGGCGCGGCGCCTTGGCGGCGGCGCAACAGCGCGGCGATGGCGACCGGCAAGGTCGCGAGGATGTCTGGAGGCGCGCTGTCATCCGGCAGGCTGGCCAATGCCAGCCGCACACCCTCGACCGGCGGCCGGTCTGCCGCCCGGTCGAGCCAGTCGCCGAGCCGGGCAAAAGCCTTCACACGTCCCTCGGCGAGCTGGGCGCGCATGATGTTGCGGCTCAGCCCGTCGCCGGCAAAGCCCTCCCATAGCAATCCGACCGCGCCGTCATAGCCGAAATTGGCGGCGAGATCGGCGAGCGTGTGGCCGCGCACCCAAAGGATGCCGCGGGGGCCGTCGCTATGGCTCAACACCGTCTCGGCGGCGACGAGCCCGGCGAGGCCGCTATCCATCGCGGCCGCTATCCATCGCGACGCACGCCTTCTATTCGGCGGCGAGCGCCGGCGGCGCCTCGGGGGAGAGACCGGCGGCGGCAATCGCCTGTCTCAGCCCCTCGATTTCCAGCGCCGGCAATTTGACGAGCGGCGGGCGCACCACGGCGGGCGGCAGGCGGCCGAGGAGATGCAGCATCTCCTTCATGCGGTTGTGCATGTCGAGGAAGGGCGGCGCGTAGAAGGCCTGCACAATCGGGAAGATGCGGTCGTTGATCGCGCGCGCCCGCGGGAGGTCATCGGCACGCACCGCCTCGAACAGCGCGACCTGCAGATCGGCGATAACGCTGCCGGCGCCGGACAGGAGGCCGTTGCACCCGAGCACCAGCGAACTCAGCAGCCAGGCGCTGTGCGTCGTCAATACCGTCACCGGACGGGGCAGG
>JBKOVT010000217.1:0-7065 GCA_046724035.1 Pseudomonadota bacterium | reverse complement strand
GTTGGAGGACCCGATGGACGGCACCACGGCAGAGCTGCTCGACATCGACCGGCGCTATCTCGTTCATCCCCTGCATCATCCCGAGGAGCACAAGGCGCCGCTCCTGGTAACCGAAGGCAAGGGCGCGATGCTGCACCTCGCGGACGGGCGCGAGGTCATCGACGGCTTGGCGGGGCTGTGGAACGTAAACGTCGGGCACGGCCGTGGCGAGCTGGCCGATGCCGCCGCCGGGCAGATGCGAAAGATTGCCTATGCCTCGGCCTATGTTGGGGCCACCAACGAGCCGGCGATCCGGCTCGGCGAGAAGATTGTCAAGCACGCCTATGCCAACAGCTCGGCAATCTACTACACGACGGGGGGTGCGGAATCGAACGAGTCGGCGTTCAAGACCGCGCGCTTTTACTGGAAGGTTCAGGACAAGCCGAACAAGACCAAGATCATCTCGCGCATGCACGGCTATCACGGCGTGACGATGGCGGCGATGAGCGCCACCGGCATGCCCGCCTATCACAAGATGTTCGGGCCGCTGATGCCCGGCTTTGTCCAGGTGGCAGCGCCCTACCCCTATCGCTGGCAGGGCAACCAGGAATGCGGCATCGGCGCCGCCGAGGCGGTCGAGAAGGCGATCCTGGCCGAAGGCCCCGAGACGGTCGCGGCGGTGATTGCCGAGCCGGTCATGGGCGCCGGCGGCGTCATCGTGCCGCCCGACAGCTATTTCCCCAAGCTACGGGAGATCTGCGCGCAGTACGACGTGCTGCTGATCGCAGACGAGGTCATCACCGGCTTCGGCCGCACCGGCCGCTGGTTCGCGCTCGGTCATTGGGGCGTCGAGCCCGACATCGTGTCCTTTGCGAAGGGCGTGACGAGCGGCTACCTGCCGCTGGGCGGCAATATCCTCTCGAAACGGGTGCACGACGCGATCCTCAACGCGCCGCTCGACCGCCGCTACATGCACGCGGCGACCTATAGCGGGCATCCCGTGTGCTGCGCGGTCGGTTTGCGCAATGTCGAGATCATCGAGAGCGAGGGCCTGGTCGAGCGCGCCGCCGTGAGGGGCCGGCGCTTCATCGAGAGCTTGCGGCAGGAACTCGGTGACTTGCCGAATGTCGGCGACATCCGCGGCATCGGGCTGATGGCCGGCGTGGAGCTGGTGACCGACAAGGTGACGAAGGCGCCATTGCTGGGCGTCGGCGCCAAGATAGGGCGCGAGGTGATGGGGCGCGGGCTGTTGGTGCGCGCGCGTCCCGGTAGTGCCGAACCCTCGACGGGCGATACGATCTGCCTCTGCCCGCCGCTCTCGACCTCGGACGAGATCCTCGACCGGATCCCGAAGATCCTGCGCGAGTCCATCACCGCCGCGATGAAATAGCGGGACTGGGTCCCTGCGCAGGCAGGGACCCATACATCCGGGTCTCGAGCGGCTGAACAATGGGTCGCGGCCTTCGCCGGGACCTATTGCGTCAACTTTCTGGAGATATTGAATGGCCACGCGCAAAATAGGCGTCGTCATCGACGGCGCGACGGGCCGCTTGGGAACGACGCAGCATTTGCGCGCGCTGCTCGACATCCGCCGCGAGGGCGGACTGCCGCTCAAAAATGGCGATCGCCTAATCCCCGAGCCGGTATTGCTCGGGCGCAGCCGCGAAAAGCTCGCCGCGCTCGCCGAAAAGAGCGGCGGACTGCGCTGGAGCACCGAGCGCGACGCTTGTCTCGCCGATCCCGCGATCGACATCTATTTCGACGCCACCGCGACCGGCGGCCGCCCCGATCGGGCTCGCGCCGCCTTTGCCGCAGGCAAGCACGTCTATCTCGAGAAACCGATCGCCGAAAATCTCGAAGACGCGCTGTCGGTCGCGCGCGCCGCCGAGCGCGCCGGCCGCAAAGGCGGCGTCGTGCAGGACAAATTGTTCCTGCCCGGGCTCAAAAAGCTCCGCACGCTCTACGACGCCGGCTTCTTTGGCCGCGTGCTGTCGATCCGCCTCGATTTCGGCTGGTGGGTGTTTGACGGCGATCTCTTCCCGGCACAGCGCCCAAGCTGGAATTACCAGAAGGCCACCGGCGGCGGGCTGATCCTCGATATGTTTGCGCATTGGCGCTACATCTTCGATCGACTGCTAGGCCCAATCAACGCCGTCTCGTGCCGCCATGCGACCGTGCAGCCGCGCCGCATCGACGAGCGCGGCAGGCCCTACGATGTCGATGTCGAAGATCACGCCTTCGCGATGTTCGAGCTGGAGGGCGGTGTCCTGGCGCAGATCAGCTCGTCCTGGGCGAGCCGGGTCAAGCGCGACGACCTGCTGCAAATCCAGGTCGATGGCACGTTGGGCTCGGCGGTTGCCGGCCTGCATCGGTGCTTTGTGCAGCCGCTCGTCGCGACGCCAAAGCCCTTCTTCAGCCCCGAGCAGCCGCAGCAGATGAATTTCGACGAGCAGTGGCAGGAAGTGCCCGACGTCCTCCCCTTCGAGAATGGCTACCGCGCGGGCTGGGAATTGTTCCTGCGCTATGCCGCCGAGGACGCGCCGTTTCCGGCGCCGCTCCTCGAAGGCGCCAAAAGCGTCCAGCTCGCCGCAGCGTGCTACAAGAGCCATCGCGAGCGCCGCTGGGTCGAGCTGGAGCCGCTCAGTTTGTAGCGCGCCCGCCCGCGGCTGCTATAGTGGCCGCCAGAACAACGCAACATCCCTGGGGGAGACCGCTTGTGACTCGAATTGTGCCCGCCACCCGCCGCCGCGTCCTGCAAGCCGGCGCCGCCGCCGGCGTCATCGCCCTCAGCAAAGCGCCAGCATTCGCCGAGACGCAGCCGAAAAAGCTCGTCTTCGCGCATGTGACCGCGTCGCCGGAATCCTCGGCCGTCGCGTTCGAAGCGATGGCGAAAGAGGTCACCGAGCGCTCGAAAGGCGAGCTCGCTATGGAATTTCACGGCGGCACGCTGCTGACGAAAGAGCTGGAGATCATCAACGCCGTCAAGGCCGGCAATATCGCGATGGGCGATCCCGGCGGTGCCGCCGCGACCGTGTTCCCGGAGATGGGCGTCTTTCTCGTGCCGTATCTGATCGCCAGCTACGACCAGGCCTACAAGATGTTCAACGGCGGAGTCGGAGACCGGCTCGATAAGCAGTTCCAGGACAAATACAAGCTGAAGGTTCTGTTCTTCTACGATTACGGCTTCCGCCATTTCTGGAACAGCAAGCGGCCGATCTCCGAGCCGAAGGATTTGCGTGGTCTCAAGCTGCGCGTGCAGCAGGCCAAGGTGTTCGCCGATACCATCAACGGGCTTGGCGGCGTCGCGGTGCCGATGGCCTGGGGCGAAGTGATTCCCGCCGCGCAGCAGGGTGTCATCGACGGCGCCGATCTGCCGATCGTCAATATCCTGGCGCTGAAGGCCTACGAGGTCTCGAAATACTGCTCGCTGACATACCACAATTACGGGCCGACCGCGGCAGTGATCAATCTCGACCTCTGGAACGGTTTGACCGAGCCGCAGCGCAAACTGATCGCGGACGCTTCGCGCAATGCCCAGACCAAGGTGCGCCAGCTGACCGAGAGCGTCGACAATTTCGAAAAGGCCAAGGAGCTGCTCGAAGCCAAGGGCATGACGGTCAATACTGCCAATGTCGACGCCTTCCGCAAACTGGCGCAGGAAAAGGTCTGGCCGGCTTACAAGCAGCAATTCCCGGAGCTGTGGGAAGAAATCGTCGCAACCAAAGTCTAGGACACATCCGTTGCGGTCGCTTGTAGGTCGCCGGTTGTACCGCGCGTTCAACTACCTATGCCCCGTGCCCGGCGTTATGCCGGGCACCCACGTCTTTCGCGACGTCCGCCCAACTTTTAAGACCTGGATGGCCGGGAGAAGCCCGGCCACGGGGTCCTGTTGTGACGCGTCATCGGGGCATTCCCGAATATGACGGTGCTCGCTCGTGAGGCCAAGCTCGGCTGGCGCCTGGGCGATGTCGTGTTGCTCTTGCCAAAGATCGTGCTGACCGGCCTCTTGATTCTGGCGATCGGCGATCTGATCGTCGGCGTCTTTCTGCGCTATGTGATGGTGCCGGTGACCGACTGGCTCGATCTCGACCCGATCAATTTCTTTTGGGTCGAGGAGGTCGGCGAGTACGCGTTGGCATGGATGACGATGATCGGCGCCGGCATCGCGATTACCGAACGCGCCCATTTCACATTGCGGGTGCTGACGCACCGTTTGGCGATGCCGGCGCAGCGCGCGATCCATGTCGCGACGCATCTCTTGATCGCCGGATTTGGTGGGCTCGCCGCCTGGTACGGGGTGAAGCTGGCCGTCGTCAACAGCCTGCTGACCTCGCCGGCCTTGGAACTCAATCTCGCCTGGCTTTATGCGGCGCCGGCGGTCGGCGGCGCGCTGATAGTGCTCTACGGGCTGGCGACCGCGTTCGAACCGCCGCCTCCACCGGACGTCCTTCACGAGTCGGGCGTAGCGGCCGCAGGGAACGATTGACATGCTGCTTGCGAGCACCGGTCTGATTTTCGTCGTGCTCGTCGCGTTTTCGGTGCCGATCGTCTTTGCGCTCGGGACCGCGGCCGTGACCGGCCTCGTGCTCGGCGGCTATTCGCTCGAGATGCTCGCCTCCAGCCTGATCGGCGCGTCCCAGAATTGGATCTTGCTGGCGATCCCGAGCTTTATCTTTGCCGGCACGATCATGGAACGGTGCGGCATGTCGAACGCGCTGGTCGACCTGGCGCGCGCGCTGGTGGGCTGGCTGCGCGGCGGGCTCGGCATGTCCGTGATTGTCGTCTCGTATTTCTTCTCCGATATCTGCGGCTCGAAGATGGCCGAGGTGTCGGCGCTCGGCTCGACCTTGATGCCGCCCTTGCGGCGCGCCGGCTACCGTTCGGCCGACGGCGCCTCGCTGATTGCTTCGGGCACGGCCATGGGCATGCTGGTGCCGCCGGCGATCTTCATGATCGTCATCGGCGAGGTCACCAACGTCTCGGTTGTCGCGCTGTTTCTCGCCGGCTTTATCCCGGCCGCCGTCATCGGCGTGTGCCTCTGCGTGCTCGTGGCGATCCAGGCGCATCTCCTGGGCTGGCCGAAAGACACAAGGCCGAGCCTCATGTTTCTGCTGCGCTCCTTGCGCGAAGCCGCAGTGCCGCTGGTCATCCCGCTCGTCATCCTCGGCGGCTTCTATCTCGGCGCCTTCACCGCCACTGAGGCAGGCGCGATTGTCGCGCTGTACGCTCTCCTAGCGGCCCGGCTCTATTACCGCAATCTCAGCTGGATGGAGATCATACGCATCGGCTATGACAGCGCGATCCTGACCGCCGTCGTCGTGTTCCTGCTCGCGGTCGCGACGATCTTCCAATACCTGATGGGCGTCACCGGCGTCCCGTTGCTGCTTGGCGAGATCCTGCGCCCGCTGGAATCGGCGCAATGGTTGTTCCTGCTCGGCGTGGCGCTGATCACGATGGTGTTCGGCATGGTATTGGAGGGGTTGCCGGCGGCCGTCGTATTGATCCCCGTCGTGTTTCCGATCGCGACGCGGATCGGCATCAACCCCATCCATTTCGACATCGTGCAGACCGCCGCGGTCGGCATCGGGCTGTTTCTCCCGCCGATGGGTGTGGGGCTGTTGATGGCGTTGAAGTTTGCCGAGGTGTCGGTCGGGCAGCACGCGCGCGGTTACTGGCCCTATGTGCTGGCGCTGTTGATCGGGCTGATGTTGATCATCTGCCTGCCCGAATTATCGCTGATGATCCCGCGCAGCGCCGGCTTCGTGCGCTGAACGAAACCCGGCCTATTCAGCTGCGGCCGCAGCCGCCGCTTCGTCCGTTGCGGCAGGCTCGGCCTTGGCACGCGGCAAATAGAGATGCACGGCGGTGCCGACGCCTTCGGCGCTCTCCACCCGGATAAAGCCGCCGAGCTGCCGCATCGTCTCGGCCGCCTGAGCGACGGCCGGCCGGCGCGTCAGTTCAGCATCGAACACTTGATCGAGCGCCTCATCAGAGAGGCCCGGCCCGCTGTCCCGCACCGTCAAGCGCGCGAACTCGCCGATCTCGGCGCCCGGCGTCTCGGCGAGCGACGCCTCGTCGAACGCGTAATTGCGCGTCCCGAGCACCAGCTGGCCGCCCGATTTGATCTCGCGGCCCGCCTCGGCTACGAGCGCAAGCACCAGCGTTCGTGCCGCCGAGGGATCCGCGTCGCTCGTCCACAATTCCGGCAACAACGATACCCGGTACTTGACGCCGCGCGGCAGACGCTGGCGGACCGACCGCTCGAGCCGGGTCAGTACGCCATTGAGATCGGCCGGAACCGGCGGCTCCGGCGCAGCTTTCGCCGGCGCGGGTGGTGGCGTTTCGAGACGCGGCTTCGGGGCTGGCGTGGCCTGCACGGGCGCGGCCGCCGCAGGCTTTACAGCAGCCGGCTGGCGCTTGCGGAACCACAGCAGCCCGATCGCGAGGATCCCGGCAAGCAGCGTCCCGCCAAGGATGGCGAAGGCGCGCAAATCGGTGCGGCTGCGTGCGGCTGCGTCGGCGTCGTAGAGAAACTCGTCCGCATCGACGGTGCGCAACAACGCGCCGGCGCCGAACAGGCTCGCCTCGATGCGGTTCCAGCGGTCCGGATTGGAATGGCCAAGCGGAATATCGGGATAGCGCGACAGCCGGCGCGCCACATCGGTCTGATATTTCGCGAACCCGGCTGCGTCGGCAATGCCGGGCGGGTGGGGCAGGGTGGCGACGATCCGGCCGGCGATCTCGTCAGGGTGCTGCAGCGCGTATTCCCAGCCCCTGAGAGAGGCGATCCGGAAATTGCGCACCAACTCGGGCTCGTTCTTGGCCAGGCGCTGAAGCGTGAACAGCGTGTCGCCGTAGAACTCGACGCGGTAATCCGCCGGGTTCAAGGATTTGAGGTTGAGCCCTTTCTCTTTCGCCAGCCACGGCAGGTCCCAGACCGAACCCGGAGCGGCGTCGACGGTCTTGTCGGCCAAAACCCCGAGCGTCTGCCCCGGCTCGACCGGCGTCGATCTGACCTTTGTCGGGTCGATGCCCTCGGCGCGCAGCGCGGTGGCGAATTCCATGCCGAGAATGTCGCTCGCCGGG
>JBKOVT010000340.1:0-5303 GCA_046724035.1 Pseudomonadota bacterium | reverse complement strand
CCGGCATTGGATACGATCTCGCCTAACGTGCCGCTCAAATCCTCCGGCGGAAAGAGCGTCGCGATAAAGCGATTGAGCTCGGTCGAATATTCGACAAGCCCGAGCGCGGCGGCAAAGGCGATGCGCTTCTGTCGCGTGAAGCCCGAGAAATCGGGATCGAGCAGCGCCGTTGCGATCTCGCGGATGCGATCGGCGCGGAAATTGGCGAAGAACACGCCATCGCCGTCTTTCATGCCACGGTAGTCGCCGATCAGGGTCGGCAGCACAAACTCGTCGGTTTCGCCGCGGGCATAGGCAGCTTCGACCGCTTTGACCGGATAATCGGCATGCTCGCCATTGGCGGCGGTCAGCGCGGCATAGGCTTTGGCGACGCGGTCCCAGCGCTTGTCGCGGTCCATCGCATAATAACGGCCGGTGACGCTGGCAATGCGGCTGGCGCCGTGCCCAGCGATCTCCTGCTGGAACTGCTTCAGATAACCGGAAGCGGATTGCGGCGGCGTATCGCGGCCATCGAGAAAGGCATGCACCGCGACCGGCACGCCGGCATCGCTCACGACGCTGGCGAGCGCGGCGATCTGGCGCTGATGCGAATGCACGCCGCCCGGCGACACGAGCCCCATGACATGCGCGGTGCCGCCGCTCTGTTTGAGCTTGGCGATAAAATCCTGCAGCGCCGGCAGGTTTGCGACCTTGCCGTCGGCCAGCGCCTTGTCGATACGCGGCAGATCCTGCAGGACGACCCGGCCGGCGCCGATATTCGTGTGACCGACCTCGGAATTGCCCATCTGCCCGTCGGGCAGGCCGACATAATGCTCGCTCGCATTGAGGTGGGCGTGCGGCCAGCGGCGCATCAATTCGTGCCAGACCGGGGTCTTGGCCTTGTCGATCGCGTTGTCGGCGCCGTTCGACCGCTCGCCCCACCCGTCGAGGATGCACAGCATCAGCGGTTTCGGGCGGGGGGTCATGGTTAAGGCTGCCTCGCAGAACGGCCGGAGCGCGATGTATACGGGGCGATTGGTGTCCTGTCACCTCCTCCTGTAGCCCGGAACGTCAAGCTTTATGCCGGTCACCGCGCGCCTGTCGCCCTGTCGCGTCCCGTCTGATGTTGGCCAATACTCGCGCGTTGGGTGCCAGTTCGGGTGCCAGAAAAAAGCACCCCGCCATTGCAGCGGGGCTCCATTTACGCGCTTCACCGAGTGCTATCCTTTTCCGGCCTTCACTCGCCAGCCGACTGATTCGCTGATCGCCGTTCGTTCTGACACGCGATTATCCTCGGCTAACTGTCTCATTTAAACTGAGAGGCTACCTTCTGCGGTTAACCGGATCAGTGCGCTAGCGGCTCGAGTTAAGGCGCAGCCAGCTGATCATGGCCTTATCTCCGCGATCTCCCGCGCGAGTTGTTCAAGCTCTGGAACGCTCATCCTAGCGCCCTGGTCGGTCAGGCGAAGCGGGGGAGACCTCCCTTTTTGAGTCGCGACGATGCCGCTGGACATTTGTGACCGATGTGCTCCGCGTGGCTGCCGAGAAGAAATCCTGACGCGGCATTTAGCGACCGCCGGTCACCTCAGCGCAGTGGTACTGGCGCAGCAGCTCGGCGATCTCATTGGTTCGAGAAGCGCGCAACGTTCGACCCGAGCGCCGTTGTCAAACCTCGGACCGGGCGGCGGAAATATAGCCTGTCAGTTTTTGTCTTTCCGCAGCGGAACAATGCAGCTCAGTGGGTCATCGAAGCTTTCGGCAAAGAGGGCGTTCGGTACGATCAAAGTAAGCGCGACCGCTCCGCGATCTATCTTGACGCGCTGCCGTTGTTCGGCGGGCCGCGCCCGGCTGATCGAGCATCATCGGTTGATGCATCAGCTCCTCAGTCTCGAACGTCGCACCTCCCGGTCCGCCCGCGATCGCGTGAATCGCCGGGCGGGGCCGACGATTTGGCAAACGCAGCATGCGGCGTGTTGGTGCTAGTCACGGCCGCCGCGATTACCCAGCGCTGTTCCACACTCACGATCTGCACACCTGTTCCGGCCGCGGCGCCATCCCCCTTGCCCTCCCGCTGCTCGCAGGTCTTCGCGACAATTGGGATTGATCTCTCCGGTCACCTGCCTCTGGGCCCAAGGCGCCGACTGATATCAATTTGCGCCTGGCGAATTCGGGCCAAAGCACCTCCTGATCGATTACGAACGCCGCCGGCTCACCACCTCTTTTTCTTCTCTCTGAAGGCCCGCGTGGAGGCCGCTCGCGAAAGACGATACTGAGCGATATCGCGGCCAACAATCGGCGCCAGCCGGTCTACTGCGATCGTGTCATTCTCCACAGCTCGCTTCTCTCGCACGCGTTATCGCGGCCACCGCCGCGATTGGCGAAGGCCAATGTAAGATCGCCACCCCGGCTGAGCTGACATCGCGCAATCTGCCGATCCCCTTCTCGAGTGTGACGCTCGAAAAGCCGCCCGATGCTGCCGGCGATGCCGCGCTGCTCGGCATTGCCGCTTCATTACCGCGCGAGATGTGGCCTGAGGAATGGAAAGGGGTGTTCTGATGCAGACCGGCCGGATCGGCTATTCGATCGTCGACAGTTGGCGGTTCGCTCAGCCAGTCGAGAAACCCGGTATCGACGTTGTCCCGGGTTTGACTTGGGTTCGTGGTGAAATTGACGATAGCGAAACCCAAGCCGATTTCCTCTCCCGTGCCATGCGGGAAGCGGCCGACGCGGGTTTCAGCATCGAGGTATCAGGGTTTTTCAATCTGGAGGTGACCAATGCCAAACGTTTCACCGAAGACCCCGATGAAGCGCACCGACAACATTGACGGTTATGCCGGCACAGTACCAAGCCGCTGCCCCGATGCATCCGGTGACCCTCGCGCACATCACGAGGTTGCTTCAACACATGGCACGGCATCGCAAACCATCGCCCCGACCCGCGTGGCCTGCGTGAGAGCGATCCTCAGCGGCTGTACAAGCGCACCGATGTTCGCGTGCGTACCGATGTGCAGAGCCACTTGCGGCGGCATTACCCAATCCGGGCTCGCACTCCTCGTACTTTCGGCGATTGCCTTGGGCGTTCCTGCTCCTCGTCGCTATGGCGCTGTATGCATCGATCGGCTGGTCGGCAGCGTCGCCGGGGCCTTCTGGGGCGCGGCGCTCGGCGCGGCGAGCCCGCATCCGGGAACGCTCGCGACCGCTGGCCGGCGGCGTTGCTTCCGCTCACCGCGTTGGTCGCGCGGTGGCCGAGCTACCGGGTCGCGCCGGTCACCGCGATCATCGTGCTCCTGGTGCCGCACGGCGACGCCGGCCCGGCGCAGGCCGCGATCGAGCGTTTGATCGAGATCGCCCTCGGCTGTGTCGTCGGACTCGGCGTCGCCCTCGCCGATCACCCCGTCCCGGGCGTACCGGTTGTTGTCTGCGGCGGCCGCCGATGCGCTGACCCCCATGCGCGAGCAGCTCTTGCTCCTTCTCGCCGGAATCACCGAGCCCGTCCACCCCGCCGCGGTGCTCGCGCTCCATGACCGCATCCGCAGCACGATCGAGCGCTGTGTCGCAGAGACGCCGATGCGGGCCGCGAGCGCAATAGCATCTGACGACTGCCCCCGATCCGGATCCGCTCGTGCGCAGCCTGCGGCGGATCAGCCATGACCTGATCAGGCTGGCGCGGGCTCTGCCGAAACCCTTGCCCAGGCGGCTTTGCTGGGTCGGCGCCTATCCCCCCTTCGGCCGTTCAAAGCCGAACGGACGTTCCCCTGGCGCCGAGCCCAGAGTGCCGCTCTGATCGACCGATCGGCTCAACAAAAATTCGCTGTATGAGGTTTAATCGGATAGAAAATTGAGCGGGAGGCTCTCATGACTGCCCCTTCCTATGTCGTCAACCAGAGCTTTTTACCCAGCCAAAGGATGCCGCTGAGCCGGCTTCTTCTTGCTGTGTTGCTAACATTAGGACTTTCGGGTTGTGCGGCGATCAACCGGCTTCCGACCCTCGATGAACAGGCAAAAGCGGCCTGGAGTCAGGTGCTCAACCAATACCAACGCCGCGCTGATCTGATCCCGAACCTTGTCGAAACCGTAAAGGGTTACGCGCGGCATGAGGAGCAGACATTGACGGCGGTCGTTGAGGCGCGCGCCAAAGCGACGCAGATGACGATCCCTTCCGACATCCTGACCAACCCGGAAGCCTTCAAGCGCTTCCAGGAAAATCAGGCCGCACTGACGACCGCGCTGTCCCGCTTGCTCGCCGTTGCCGAGCAGTATCCCGATCTCAAAGCGAACCAGAATTTTCTCTCTTTGCAGTCTCAGCTTGAAGGAACAGAAAACCGCATCTCGGTTGCCCGTCGCGACTATATCGATGCGGTTCAGGCCTACAATACCGAGCTGCGTACCATCCCGGGGCGTTGGATCGCGGCGATGTTCTATCGAGAGGCCAAAATCAAGGAGACCTTCACAATCTCTCAAGAGGCACAGGAGGCGCCGAAGGTTCGTTTCTGATGCGCAGCCGGATCGGTTTTTTGCCACTAGGCATTTGGATTATTGTTCTGCTGCTGGCATCAATTGCCGGGGCTGCCGAACCAACTTTTCCGGCCCTGAGCGGGCGTGTTGTCGATGAGGCGAACATTCTCTCGGCCGCCGCCGAGCAACGCCTCACAGGAATGCTCGCAGCACACGAACAGGCAACCGGCGAGCAGGTGGTCGTCGTCACGCTGTCCTCGCTTCAGGGATTTCCAATCGAGGATTTTGGCTATCGTCTTGGCCGCGCGTGGGGCATCGGCAAGAAGGGTAAGAATACCGGCGCCTTACTAATCATCGCCCAGAAAGAGCGTCAGGTCCGGATCGAGGTCGGGTATGGGCTTGAAGGTCGCCTGACGGATGCGATCAGCCGCGCGATTATCGAGCGTGATCTCCTACCGGCTTTCCGACAGGGCGATTTCGATCGCGGTGTGGTTGCCGGCACCGCCGCTTTGCTCGGTGCTTTGGGGGGTGACCCTAAAAACACTATCCCTGTAACTAAATCGGAGCCCGGCGATGATCCGCTATCCGCACTCGTGCTGTTGGTAGTGATCTTTTTCGTTGTGTTTGGGCTGTTCGGGCGACGCCGCGGGATGTGGATTGGTCCGATGGTCGGAGGCATTTGGAGCGCCGGCGGATCCTCTCGCAATGACAGTTTCGGCGGCTTTTCCGGTGGCGGCGGATCGTTCGGCGGTGGAGGTGCAAGCGGCAGATGGTAAGTCCGACGAGGCTTTCCCAAGCCGATCGTGAACGGCTGTCGGACGCCATAAAGGAGGGCGAAAGACGTACCTCGGCCGAGCTCGTGCTGGTTA
>JBKOVT010000053.1:0-12011 GCA_046724035.1 Pseudomonadota bacterium | reverse complement strand
ATTTCGGCGCGGGCGCGGGCGATCTCGCTCTCCAATCCGGCGATATAGTCCTCGAGCTCGGCAATCCCCAATAGCGTCAAATCCTTCGGCTTTTTCGGCTGACGCTGCGGCAGCAGATCCTCCTCATCCATCGCGTCCTCCTTCCCTCGGCCCCCGAAGCCCATTATATGGCACAGCAAAAGCGCGCGTTAGCGCGCGTCACTCCGGAAAGTGGTCATGCCCGCTCCTTTGATGCCGAAAGCGACCGCCGTATGGCTGGTCGAGAACACCTCGTTGACCTTCGACCAGATCGCCGATTTCTGCGGTCTGCACCCGCTCGAAGTGCAGGCGATCGCCGATGGCGAGGTGGCCGTCCAGATGCAGGGGCTCGACCCGGTCGC
The DNA here is from genome assembly GCA_046724035.1 of Pseudomonadota bacterium. Taxonomy (GTDB): domain Bacteria; phylum Pseudomonadota; class Alphaproteobacteria; order ATCC43930; family CGMCC-115725; genus DATARH01. Next base: position 11,631 of record JBKOVT010000053.1, on the reverse strand, counting down.
CAACGGTCAGACAACGACCGAGGAGATTGAGCGCTGCCAAGCCGATCCCGAGGCGCGGCTCAAACTGTCCGACCAGGCAGTCCCGCAGCAATTTGTCAAACACAAGGGACCGCGCTATACGCCGATCTCGAAGCGGCAGGACAAGCCGGACGCGATCATGTACCTATTGCGCAGCCATCCGGAGTTGTCGGACGGCCAGATCTCGAAACTTATCGGCACGACAAAGCCGACCATCGCAGCGGTGCGCGACCGCACGCATTGGAACAGCCCGAACATCAAGCCGCGTCATCCGGTGAGCCTCGGGCTCTGCACGATGGAGGAGCTCGACCGGGCAGTCACCCGCGCGCGGCGGCTTCGGGGCGAACCGGAGCGTCAGGAAACCGACAGCGAGGAAAGCGAGCCGGTCGAGACCTGATCGGCGCGCCGAGCGTCCTGCAGCATGGTTGCCGAGCTGAGCACTTTCGCCCCGTTCCGCCTGACGATTTGCGGCATCCCCGAGCTCGATGAGCATTGCGAAGCCGGGGTCACGCATGTCTTGTCGATTCTCGATCCCGACATGCTGGATCCGCCGGCCTTCGCCGCCTTTGCGCCGCATCGGCGGCTGGGATTGCGGTTTCACGACATCATCGAGACGCGCCCGAACTGCCTCGCGCCCCAGAAAGCCGATGTCGAGCGCCTGCTCACCTTCGGCCGCGAGCTGATCGAAGAGGCGCCCGCCCACCTCCTGATCCATTGTCATGCCGGAGTGTCGCGCTCGACCGCGTCGGCAGCGCTGATCCTGGCGCAGACCCGGCCGGATCGCCCGGCCATCGAGGCGCTCGAAGCTGTGTCGCAAATTCGTCCGCGTGCCTGGCCTAATCTCCGCATCCTCGAGTTCGGCGACGAGCTGCTCGGGCGCAATGGCGAGATCGTCGCGGCGGTGGCGGCGATCTACCGAAGGGTGCTCGATCGCGAGCCGGCATTGCAGGACGCGATGATCGACGGCGGACGCGGGCGCGAGGTGCGCGCCGCGCTCGGCGACCCGAAATAGCCGCAGCGGTCTACCGGTCGTAGAGCACCCGCAACACGACAAACCAGGCATTGTCGGGATCGACGATCGTGCCGTCCGGGTTCGCGAGCAGCCCGTTTGTTGTCACCGGCACGTGCTTCATCGACACCGAATTATCCACATTGCCGCCGATGACGTCGAGAAGACCCGGTCGCGTCGCGACGACGAGATCGCAATGCCCGGGAAAGCGCCCGGTCGGCAGCTCGGCGTAGCGGATCGGGCGACGCGTCCGCGAATAGCAGATCAGATCGCCGCGCTGCGGCGCATAGCTTTCCGGCGGATGCGCCGAGATCACCAAACCCGATCCGCCCTGGCGCGCGGCGTTGATGTAATCGGAGTGGGTCGATGAATAGGGAAAGCGGCGCCCGGCTCCCGCCATCCGCATGACATAGTCGATGAAGGCGGCCGACCACGCGAAATTCTCGTCCTCGGCGGCCGAGAAGACCCGGCCGTTCTGGTCGTGCATGCCGGTGAAGCCCTGGTCGCGATCGCCGAGCGAGAGGCCCAGCCACCAGTAATCACCGACCCGCTGCCACAGCCCCTCGACGCGCTCATTGTCGAACGGCAGCTCGGTGTGCGGCAGCACGACCGGCTGACCAAAAGCGCGCCATTCGCGATGGGCAATCTGGATCGCCGCTTCGCGCGAGAAGGGCTGATAGGGCACGCGCGCATAGGGCGGGATATGCGCGTCGCTCCCCACCACGCCAAGGCCGCTCGGTCCGGTGGGCGCCGCGCAGGATGCGATGATCAGCGCCATGCCGAGCAGCAGCCCGGCCGGCAAGACGCGCCGCGTCAGCAAGGCCCCCACCTCCCCCTGCACATGGCGGCCCCGGGCCGCCTGGCGCTCTAATAGCTCTCCGAACCCGTCCCGTCCCGCCGGATTAACGGCCGGGATCTTGCGGCGGATCGCCGCGCACGGCGCCCACAAGCCGGAGCCGGTTAGGCTCGCGTCGCACGGACACCCGTCTTCGGTAGAGCCTTCTTGCGCGCAGCCGCGTTGCTGCGCTCGCGCGACACACTCGATGCTCCCGCCACGCCCTGCCACAGCGCGATGCCGCCGGTCAGCCCGTCGCTGTTCGGCACGATCGTCACATCGGACGGCAGCGGAAACGAGATGTGCTTCGCATTGCCGCCGCCGAGATAGAGATGATCGAAATTGACGAGCCGGCGCAGGATCTCGACCACCCGCTCGACGCGCTTGTTCCATTTCTTGTGGCCTTTGCGGTCGAGCGCGGCGTTGCCGACATATTCGTCGTAGGTCTTTTTTCCGTGGATTGGATGGTGCGCGAGTTCGAGATGCGGCAACACCCGCCCGTTCTCGAAGAGCGCCGTTCCGGCTCCGGTCCCGAGCGTCAGCACCATTTCGACGCCCCGACCTTTGATCGCGCCGAAGCCCTGCACATCGGCATCGTTCATGACCCGCACCGGTTTCTTCCAGCGCTCGGCCAATGTCTGCTGCAGGTCAAAGCCGGCCCAGACTTCGGTGCCGAGATGCGGTGCGGTCAGCACCCGCCCGTTGCGCACCATGCCGGGAAACCCGACCGAGGCGCGGTCGAAATGCCCAAGCGGCGCGGCAGCGGCATCGATCGTGGCCGCAAGCGCCTCGGGCGCGACCGGCGGCATCGGGGTCGGCACGCGAAGGCTCTTGCCGATAATGCGTCCCTTATCGTCGAGCAGAGCGAGCTTCACGCCCGTGCCGCCGATATCGACGGCCAGGGTGCGCGGACTTGCCATGGCCCTCTCCCGCTGCGGGTGGCCGCGACGATAGCGCAGCGCGCCTCTAACGGCCATTCCGGCCGGCGCCGGCCGCCGGAATGCCGCAATTTCTGCTATGATCTTGCCCATAATGAGCTTTCTTAACGAGAAGCGCCTGGCGCGACTGGCGGTTCGGCTCGCTGCCGTTTTCGCCCTCGGTTTGGCGGCCTGGGCGCCGGCGTCGGCCGGGCCCGCAGCTGAGCCGCATCCCGTCACAGCGCGGCTCGTACCCGAGCTCGCCGCGATTGCGCCAGGGGCGACGCTGTGGGTCGATCTGCATCTCGATATCGCGCCGGGCTGGCACACTTACTGGCGCAATCCCGGCGATTCCGGGCTTCCGACCGAGATCGCCTGGACCCTGCCGCCCGGTTTTAGCGCCGGCGACATCGTCTGGCCCGTGCCGGAGCGCTTTGTCGTCGAGGGGCTCGGCAATTACGGGTACCGCGACACCGTCGACCTTCTGATCCCGATCGCGGTTGGCCAGGATGTAAAGCCGGGCGAGGCAGCACGCCTGGAGGCCGCGGCCTCCTGGCTTGTCTGCTCCGATATTTGCATCCCGGGCGAAGCCAAGCTGGCGCTTGCACTCCCGGTCGCCGCCAAGCCAGCCCCGCCCGACCCGGCCGCTACCGAGCTGTTCGCCGCGGCCCGCAGCCACCTGCCGAAACCGGCGGCGTTCGAGGCCCGCTTTGCAGTGACCAAAGACCAGCTGCGGTTGATGCTGCCGGACGCCGCTTTTTCGGGGATCGAACAGCCGAGCGCTATCTTCTTCCCCTTCGATGCGAATGTGGTCGATGCCGCCGCCGAGCCGAAATTGCAGCGCCGCGGCGACGCTTTCGAGCTGCTGCTGCAGCGCGCGACCACCCCGGCCGCGATCGTGCCGAAATCACTCGACGGCCTGCTCGTTCTCCACGGAGGGAAGGGCGGCGAACAAGCAGTCTCGCTGCGCGCAACACCAGCCGCGCTTCCCGCTACGGAAAGCTCTGCCGAGATCGCGTGGTGGCAGGCGCTGCTCTTCGCGCTGCTCGGCGGCATCGTCTTGAACCTGATGCCCTGCGTCTTTCCCGTATTGTCGCTCAAGCTCGTCGGTCTCGCCGGGATTGGCGACCGCGCCGCGCATCACCATGCTGCCGCCTATGCCGCGGGCGTCATCCTCAGCTTCGCGGCATTGGGCGGCGCGTTGTTGATGTTGCGCGCCGGCGGATCGGCTGTTGGCTGGGGCTTTCAATTGCAGTCGCCGGTCGTCGTCGGCCTCCTCGCCTACCTACTCTTTGCGATGGGGTTAAGCCTCTCCGGCGTCGCCGATTTTGGCTTTGGCTTGGCCGGTGTTGGCGGACGGTTTGCCGGCCGAGAGGGGATCGGCGGCGCCTTTGCCACCGGAATCCTCGCGACGATTGTCGCAACCCCTTGCACGGCGCCCTTTATGGGAGCGGCTCTCGGCTTTGCCTTGCTCGCGCCGGCGCCGCTGGCTCTGGCGATCTTTGTCGCGCTCGGCATTGGCCTAGCGCTGCCATTGACGATCGCGACGCTGATCCCCGGCCTTGCCCGGCTTTTGCCGCGCCCGGGCCGGTGGATGGTGCTGCTGAAGCAGCTGCTCGCCTTCCCGCTCTACGGGACGGTCGCGTGGCTCATCTGGGTGCTGATCCAGGAGGTCGGGCCGGAGGGCGCGCTGATGGCGTTGCTCGGCCTCGTGCTGGTCGGCTTCGCCGTCTGGGTCTATGGCACGACCCGTCTCGCCGGACCCGCGATGCGCCGGGCCGGCACCGCGCTTGCCGCGGCGGGGACGGCAGCGGCGCTCGTACTCGCGCTCACGGCAACACCTTCCAGCGCCCGGCCCGAACAGACGGCAAGCCGCGACGGGCTGCGGTACGAACGGTTCAGCCCTTCGCGCCTCGACGCGCTGACAGCCGAGCGCCACCCGGTCTTTGTCAATCTGACCGCGGCCTGGTGTATCACCTGTCTCGTCAACGAGCACGCGACCCTCGATACCGCGGCGGTGCAGCAGGCCTTTGCCGAGCATCAGATCGTTGCGCTCAAGGGCGACTGGACCCGGCAGGACCCGGAGATCACCGCCTGGCTGCAGAAATTCGGGCGCAGCGGTGTGCCGCTCTACCTGCTCTACGACCGCTCCGGCACGCCGAACGTGCTGCCGCAAATCCTGACCCGGTCGGAAGTGCTCGACGCGATCGGCAAGATCTGAGCGCCGCCTCTCCCTAATCCTGCTGAAGCGCCTGCGTGACGGCGCCGCCGGTCGCGGTGCGCCCGCCATCGACGACATATTGCGCGCCGGTGATCGCGGCCGCGAGATCGGAGCACAGGAAAAGCACGGTGTTGGCGATTTCATCGGGCACGACATAGCGGCCCATCGGGATCGCCGCTTGATATCGGCGCCCGACCATCGCGGGGTCGCCGGGATTGAGCTGCTGTTCGAGCGAATGGATCATCCGCGTATCGACCGGCCCCGGGCACACCGCATTGACGCGCACGCCCTGCCGCGCGACCTCGCCGGCGGCGGTCTTCGTCAGCCCGATCACGGCATGTTTCGAGGCGACATAAGCCGGCATGCCCGGCGTCGCGACAAGGCCCGCGACCGACGCGGTGTTGACGATCGCGCCCTGCTTCTGCTGCAGCATGACCGGCAATACATGGCGCAGCCCGAGAAACACGCCTTTCACATTGATCGAGATGACCTGGTCAAAGACCGCTTCGTCATATTCGGCCGTGTGCTTTACCGAGCCTTCGATGCCGGCGTTATTGAAGAAGCAGTCGATCTTGCCGTAGGCGTCGAGCGCCGCCTTCACATAAGCTTGCACTTCGGCGGATTTTGTGACGTCGGCCTGGACAAACCGCGCCTCGCCGCCCTGCTGGCGGATGATGCCGGCGGTTGCCTCGCCGCCCGCCGCATCGCGGTCGACGACGACGACCTTGGCGCCGCTTTTCGCAAAGGCGAGCGCCGTCGCGCGGCCGATGCCGTTACCGGCGCCGGTGATCAGCGCGACCTTATCGGTGAAATCGAGCTCCATCGTGTTTCCTCCCAATACAGGCAAGGCCCGTTGGCAGAGGCCAAGCGCGAAGAAGGCTGCATGTGTCTCGTTGCGTCCTTCGAGACGTGCCCCGGCTTCGCCGGAACGCTCCTCAGGATGAGGTTATGCTGCTTATCGCATCATCACCCTTCTCATCCTGAGGAGTCCGCGCAGCGGGCGTCTCGAAGACGCACGCAACCGATCCAGCCCTATTTCTTTCCGCCGATCTGCCGCGTCCAGCGATCGAGCGCCGCCATCATGTCTCGGATGAAGCCGCGCCCCGCTTCGTCGAGCAACTTGCCGCTCTCATCGAACTTGGTCTGGGCCTGCCCGATCAGCACCTCGGGCTTGTTGATCGGGTGCATGTCGAGAAAGACCATGCTGCGGCGCAGATCGCCTTGTGCGCGGGCGCCACCCGCCATTCCGGCGGCGGCGCCGAGGATCGCGCAGGGCTTGCCGGCAAACGGCTGATCGGGCGGGCGCGAGGCCCAATCGATCGCGTTCTTCAACACCCCCGACATCGAATAATTGTATTCGGGGCAGGCGAAGAGCAGCGCGTCCGCCCCCGCGATTTGCTCCCGCAATTTCTGCACCGGCGGCGGAAAGCCCTGGGCACGGACATCCTCGTTGTAGAGCGGGATTTGCGAGATGTCGGCGACCTCGACGCTCATGCCGGCCGGCTTCAGTTCGATCGCGGTGCGCAATGCCGCCATATTGAACGAGCCTTTACGCAGGCTGCCGCAAATCCCGAGCACCTTGATGCCGCCGCTGTCGCTCATGTCTTACCTCCGCGATGGATGGCCCCCCGCTCGCCATCCCTTATCGCAGCCCTATGATGCGGACAAGCTTCGTGGCGCCGCGCCTTTTTCGGCCGGCGCTGCGCCCCCCTGCTCCTCGGGCGGGCGGACTTTCTGGAACTTGACCAGCAGCAGGATGTCGTACGCGGCCTTGACGATGCCGCCAATCAGCAATGGCCAGCCAAAGCTCGACAGGGTCAGCAGATAACCGGAGATCAGCGACCCCGCCGCCCAGGCGAAGGTCTTTGGCACCTGCGTGATGCTTGCCGCGGCGGGCCGCTCCTCCGGCGTCACGACCGCCATGACATAGGAGCTGCGGGTCGGCACATCCATTTGCGACAAGGCGCTGCGCGCCAGGAGCAGCGCGATCGCGATCGTCAAATTCGGCGCGAACGGGACCAGCGCCAACAAGATGTTCGACGGCAGATGCGTGAACACCATCGTGTTGATGAGTCCGATGCGGGCCGCGATCGGCACCGCGATCAGGTAAGAAATCGCCGAGCAGATGCCGCTCCAGAAGAGGATCGCGGCCGCGGCGGTCACCGAAAGCTGAAAGCGCTGGTAGAGCCACAACGCCAAAAGCGATTGCACGAGAAATCCGGTGCCAAAGGAGTCCATGCCGAACAGCGCGGCGAGTCCGTAAACCAGCCGCTTCGATTGGCCCAATGGTTTCTGCGATGTCGCTTCCGCCTCGATCGCCGGCGACAGCGGCCGGTAAAGCATGAGTGAAACGAGCCCGAGTACCGCGTAGCCGATAAACATCAGCTGCATGACGGCGAGGCGGCCGATGCCCCAATCCGCGGCGAGATCGGGGATCGAGGCTGCGAGGATGCCGAGCGCGCCGGCGAGCGAGCCGATGACGCTGTAACGCGCGAAGACCGCCGTGCGGCGACGCGGCTCGGCAGTCTGCGCCAGCGCGGCCTGCTCGAGCGGCAGGAAGATGCTGGCATCGCCCGAAGTCGGGTTCATCGTGCCGACGAAGGCAATCAGCAAAAGCGGCCAGAACGCCGTCGTCATCGCAAACCCGGCGCCGGTCGCGATCATCAGCAATGCGGCGGCGAGCAGCAGCCGGCGCACCGAATAGCGGTTGGCGACCAGCCCGGCCCACAACGTCACCAGCGCGGTGCCGATCAGCGTGCTGGTGACGATCGCGCCGATCTCCAGCGCGCTGAAGCCGAGCTGCAGCAGGTAGATCGGCACGAGCAGCGAGACGCCCCCGTCACCGAAGGCGCGCAACCCCCGCGCGGCGAGGATGCGTACAGCGTCGCGTGTGCCGCCCGCCCGGGCCGGAGCGGTTTCGATCCTGGTCATGGGCTTGGCTGAAACACCCAGATCGCCGCGGGCTCGCCGGAGCTCGCCCGCACCGCGACAAACAAACGATCGAGCTCGGGAACAAATAGCGAGGTGCGCGCGCCGGACGCGGTCGGAATTCGAGCAATCCGCTGATAAGAACCGGCGCCTTCCTCAAACACATCGACAACGCCGGCACCGCAGCTGACATACACGCGGCGGCGCTTCGCATCCACAAACACATCGTCGGCATCGCCGCAGGTATCGACATCGGCGATAACCGCACCCTCGTTCGACAGCACCAACAGCCGCGGCGGGCTGCGAAACACCGCAAGGACTCGTCCCGCTTCGCGATCGAGAGCCATCGGAAAATTCGCGCGATGGCCCTGGGTGGGCAATGTCGCGACCGCTTGACCCTTCTCCAGATCGACAACCGCGATCTGCCCTGCATCGGGCAGGTTGACAAAGGCTCGCGCGGCACCTTCGTCAATTTGGAACCCTTCGGGATGTGCCTTAAGCGGGATGTCGGCAATTTTTGCCCGGCTCTTCGGTTCAATGACTGCAAGCGCGCCCTTGCCATAGCCGACAAGCACCCGATGCCGCGCAGTATCGATCCTGACATTATCGGCGTCCTCGCCCAGATCGATGCGACCTTTGCTCGTCAAGTCCTCCGCCCATAACAGTCGCACCGAGCCGTCTCCGGCATTTGCGACATAGACCGTATCGGCCGATGGCTCATAGCCGATGCCCTGCGGCTCTTTCAGCCCGGGCATCGTGCTGCGCATCTTGCGCGCCGCAAGATTGACGATACCGAGACTGTCATTCCCGAGCTCGGCGACAAAAAGCTGTTGCCGATTGAGATCGACGGCGAGATGGTCGATGCGGCCGCTGACCGCCCCGAGCGGAATCTTGGTGTCGAGCGCGAGCGGCGGACCGGGCGCTTGCGCCCAGCCCGCAGCCGGCAATGCGATGAGCACCGCGAAGCGGATGGCTCCCGCAAGCGTCTTCATGCTCAGCTATATTGCGCGAAGAGAATGTTGGGGTTGGTCCAGTGGATCGCGCGCATAAAGGCTTCGACGTAGTCGCCCGCCTTGGCGCCGTAATCCATCTGATAGGCGTGCTCGTACATATCGAGCGCGAGGATCGGCTGGCCGCCGGCGAGGGTCGTCGTGTGATCGGCGGCCCAGGCATTGACAAGGCGCTTGTTGCGCGGATCCCAGTTCAGCAATACCCAGCCCGAGCCGCCGCCCTCGGCCTTGCCCACCGCGATAAATTCGGCACGCCAGCGATCGATGCTGCCGAAATCGCGGGTCAGCGCTTCGCTCAGCGCCTCGCCGGGCTGGCTCTCATCGCTGCCGAGCCCCGCGAAATACAGCTCGTGCAGGATCATCGAATTGGTCGCGATTAATTCCTCGCGCTTTAGCCCGTTGATCTGAAACCCGGGGGCCTTTGCGTAATCGAGCCCCGCGAGTTGCTCGAGAATCGCGTTCAGCCGCTTCACCGCGCCGCCGTAATTGTTCTCGTAATGGCTGATCAACAGCTTCTCGGAGATGCCCTTGATCTTTTTCGGATCGAACGGCATCGGCTTCATATCGAAACTCTTCGGCTTGGGCGCCGCGGCAGGTTGCGCGGTCCCGGCCGGTGCCGGTGTTTGCGCCGCGGCTTCTCCAGCCCCAATCGCCGCCGTCACCACGCCGCCGGCGGTCAACACCGATCCGGCCTGCACAAAACTGCGTCGATCCAGCTCAGTCGTCATGTCTCGGCTCCTTTTTCTGCAAACAGGTTCATGGCGCGACCAGCCCCGCGAGATAGAGCAGGATGCCAAGGGCGGAGCAGGCGGCGAGCGTCTGGATCGTGCCGGCCTTGAAGCGGAAGATCGCGACAATTGCGGCGAGCGACAGGATGAGTGCCCACGGATTGATGCTCGCCAATATCGGCATGTCGAAACCGAGCCCATGCCAGCGCAGCGGCACCGTCTCGCGAAAGATCGTGTGCAACGCGAACCAGATCGCCAGATTCAGGATCACTCCGACGACCGCGGCGGTGATGCCGGCGAGCGCGCCCGAAAGCGGCTTGTTGTCGCGCAAGCGCTCGATAAAGGGCGCGCCAAGCCCGATCCACAGCCAACACGGGACAAAGGTCGTCCAGGTCGCGAGGAGGCCGCCCAAGGTGCCGGCGAGCAGCGGCGGCAACGCGCCCGGATCGCGGTAGGCCGCCATAAACCCGACGAACTGCACGACCATGATCAAGGGGCCCGGCGTCGTCTCGGCCATGCCGAGCCCGTCGAGCATCTCGCCCGGCCGGAGCCAGCCATAAGTCTCGACCGCCTGCTGCGCCATATAGGCGAGCACGGCATAAGCGCCGCCAAAGGTCACGACCGCCATCTTCGCAAAGAAGCCGCCGATCTCGCTGAAGGTGTGGCCGGCGCCGAGCGTCGCGACGATCGCGATGACGGGACCGAGCCACAGCACGAGCCAGACCGCCGAGACGCGCAGCGCGCGCCCGATCGTCGGCCGCGCGTGAACCGGAAGCTCCTCGCCGAGGAGGCTGTCATCGGTCGCATCGGCGCTGGCCGAACCGTGGCCCTCGCCGACGACAAAAGCCGCCGAACCGGCGCGCGCGCCGACAAAGCCAATGATCCCGGCCGCCAGCACGATGAGCGGGAACGGCACATTGCTGAAAAAGATCGCGACAAAGGCGAGCGCCGCGACTGCGATCATTGCGCCGCTTTTCAAGGCGCGGCTGCCGACGCGGTAGACCGCGTAAAGGACGATCGCGAGGACCGCCGCCTTAAGCCCGAAAAACAATGCCGCGATGACCGGCACCTGCCCGTAGAGCGCATAGATCCAGCTCAGCGCCATCAGCGCGACGATGCCGGGCAATACAAACAGCCCGCCCGCCGCGATGCCACCGGGCCAGCGGTGCATCAGCCAGCCGATATAGATCGCCAGCTGCGTCGCCTCGGGGCCCGGCAACAGCATGCAATAGCTCAGCGCATGCAGAAAGCGCCGCTCGCCGACCCAGCCCTTCTCATCGACGATGATGCGGTGCATGACCGCGATCTGCCCGGCCGGTCCGCCAAACGACAGCGCCGCAACCCGCATCCAGACACGCAGCGCCTCGCCGAATGAGACGCCGTGCGCCGGCACCGGTTTTGTGACGCCGTTCGCGGTCAGCTCGGTCACGCGCTTCTCCTCCGAATCAGGCGGCGGCCGGGTTCCAATTGTGCTTCTCGTCCTGACAGCTGCGGCACCAGGCGTAGAACGCATCGTACATCACGAGGCCGTGCTCGAGCATCTGATGGTCGTCCGCGAAATTCGCCGATAGACCGAGCGACAGGGCGAGAAGCCCCGCCGATTGGGGCGCCAATTCCGGCCGCGAGGTATCCGCGCCGCGCACGATGACGGCAAGCGCATCGAGCGCCGGGTCCTTGATGCCGTAGACCTTCAGAAAGGCGTCAAAGCTGCAGAGCTCGCCGTCATGCGAGAACGGCTCGGAGCCAGGGATGTCGTAGGGGACAGCGCCGGTCACCCGCGCGACATCGAACACCTGCTCGGTCGGAACGTAGAGAAATGTCGCCTCCGGATCGATAAAGCGGCGGATCAGCCACGGGCAGGCGATGCGGTCGATCTTCGGCCGCTCGCGCGTGACCCAGCCGCGATCGCCGAGCGGCACTTTCTTGCGCAGTGGCAAGCGGTGCTCCGCCCACTCGGTGATGCCG
>JBKOVT010000185.1:0-10144 GCA_046724035.1 Pseudomonadota bacterium | reverse complement strand
GTGCAAATGCTGGTGACGCAGGGCACGCCGGCAACGCTCGCCTCAAGGAGCGCGAGCGCGACAATCCCGATCGTGTTTGTCGGGGTCGGCGATCCTGTCGGCGCCGGGATTGTCAGCACCCTGGCGCAACCCGGCGGCAATGCGACCGGGCTGTCGTTGAGCTCGGCCGAATTGATCGCCAAGCGCTTCGAGCTGTTGCAGCAGCTGGTCCCCGGGTTGCGACGGGTCGCCGTTATTGCCCGGAACGATCTCGGCCTCGAACAACGGCTGCTCGACATTCGTAATATTGCCGAACGCATGGACGTCAAGGTCGTGGAGTTTGTCGCGCCGACCGGACGGGCGCTCGAACTGGCGTTTCGCTGGCTGGCGAGCGACCGCTATGACGCGCTTTATGTCGCCTCCGGCCCGCTTGGCCCGGCCAAACGTGCCGAGATCATCGCGCTCGCGAACGGAGCGCGTTTGCCCGCGATTTATGCGTTTACCGCCTTCGCCGGCGGGGGCGGGTTGATGGCCTTCGCGGCCGATGAGAATGACGAATTCGGCCGTGCGGCCCGGTTTGTCGAGCGGATCCTGAACGGCGCCCAGCCCGCCGATCTGCCGGTCGAGCCGCCGACCCGGTTCGAGCTGGCGATTAACCTGAAGACCGCGCAGTCGCTCGGCCTCAGCGTCCCCCCAAGCTTGCTGGCGCAGGCCAGCGAGATCGTCGAGTGAAGCGCGCCCGAAGACCTCAGATCGCTTCGGTGGAGTCGAGGACCTCGTCGCAATTCTCCGTCAGTTCGTCGATTTCGGCCTGCAACGCGTCCACCCGCGCCTGATCCTGACGGTTTTGCGCTTCGGCCTTGCGGACATACAGCTCGCGCAGCCGGTGATTCAGCTCCAGCAGCAGGGTGCTTTCTCGAGGCTTCAGCATTTCCGACCCCAATCGGCGTTTTGCTCTTGCCTGGTTTACAGAGAGGCGACAGGTAAGTTCCCGTGCTGCGTGGCGGAGATGCCCGGAAATTCTACTGGCGATAGGGGTGATCCGGCCGCGAGCGCCCCTTGGCTCGGTTGCCGTGCCGCCCCTAGGTCGCGGCGGCGAGAAGACGGTTCATGATCCCGGTATTGGCGCGCCGGCCCTGTCCCGCAGCCAGGATCGCATCGATGCCAAGGGCGCGCCCGTAGCAATGGATCGCGAACATCAGCTGCAACAGGAACAGGAAGAAATAGGTCCATGGCCACTCGCCGGGCGCGCTGTAGAGCCCGAGCCACAGATTGAGGATTTGCAGGGCGCCGATAACCGCAAAGAGACGGACAAACCCGCCGAGCATCAGCGATACGCCGGTCAGGACCTCGAGCGAGTAGACGACCGGCGCGAAGAGATAGAAGTGCGGCAATACGATGTTGTTGACGAAATCCGCTTGCAGTGGGATGGCCGCATGCTTGCCCATCAGCCCCATCCAATAGGCGAGCCCGGTCTCGCCGAAGGCCGCCTCAGGATGGTCGGTGTAGAGCGGCGGCAATTTCCACAGGCTCTGCTGCCACCAGAAGGCACCCATTACGAGCCGGATCAGCCACTGCACGAGGTTCGATGGGGTGCGCTGCTCGGGAAAGCGGTTCCAGACAACGGCCGCGATCACCACGCTGGCCAACACCAGCAGCCAAAATACCGCCGTCGTCCACACCGGGTTGGTGACGAACGCGATGACATCGGAGAAGGGGTTCGGGTTCATCGCAGAGGCCTCCCGGCCGGGGTTACGGCGGTGGAAGCGCGCTCGCGGCCCTCGGCCGCGATGCGCGTGAACGTCGCGAGGATGCGCCAGCTCGCCTTGACGGTGCCGCCCAGGTTCCCCGAGACCTTGGAGGTCCCACCGGCGCGGCGGCGATGCGCGACCGGCACTTCGAGGATGCGCAATCCGGCGCGCGCCGCCCGCATCTGCATTTCAAGGTTCCACCCATAAGTGTCTTCGCGCATCGGGAGGTGCATAAGCGCGTCGCGGCGGATCGCCCGGAATGGGCACATATCGGTGTAACGGACGCCGTAAAGCAGCCGCATCGCCCATCCGATGATCCAGCCGGCCAGGAGTTGATGCGCGGTCATGCTGCCCGGCTGCCGCTGCCCGCGGCTGCGCGAGCCGATCACGAAATCATAGCGGCCGTCGGCGATCGGCTCGACGAGAAGCGGGATCAGCTCGGGGCAGTCGCTGCCGTCGCCATCGAGAAAAACGATGATGTCGCAATACGGGGCGGCCTCGGCGCCGGCCCGGCATGCGCGGCCGTAGCCGCGTTCGCGCAGGCTGACGATTTGCGCACCCGCCGCTCGCGCGCGCTCGACGGTGCGATCGGTACTGCCGCTATCAGCGACAACGATGTCATCGACAATTTCTCGCGGCACGGCGACAAGCACGCCTCCGATCGCGTCCTCTTCGTTGAGAGTCGGAATGACGAGCACAACTCGCGGGCGTGGCATCGGTCAGAGGCTCCAGCGCAGCCCGCAACTGGCACAAGCGGTCGGCGGCTTGTCGCTCAACAGCGCGCTGCGGAATGTCTGATAACGCGGCCCGTTCCAGATCTCACGAAGGCTTTGCTGGGTCGCGTCGCCCAAGGTGAAGCTGTCATAGCCGCGCATCGAGAAGGGCGCGATGCAGCACGGGATCGCGCGGCCATGCGCGGTGACATACATCAGCGTCCATGGGCGCCGGCACAGCGACCAGGGCTGCGCCTCGTCTTGAGGCGTGAGGCTGGCGGCGGGGTCGGTGGCCCCCGATGCATTGAAGCTGACCCCCAGCTTGCGGGCGAGCGCCTCGGCCTCGCGCACGAGCCGGCCCTCTTCATCGTCGCCGCCGGCAAACAACGCCGATTCCGGGCGCGCCAGACCTTGCCCCTCGGGGAAATAGACGAGGCGCTGGAGATACACCTCGGCGACATCTATGCCGTGCGCCAGGCGCACAAAATCCCCGAGCTGTGCGACGGTTTCCTTGAGCCCGGTCAGCCACAGCGAAACCCGCGGGCTGTCAGCCGCAAGCTCGCGCTGCATCGCCCGGAAGGCGCGCACATTGCGGATAATGCGAGCGAACATGTCGCGCCCGCGCACGAGCTTAAACGCCTGCGGTTCGGCCGCATCGATGGAGACGCGCAGCTCATCGAGACCGCTGTCGATCAGCTCCCGTCCCCTGCGCCGGGTCAGCAACGTACCGTTCGTGTTGAAAAGGACGTAGGCGCCGCGGTCCTTCACATAGCGGACCATCCGCGGCAGCGCGGGTACCATCATCGGCTCGCCCACGCCGTGAAGCACGATCCGGGCAATGCGGGGGAACTGGTCGACGATGTGGGTGAACAATTCCCAACTCATATCCGCCGCCGGTTCCAGCGCCTCGAAGGTGCGCGGACAGGTCGTGCAGAGCAAATTGCAGCGGTTTGTCGTCTCGAGATAGAGGCACACCGGTTCGATTTCTGCGACCGGGCCGCGCTCGGCCGCGATGTGATCGAAATACCGGCGCGGATTGGGTCGGATTGCCTCGTGTGCGCTGAGCGACATGTTCAGCTGCTCCGGGTGGCTCGGCGGCAATGATACCAGAGATCGATTGCCGCCAGGACCGCAAACGGCCCGTAGACGATCGATTCGACCGCGAGCCGGTAATCATCCCGCACGATATGAAACCCGACCGGCACGAGGTACAGCAGCAGACACGCATTCGTGAGCCACAGCAGCGCGATGGAGCGGATGAAGCAGGCGAAGGCGATCAGCCAGGCGAAGTACCAGGGGTAATGCGGCGAGACGAGGATCGTAAAGATGGTCGCGAGTACGGCGGCAGCTGGGAACAGCGAAGGGGCATCATTGCGGGTGAGCACGATTGCAACGGCGAGGGCTAGCAGGATCGCGGCGGCGGCGATCAGATACGCATCCCCGGTCAGCGCTGCGAGCGGCGGCAAGTGGCGCAGCAAGCTCAGCAGATAAAAACCGGCGCCGCCGGCATTAAACCCTTCCTCGCCGGCATAGCCAGGCAGAAAACCGAATACCCGCCATTCGACCCCAATAAACGGCAGGTAGCCGACGATGATGGCCGCCCCGAAAGCCAACGGCGTCGCCCATCTCCAGCGTCGAAAGAAGGCCGGCAGCAGAACCGCGGGATAGAGTTTTGTCAGGGTTGCACCGGCCAGGAACAACCCCGTCAGCACGTTGCGGCCGCGACGCGCGGCCCACAATCCCGCGACCACAAGCGCAACCAGTGCGGCATCGATATGGCCGCTGCCGGCAAACTCCCAGAGAGCCAGCGGGTGCCAAGCATAAACGGCGACGCGCCCGGCGGGCAATCCCTCCGCCACGAGAAGCGAAACCAACAGAGCAAAGGCGACGATCTCGAAGCCGACCATCGCGGCCTTCATCCCGGTGACCGACTCGCTGACCCGCGTCACCGCGAGGAAAGTGACTTCGGCAAAAGGCGGATAAATCGTCACGGCCGAGTCGGCGCGATTGATGTTCGGAAAGATTTCCGGATCACGGAGCGCTTGCAGATGCGGATCGGCCGGAACATAGCGATAGGGGTTGATGCCGGCTGCGATGACGCGCCCGTCCCAGACATAGCGATAGACATCGGTCGACAGATAGGGCGGCGACAGCACGACCGGGACGCGCATCAAAACGGCAATGGCCGCGATCCCCAGAACGACACGGGAAGACGAGCGGAGGCGCCACACCGACCAGACCGCGAGCGCGTAGATCGTGCCCTGCAACAGCGCAACGGCGAGAAAGCGGGCGAAATCGTTTTGCGATTGGAAGAAGAGCGCGGGGCCGGTCAGCGCAATAAGGGCTACGCCGCTTAGCGAAAGGGCGATCAGGCGTCCCCGGCTCACGGGCCCGCGTGACCCACTGAGCCCATCGTCAACCGAGAATCCCTTTGCGAAAGAGGTCCCGCATGAACGCTGCGCTGTGCCGCGCCCGATGCGCTCCGGTTCGGTCGTGTTGATCGCCTTCGCGGAACAATTCGCGATGCAGCCGGTGCAGCGCGGCAACATCGTCAACATCGTACCACGTCGGCAGCACGACGGGCTCGAGCCCAATCTCGCGCGCCCGCTCGACGGTTTGCGCGAAGACCAGCGGCGTGCTCCAGGCAATCTCCTCGAAGAGACGTGCATGCGCCTGCTTCAATCCGATCAGGTAATACCCGCCATCCTCCGCAGGGCCGAGCACAACCCGGTCACCGGGTGACGAAAGCGCGCGTGCGGCATCGATCAGAATAGAGGTCGGCAGGGTCGGACTGTCGGAATTGATAAGGCATGCCGCGCCGTAGCCCGTGGCCAGCAGATCCTCGGCAGCGTCAAAGAGGCTGGCGCCAAGGCCGGGACGCCGCGACGGCAGCAAGCGGGTGTCCTGCGTCAGCACAGGGGCGAACTCGGCCTCGGCATCCGGAGGCGAAAAAGCGATATAGCCGTCGATTGCCGCTTCTTGTGCCGCGGCCGCAATATTTTCGGCCGCGTCGCGGATAAAACAGGCGCTGAGCCCGGCGGCTTCTTCCGCCGATAGAGGCGGCACGAGGCGGGTCTTCGCATCGCCGATGCGAGGCGCTTTGGCCATCACCGCGATCGCGCAACATTCGCCCCGAGGCGCCATCAATATTGCCCGCTTTCGCGCTCTCGCCAAACGCGCGATACGGCTGCGATGACCGCCAATGAGGCGTGTGCGCCATCGGCTTCGCCCTTTTCGAAATCGCCGCCATCGACCGCCATCTGGTTTGTGACATGCGCCAGGCACAACACCGGCTTTTGCCGCGCCCGCGCAAAGGCGTAGAGCGCGGCCGCCTCCATCTCGACCGCGAGGATGCCGCGAGCGCGCGCCTGGCCGATCGCGGCGGCCGTCTCGCGAAACGGCGCATCCGTTGTCCAGGCGGCGCCGCGATGGACCGTCTGGCCGGTATCGCCGAGCGTGTGCATCACCGCCTCGACCAGAGCCTGATCGGCTTCGGCAAATTCGGCCGGCGGCAAATAGTGATAGCTGGTGCCTTCGTCGCGCAAGGCGCGGTCGATGACGACAAAATAGGGCGTCGGGCCTCGCGCGAGGATCTGCCCGGCCGAGGTCATGCTGACAAGCAGCCGGCAGCCGGAAACAAACAGCTGTTCGGCAAGCAAGACCGCGAAGGAGGCGCCCACGGCGCAGCCGATAATCCCAAACCGCTCGCCGCCGTGATCGAACTCGTAGAGCTCGGTGTGATAGCAGGCCCAACCGGGCGACAACCGCGCCTGCCCTCCCCGGCGCAGCGCGCGCAGAATGTCGCCGTCGGGATCGAGGATGCAGATCTCCGGCACGGCGATCTCCGGCACGCGCTTTTGCCGGCGTGCCTCACGCAGCAGATTGGCCGGCTCGAACACCGAGGGTGCAGCAAACGCCTTATCAGCCAAGATCGGCGGCAGGGATCGCGGATCGACGCGCTGTGACATACTTGTTTTCTTGCAAGGCGCGGCGGGGCCGTCAAGACGCGCCACGTCAAAGCATTTACGCGCGGGTCCGAATAGGCGCGGCGCTGCAGCGCCGCTACGTAGTTCGCCTTAAGCTTTCGAGGCGCTGGCTTCAGCGAATTGGTGCGGGCGCCGAGCCAGTCCTGGCCCAGCACGGTCGAGCGCACTGACCAGCAACAGAGGCATCAACCCGGTCGCGGTGGACAGGCAAACATCCGCAACGCCCAGGCGGCCACCGACTAGCCGGCGCAGACCCGGTATCGCTAAGGCGGCCGCCTGCGCGCCAAAAGCAGCTGCAAGAGTGCCGATCAGACCACCGCTCGGGGCGCGTCCTTTCGGTGCGCAAGCGAGCGCGTAGAGGAGCTGTCCCGCAACGAGGCTCGTGAAGCCGACCGCGCCGGCGGCCGCGGGACCCCGCAACACGGCCGCCGCTGTCTGCGCCGAGAGGGCGGTCCCCGCAATGATGCTCCCATCCCTGACGAGCAGCGGCAGGTCGGCGCCGGACAGGACCTGTGCATCGGAAGCGGGCAGAGGACGATCCATCATGCCCGGCTCAGGCGGCGTCATCGCCAGACCCATCGCGGGCAAGACGTCGCTCAGGAGGTTGATCCACAACAGCTGACCCGGGCTCAGCGGCCGCGTAAGGCCGGTCGCGACCGCGAACAGCATCAGCATCGTCTCGCTGAGGTTTGTCGCGATCAGAAACCGGATTGCGCGGCGCATGTTGATGCGCACCGACCGCCCGGTCTCGAATGCAAAGCGGAGCGGCGCGAGGTCGTCCCCAAGCAGCACAATATCAGCAACGTCGCGCGCAATGTCGGTTGCCGAGGTGGCGAGGGTAATGCCGACATCGGCGGCCTTCAGCGCCGGCGTGTCGTTGACACCGTCGCCGATCATCGCGACCCGCTGTCCCGATTGCTGCAGATCGGCGATGACTCGGAGCTTTTGTGCCGGTGTCAGCCGCGCAAAGATCCGGTGCGATGGCGCCGCTGTCGTGGCCGCGTCGAGCTGATCGCCCTCGATGATGTCTTTGTCGCTCGCGGCCGAAATGCCGAGCTCTGTGGCAATTGCGACGGCGGTGGCGCGCTGGTCGCCTGTCAGCATGACAGTCGCGATGCCGGCGCGCCGCAACGCCGCCACGAGTTCCGCCGCCCCGCGCCGCAGCGGATCCGCCATGCCGACAAGCCCGAGCCAGACCAGATCGGCAACATCGGATGCAGGAGCCTGGCCCATCGGGACCCGCCGATACGCAATACCGAGCACCCGCAGCCCGGCTTCGGCCATCGCGAGATTGTCGGCCTCGATCGCGCCGCGTATAGCGCCGCCGAGAGCGCAGAGCTCACCATGCTCGCTGCGCTGCGTGCACAACGCTAATACCGCCATTGGGTCGCCCTTGACCGCGATCAGCGTTTCGCCGTCCGCGGCGCGGTGAAACGTCGCCATGTAGCGGCGGCCCGCGGCGCGCTCGACGGTCGCGGCGCGCGGATGCGCGTCGCGGGTCGACGCTGTCTCGACGCCGAGCCGCTTCGCCAGCTCGAGCAGCGCGCTTTCCGTCGACGAACCCACCATGCGATCGGCGGTCGAGCCGGCGGGCTGCGCGTCATTGCACAGGACACAGACCTCGATGAGCCGCACCAGATCGGCATCTCGCTCACACCGCACCGCGGCACCGTCGCGGCCGCGGTATTCGCCGCCGGCGAGCCGAGCCTCCTGTCCGTTCCAGCGCAGGCGCGTCACCGTCATGCGGTTCAGGGTCAAGGTGCCGGTTTTGTCGAAGCAGACGAGATCGACCGAACCCAGTCCCTCGATCGCCTCGATGCGCCGCACCAGGAGATCGTGCTCGCGCAGCCGGCGGACGCCCATCGCGAGCGCCGTCGTGACCATCGTCGGCAATCCTTCGGGCACCGCGGCGACGCCGAGCGACACCGCCGAGCGCAGCATCAGAATCCAGGATTGGCCGCGCAGCAGCCCGGCGATAAACATCAGCCCCGATGCGGCTAGCGCGCCGACAACGAGGTGCCGCCCGAGCCGGTCAAGATGCTCCTGCAACGGGGTTTGTGGCCGGGCCGCCATCCCGATCAGCGCCTGCACCCGCGCGATCTCGGTGCGCTCACCCGTCGCGACGATCACCGCGCGGCCGCTACCGCCGGTGACGATCGATCCGCGATAGAGCATGTTGCGACGCTCGGCGAGAGGCGCGTCGGCCGCAGCCAGCACATTCGCCGCCTTGATAACGGGCAGGCTCTCGCCGGTCAGCACGGCCTCGTTGACAGTCAGCCGGTCGGCCGCGATGAGTCGTGCGTCCGCCGGAACCATATCCTCGCCATGCACGGCGATAACATCGCCCGGCGCCAGCTGGTCGGCCGGGACAATTCGCTCGCTGCCGTCGCGCAGCACGCGTGCCATGCGGGTCGCGTCAGTGTCGAGCGAAGCGATCGTCTGCTCGGTCCAGCTCTCCGACGCGAAACCGATCGCGCCGTTGACCGCGATGACCGCGAGCACGATGACGGCATCGAACAAGCCGCCAGTCATCAGCGAAATCAGTGCCGTCCCCGCCAGCAACGCGGCCGGCAGGTTGGTGAATTGCGAAAGCAGGATCTCGACGCCCGAGCGGCGCGCTATTTTGTTCAAGACGTTCCCGCCGTGGCGGCGCAAGAGCGCGCTCGCTTCAGCCCGGGTCAGGCCCTCCGGACGGCTGCCGAGCGTCGCGAGCGCCGCTTCGGCGGTCAGCGAGTGCCAGCGCGGTCCTTCGGAGAACACCGCTGGCGCGCGTGCCGGTCCACGCGCGACGACCTCCCGCACGCGCCGCTCGATCTCATCGAGCGCATGACCCGGATCGAACAGGATCAGCACATTGCCGGTACAGGGATTGGCAGATACCGAGCGGATCCCGTTGCCGCCAAGCCCCGCTTCGAGCGCCCGCTTCAGCCCCTCACTGCGCCGCAGCGCCGGGATCCCGAAGCGCGCCCGCCCGCGCACCGCGACGTGCACCGGCGCGATCTCGATCTGGCTGGGAGCAATCGCGGCCGGAATGGCTCAACCCTCGGCGGCGACTTTTTCCGGAGCGGTCTCGCTCTGCTCGTCGAGGGTGGTTCGCCAGACCCGCAGCATCTCGCCGGCGTCCCAAAATAACGTCGCTGCCGGCGGCGCGATCTGGCCGCGAGAGAGCTGCACGAGCGCGCCGACTACCGCGATCAGAAACGCCGCGCTGCGGATGTCGGCATTGCCGTCAGTGTAGCGCCGCAACAGGTTGTCCGCGTCGATCCAGCGCTGTCTCGCCCAGGCGGTCAGGGAGCGGCGCGGCCCCTCACGCTCTGCCTTGAGCGCCTCGAAATCGATCGTGAACAACTCGTTCTTCATCGCATTCTCGGCGAAGAGCGCGCCGAGATCCCGGAAATGCACAAGAACGCTCGCGGTCAGCGGGTTTACTTCGACTGCTTCGATGCTGCTCCAGGAACCGAGGCGTTCCCTGACCGTGTTAAAGAACGCCTCGTCGCGCCGCTTCTCGGGAATCTTGACGCGTACCCTGCCATTCGTCAGATGGCAGACGTGGCCTTCCGGCAGATCGGGCATTTACGACGACGCGGTTTCCCGCCCGGAGCCGCGCAACCTGACGATGTCGGTGTTGGCGGCGGGCGGCTCGGGCTGTTGGGAGGATTTTAGCTCCTCGTCGTACTCGGCCCGCGCCTCGGCCATGACGTCGCTGGCGCGCTCG
>JBKOVT010000363.1:0-4650 GCA_046724035.1 Pseudomonadota bacterium | reverse complement strand
CCTGCGGATCGGTTTTCCGGCTGCGGCAGTTGGTCACAGAGAGGCCAACGCGTCAGTTGGTCACAGAAAAACGGTGTTTTGGTCGCCTTATGTTCGATTTGCCCGCAAACGGCAAAGCCCCCGAGGAGTAACGATGGTCCGCTCGCTTGAGCAAATGACGATGCGCAAAGTCTATCTGCGTATCCTGCCGTTTGCTGCCTTGACGTATTTCTTCTGCTATCTCGACCGCATCAACGTCGGCTTTGCCGCGCTGACAATGAACAAGGATATCGGCCTCGACCCGGCGATATACGGTATGGCCGCCGGCGCGTTCTTTTGGGGCTATGTGCTGTTCGAGGTACCGAGCAACATCATCCTGGAAAAGGTCGGCGCGCGTCTCTGGATCGCGCGAATCATGATCACTTGGGGGTTGATCTCGGGCGCGACGGCCTTCGCGACGGGCCCCTACAGCTTTATGGGCATCCGTTTCCTGCTGGGTCTCGCCGAAGCGGGGCTGTTCCCCGGCTTTGTATTGTACTTCACCTACTGGTTTCCCGATCGCTACCGGGCGCGAATCAATGCCGGCTTCACACTGGCGTTGCCGATCGCGGTGGCGACCGGCGCGCCGATCTCGACCGCTCTGTTGGGCCTCGATGGGCTTTGGGGGCTCAAGGGCTGGCAGTGCATGTATCTTTTCGAGGCGGTCCCGACCGTGTTGATCGGCGTCGCCGTGTTCTTCTATTTGACGGACAAGGTGAATGACGCCCACTGGCTCTTGCCAGAAGAGCGCCGCTGGCTCGGCGAGCGGATCAGCGGCGAGCGACGGCAGATCGAAACGCAGCACGGCGTCAGCATTCTGCAGTCGTTTTGGGATCCGAAAGTGATCCTGCTGTCGGTCAACTATATCGGCATCGTGACCGCCAGCCTCGGTATGCTGTTGTTCCTGCCGACCATCGTGAAGGAACTCGGTATCAGCAATATGCAGGTCGGCTGGGTGACGATGATCCCCTATACCTGCGGCGCGATCGCAATGGTGTTCTGCGGCTGGCTGTCCGACCGGATCGGTGAGCGGCGCTGGACCCTGTTCTGGACGTGTCTGCTTTCTGCCGCCGGCCTCATCGTCGCCGGGATGACGATCGGCACGTGGTGGTCGGTCGTCGGGATGTCGATCGCCGCAGCCGGGTTCTACGGCACGAAGGGCCCGTTCTGGTCGATGCCGACGATGTTCCTGACCGGCGCGGCCGCGGCCTCGGGCATCGCCTGGATCAACTCGCTCGGCAATCTCGGCGGCTTTTTCGGGCCGAGCATGGTCGGCTGGGCCAGGGAGCTGAGCGGGAGCTACGCCGGCGGACTGTATGCGCTCGCCGCTTGCGCGGTGATCTCGTCCTTGATCTCGCTGTTCTGGCTGCGCATCCCGCGCGCGGTTTCGGCGAACGAGGAATATCCGGTCCCGGCGGAGTAAGGCTCAGCCCCGCTTCGGCGGAGCGCCGGGCTCGCCGAGATCCCAGTAGAGCCCGGCCATCACCTGCAATGCCTCGCGCGCGACCGGCATCAGCATGTGCTCGTTCGGCGCATGCTGGGAGCAGGACGCGTAGGAATGAGGCACCCAGACGGTCGGCATGCCGAGATCGGTCGCGAAGATGTCGTTCGGCAATGAGCCGCCGAGATTGGGCAGGATCGCCGGTCGCTTGCCCGTCGTCGTTTCAATCGAGGCGGCGGCCCAGCGCACCCAGGGATGATCGGGGTCGAGCCGGGTGGCCGGGAAATACGCCTTCGCCCAGCGCTCGATCGTGACCATCGGAAAGCCGTGCGCGTCGAGATGACGCCGCAACGCGGGCAGGAAATTCTCGGGCTCGACCCCGACGACAAAGCGGATCTGACACGTCGCCTTGGCGCGCGGCGGGATGGCATTGACCGGGTTTTCCGGGTTGCCAGTCGTGAAGGCCAGCACCTCGAAGCTGCACCAGCCGAACACCTTCTCGGCGGGCGAAAGGCCGGGCTCGCCCCAATCCGGATCGATCTCGGGTGCGCCATCCCCGCCTTCGACGGTCAGATCGGCGAGCGCGGCGCGCACCGAATTCGGCAGGTGCGCCGGGACCCAGTCGCGCACGCGAATAGCGCCCTTTTCACTGGTGATTGTCGCGAGCGCATGCGCCAGGATGATTCCGGGGTTGGCGAGGAGCCCGCCCCAATTGCCGGAATGGTGGCCGCCTTCGCGCAAATCGACGATCAGGTCGAAATTCATCGCGCCGCGCGCCCCGAGAAAGATCGTCGGACGTTCCGGCGCGAGGCGCGGCCCGTCCGAGGCGATCAGCACATCGGCGCGGAGCCGGTCTTGGTACAGCCGGCACACCTCGCGCAGCCCCGGCGAGCCGATCTCTTCGCCGGTCTCGATTAAAAAAACCGAGTTGAAGCCAAGCCGCCCACGCGTCTGCAGCACCAATTCAAGCGCCGCCATGTTGATCGTGTGCTGACCCTTGTTGTCGGCGGTGCCGCGGCCGTAAAGCCGCTCGCCAACCGCTTTGAGCTCCCAGGGCGAAAGGCCTTCATGCCATTGCGGCTCAAGACCGCGGATCACATCGCCATGGCCGTAGCCAAAGACGGTCGTCGCGGCATCCGGCTCGCGCCGTTCGGCGATCAGCATCGGACCGCCACGCACCGGGTTGTCGACGATTTCATTTGAGAAGCCGAGGCGCGCAAAGGACGGCGCGATCTCGTCGGCGAGATAGGCGTGCAACACCGGCGCACGCTCCTCGACCTGGCTCTCGGTCGGGATCGCGACGCGGCGGGCGAGATCCGTGGCAAAACGGCCCTCGTCGAAATAAGCCTGGGCGGCGGCAATGACGGCGGCGCGGCTCATAGGGTCTCCCGGCGGTGACGGCGAACCGGCATGTCGCGCCGACTCCATGTTTCTTCTACCATAACTCCGGCTAAGATCGCCGAAACCGGGCACCGGGGAGGCAAGCGATGAAGATCCTCAAAGGCGTCAGGCTGATCGACGGCACCGGCGCGGCGCCCGTCGAGGGCACGACGATCGTGCTGCGCGACAACCGCATCGAGGCGGTCACGACCCGCAACGAGAGCGACTGGCCGGCCGATGCCGAGATCATCGATGTGTCGGGCATGACCGTGTTGCCAGGCCTGATCGACTGCCATGACCACATGGCGAACCACCGCTATTCGCTGGAGCATCGCTGGCGGCTGGACGAGCCGCAGAGCACGCGCCATCTGCGCACAGCCGCGGTTCTGAAGCAGACGCTCGCCGCGGGCTACACGATGATCCGCGACGCCGCGGGGCTCGATGTGGGCTTCAGGCGCGCGATCGAGGAAGGGCTGATCGAGGGACCGCGGCTTGTCTTGTCACTGTCGATCATCTCGCCGATCGGCGGCATCGGCGATGCGGTAAGCCCGTCGGGCCTGCCGCTCGACGATTGCTGCTGCATTCCCGGCGACCCTTTGGTGCCGCCGAGCGTTGTGACGAGCGTTGCCGATGTGCGCGATGTCGTGCGCAAGATGGTGCGCGCCGGGGCCGACGTCATCAAATGCGCCACGACCGGCGGCGCCAGTTCGCGCCCGGGCCACGGGCCAATCGACGGCGCCTTCAATCTCGACGAGATGCAAGCGCTTGTCGACGAGGCGCATGCGCTCGACCGTCGCGTCATGTGCCATGCGCTCGGTGGGCGCGGTCTCGACATCGCGACCGAGGCTGCCGTCGATTCGATCGAGCATGGCTGTTATCTCGCCGAGAACCCGCGTCATCTCGAACGCATGGCCGAACGCGGCATCTTTTTTGTGCCGACGCTGCTCGTCTACGAATACCACCGCAGATCGCCGCAGCCGCATGTCCGCGAACGGGCGCAGGCATTGCAGGAAGCGCATGTGACGAGCATTCGGCGGGCGCTCGAGATCGGGGTCAAGGTCGTCGCCGGCACCGATGCGGGAGGGCACGGTCATCCGGCCAATGCCGGCGAACTCGAATGCCTCGTCACGGCGGGCATGACCCCGATGCAGACGCTGCAGGCGGCGACCGGGTGGGCCGCGGAGTGCTGCGGCAAGGAGGCCGAGCTTGGCACGATTGAGCGCGGCAAGCTCGCCGACCTCGTTGTCGTCAACGGCAATCCGCTGGCCGACATCTCGATCTTGCGCGACCCCGGAAATATCGCGCTCGTCATCAAGGACGGCGCGATCGCCGCCAATCGCCTCAGCGGGCTAACGCTCCGCTGAGCTCAGCCGCTTCGCGCCCGCTTCAGCACAAAATCGCGGATCAACTCGGTGGCGCGGCGCGACGCATCGGAAGCCGGGTCGCGGACAATGAAGGTGTGCGGCTGCCCGTCGAATTTGTGGAGTTCGAGCTCGCCGCCGCGGGTGCGGTAGGCGGCGGCAAACCGGTCGGCCATATCCGGCGTGACATTGTCGTCGGAAAGGCCCTGCACGAGGATCGCGGGGGGCAGCGCACCGGCTTCGCCAGCTTCGAGGATCAGCTGCGGATTCCCCTCGCCCATTTCGGCTTCGGAATTCCAGTACGCATCGTGCGACTCGACGAGGCGCGTGTTGCCCTTCTCCCGCACCATGCGATAGCGGGCGAGCGGGTCCGATATCGGCCAGCACAGCACGAGATAGGGAAGACTCGCGTCCTCCGCGGGCGCACCGGCAAGTTGCAAGGCCGTATAG
>JBKOVT010000183.1:0-10560 GCA_046724035.1 Pseudomonadota bacterium | reverse complement strand
CGTCAGAAAACGGTAATTGCCGGCGGCGAAGGGTTGAATGTCGGGCATCGCGCCTCTCCAGCTCAGATGTGGCGCGAGCAGCCTCCCATATTTCGGCATCCCCGCGAAGCCGGGACGCCGCCTTAGACGTTGAGCGGCTGCGTTGCCTCGGCGAGCCAGCGGGTGGTGTCGCGGTCGAGGAGCGGGGCCAGAGTGTCGCGCACCCGAGCGTGATAGGCGTCGAGCCAGGCGATTTCCTCGTCATCGAGCAAGTCGCGGGCGACGAGCGTCCGGTCGATCGGCGCCAAGCTCAGCGTCTCAAAGCACAGCATGTCGCGCTCGTGCGCGCCGTCGCCGCCGTTCCAGGGCTGCACGACGACAAGGTTCTCGATGCGGATGCCGTAGCCGCCAGTCTTGTAATAGCCGGGCTCGTTCGAGACGATCATGCCGGGAAGCAGCGTCTGGGCGTTTGCCGCCTTCGAGATGCGCTGCGGCCCCTCATGCACGCCCAGATAGCTGCCGACCCCATGGCCGGTGCCGTGATCGTAATCGAGCCCCTCTTCCCAGAGCGCGCGGCGCGCAAAGGCGTCGAGCTGCGAGCCGGTCGTGCCTTTCGGGAAGCGCGCCAGCGCGAGCGCGATATGTCCTTTGAGCACGCGCGTGAAACGGTCGCGCATCTCGGCGGTCGCGGCGCCGATCGCGATCGTGCGGGTAATGTCGGTCGTGCCGTCGAGATATTGTGCGCCGGAATCGAGGAGGTAGAGCGTGCCGGGCTCGAGGCGGCGCTCGGTCTCCGGCATCGCGCGGTAATGCACGATCGCGCCGTTCGGGCCGGCCCCCGAGATCGTCGGGAAGCTCAGATCGCGGAACAAGTCACCCTCGCGGCGGAAGGCTTCAAGCCGGTCGCTCGCGGCAATTTCTTTTAGCTCGCCCTTGGGGGCCTCGCGAGCCAGCCAGGCGAGAAAGCGGGTGACGGCGGCCCCGTCGCGGCGATGCGCGGCGCGGGTGCCGTCGAGCTCGACCGGGTTCTTGCACGCCTTTGGCAAGAGGCACGGATCGGCGGCGCGGTGAATGCGGCCGCCGGCTTGCGTCAGCCGGTCGAAAATCCACGACGCAGCGCTCCCCGGATCGACTTGCACGCGCTCTCCCGAGCGGGCCAATTCATCGAGCGCCGGGCCGAGCCGGTCGGGCGGCTCGATCGTTACCGCGTTACCGAGATGACGGTCGAGACCGGGGGCGAGCTTGCGGCGGTCGATGAACAGATTGACGCTGCCATTCTGGCGCAGGATCGCGAAAGACAAGGGCAGCGGCGTGTGCGGCACGTCGCCGCCACGGATATTGAGCAGCCAGGCGATCGATTCCGGCATCGTCAGCACCGCCGCCGCGGCACCCTCCTCGGCCAAGGCGCGCCCGAGCCGCGCACGCTTCGCCTCGGCGCCCTCGCCGGCGTAGCGCTCGGGATGGGGCACGACGGGAGCGATCGGCGCCGGCGGCCGACCGGCCCAGGCTTCGTCGACCGCGTTCTCGGCCGGCCGCAGGCTCGCCCCGGCGCGCTCCGCGCCCGAGCGGAAGCGCTCGACTTCCTGCGGCGTGTGCAGCCAGGGGTCGTAGCCGATCACCGCGCCCTTTGGGGCGGCCTCGGCGAGCCAGCGCCAAGCGGGCTCGTCGACGAGGTGGCGGATCTCGAACAGCTTCGTGTCGACCTGCGCCGCCGCCTGCAGGGTGTAGCGGCCATCGACGAACATCGCGGCTCGGTCGCGCAAAACGATGGCGAGCCCAGCCGAGCCGGTGAAGCCGGTCAGCCAGGCGAGGCGCTGGCCGGCCGGCGGCACATATTCGCCCTGGTACTCGTCGGCGCGGGGCACGATGAAGCCGTCGAGGCGGCGCGCGGCCAAGACCTCTCGCAGGCGCGCCACGCGAGCCGGCCGCGGCAGCCGGGCGAAATCCTCGCGTGATAGGCCGTCATGGTAGCCGGCGGCCAAATGGGCGCGCAGCTCCTCGAGTGCTTCGGCGAGAGCGGGCGGGGTCGGTTCCGCGACGAGCCGATGCCAGCTCGTGCCGATCTCCTCGGGCGCAGCGAGAACGCCGGCGATCAGCTCCGCGACGCCGTCCGGGTCGAGCGGCGAATGCGCCGCGCGCAGCAAATGCGCCAGGCGGCGCCGGTCGGGTTTGGTTGCCGCCGCTGCGGTCATCGGGGGCTCCGAAGCATCACCGGCGCAGTTTACCGCGCGTCCCGATGCCCGACGAGGTCTGTTGCGGCGCAGCAACAGTTTCGCCAAATGCCTGGTATGCGCCGGGCTTATGCATGGCTGGAATGCGCCTTTTTGGATGGTTCGGCAGTGCAGCAATTCCCATTTTTGCAGTGCACCATTCTGGTGGTGAGGAGTTGTTATGTCGCTGATCAACCTTTTCGTCGGAGCGCGCAATGCCTGGAAGGGCTGGCGGGACCGCCGACGCGCCTATGACGAACTGATGGCGCTCGACGATTATGCGCTCGCCGATATCGGTATCCGCCGCTCCGAGATCCCGGCGATCGTCGAAGGCTTCCACGAGAAGGCCCGGGGCGAGTCGGTGGGCGCCGGCGGACCGGCCATCGGGCTGAGTTCCCGACAGGTGAAGCTTGCTCTTGGCGGACGCTGGCTGCCGCCGATCTGAACCCATCCGTCCCAATCTACGACCCCGAACGCAAAACAAGGGTCGACCATCCCTCGATGACAAGGCGGCGTACGAGGGCGAGCCGCTGAGCGCGGTGCGCCGCCAGCACGAGCGGCTCCTGCCGCCGCAATAGTCCCGCCAACACGGCGACTCCGCCGGGCGCGATGGCGCGCTTCAGATCGCGCGCCATCAGCGCCAGCGGACGCGCCAGAATATTCGCCAAGATCAGATCGTATTTGTGCCGGCGCAAGGCGCGGCTGCGATAGCCGGCGGCATTCAGGAACCGCGCCCGGTCGGCGAGGCCGTTGCGCCGGGCGTGGTGCCGCGCGACTCGCACCGCCTCGGGATCGATGTCGCCGGCGATCACCGGGCGATGCAGGCGCTTCGCGGCGGCGATCGCCAAGATGCCGCTGCCGGTGCCGACATCGAGCGGCCGGCGAAAGCGCCGGCGCCGCGTTAACTGCTCCAACGCCAACAGGCAGCCGCGGGTCGAAGGGTGCTCGCCGGTGCCGAAGGCGGTTGCGGCGTCGATTTCGATCGCGATAGCCGACGTGGGCGGCGGCCCATGCCAATGCGAGCCGTGGATAAAGAAGCGCCCGACATGCTGCGGCGGGAAATCGCGGCGATTTTCGGCGAGCCAATCGCGCTCCGGCAACCGCTCCTCAGTAATATGGAGCAGCTTGCCCTCGGCACCCGCTGCGGCGAGCGCCAGCCGGATTTCGGTCGGCCCATCTAAAGCCGATTGGCGCGGATAGGCTTCGATCCGCCACAGCGCCGGACTTTTTCCGTCCGCCTCTCGCGTTTCGAATGCCGAAACCGCTCCGGATAGCTCGTCGAGGATCGCGGCTATTTCCAGCGCCGCCTCGGCGCCTTCCGCCTCCGCCGTGATGCGAAATGGGCCAGTCGCCGGTGAGGTTGCAAAATGGGTCCCGGCTTTCGCCGGGACGCGTTTAGGTTCAGGCGCGCTGGACAAAGGCGTCCATGACCTTCTTGTCGCCGGCATGCTCGAAATTGATGTCGAGCCGGTTGTCCTCCACCTTGCGGATCGTGCCGTAGCCGAATTTCTGGTGAAACACGCGGTCGCCGACCGAGAACCCGCCGACCTTTGGCACCTCCTGGCCGCGCAACGGCACCCGCGCGCTCTCGATCAACAGCGGCTGCCGGCCGGCGCGGCCCATCTGCGACTGGTTCCAGGCGGCGCCCCAACCGGGAGAGGCGGCGGTCCAGCCTGGCGACGCCGAGCCCGAGCCGAAAGCCGGCCCCATGCCCAGCCCGAGCTCGGTGACGATCTCGACATGATCGGGCGACAGCTCATCGACAAAGCGCGAGCGCGCCGAACTCTGCCATTGCCCGTGAATGCGGCGGTTCGCGGCGAAGGACACAAAGGCGCGGTGCCGTGCCCGGGTCAGCCCGACATAAGCGAGGCGGCGCTCTTCTTCGAGGCCCTTGAGGCCGTGCTCTTCGACCGAGCGTAGGCTGGGAAAGAGCCCTTCCTCCCAGCCCGGCAGAAACACGGTGTCGAATTCGAGCCCCTTGGCGCTGTGCAAGGTCATCAGATTGACCATGTCGCCGGCGCTATCGGCCGCATTGTCCATGACCAAGCTGACATGTTCGAGAAACCCGGTGAGGTTCTCGAACTCGGCCATCGCGACAACCAATTCCTTCAGGTTTTCGAGGCGGCCCGGAGCGTCGGGCGAACGGTCGGCCTGCCACATCGCGGTGTAGCCGGACTCGTCCAGAACGCTCTGCACGAGATCGGTATGCGACACCCGGTCGGCCTCGGCGCGCCAGCGGTCGAGCGCGGCCACGAAGCTCGCGAGCGAATTGCGCGCCGCCTTCGGGACGTTGCCGCCGGCGACCAGTTGGCGCGCCGCCTCGACGAGCGGCAGGGTTTCGGCGCGCGCGGTCGCATGCAACAGCTGCAGGGTGGCCGTGCCGATACCGCGGCGCGGCACGTTGACGATACGCTCGAAGGCGAGATCGTCGCTCGGTTGCCGCACGAGGCGGAGATAGGCGAGCGCGTCCCGGATCTCCTGGCGCTCGTAGAAGCGCGGGCCGCCGATGACGCGATAGGGCAATGCGAGCGCGATAAAGCGCTCCTCGAATTCGCGGGTCTGAAACCCGGCACGCACCAGGATCGCGATCTCGGAGAGCGCGTGCCCCTTGCGCTGCAACGCCTCGATCTCGTCGCCGGCCCAGCGCGCCTCCTGCTCCGCATCCCAGAGGCCGCGCACGGTGACCTTGTCGCCTGCTCCGGCGCGGGTCCACAGCGTCTTGCCGAGGCGTCCGCGATTATGCGCGATGACCCCGCCGGCAGCCGCGAGGATCTCCGGGGTCGACCGGTAATTCTCTTCCAGGCGCACGATCAGCGCGCCCGGAAAATCGCTCTCGAATTTCAGGATATTGCCGATCTCGGCGCCGCGCCAGCTGTAGATCGACTGGTCGTCGTCGCCGACGCAGCACAGATTCTTATGCTGCTGCGCGAGGAGGCGCAGCCACAAATACTGCGCGACGTTGGTGTCCTGGTATTCGTCGACGAGCAGATAGCGGAAGCGGCGCTGATAGGAGGCGAGGATCTCGGGCTGCGCCGCAAACAAGGTCAGATTGTGCAACAGCAGATCGCCGAAATCGACCGCGTTCACGGTCGCGAGGCGCTCCTGATAATCGCGGTAGAGCGCGACGGCGCGGCCGTCGGCGATATCCGCAGCTTCGCCCGCCGGCACCTTGTCCGGCACGAGGCCGCGATCCTTCCAGCGCTCGATCGCGCCGAGCAGCGCCCGCGCCGGCCAGCGCCGCTCGTCGATATTCGCGGCAGCCATGATCTGTTTCAGGAGGCGCAGCTGGTCGTCGGTGTCGAGGATCGTGAAATTCGCGGTGAGGCCGACCGCCTCGGCATGGCGCCGCAAGATACGCGCGGCGAGCGCGTGAAACGTGCCGAGCCAGACGCCGTTGGCGGTCTCGCCGATCATGGCTTCGAGGCGCTCGCGCATCTCGCGCGCCGCCTTGTTCGTAAAGGTGACGGCCAGGATCTCGCCGGGAAAGGCGCGGCGGGTCGCCAGGATATGAGCAAGGCGGGTCGTCAGCACCCGCGTCTTGCCGGTGCCGGCGCCGGCCAGCACCAAGACCGGCCCGTCGACCGCCTCGACGGCACGGCATTGCGCCTCGTTGAGCGCGGCGAAGAAGCGCGCCTCGCCGGCCGGCGATGCGGGCCGCGGCGGTTCGGTTAGAAGGTCGTCCATCTCGGCCATGATATAGCAATCGCGGCATCGGCGCGCACCACGTCGGGGCCGACGCTGGGGTATATTGCCGAGCCCCGCCACGCCAGCGCCCGCGATGCACGCCGCGATCGTCCTCCTGGTCCTGATCCTGACCTATCTCGGCATGATCGCCGGGCGGATCGCCTGGCTGCGCGTCGACCGCACCGGGATCGCGCTGCTCGCGGTCATCGCGCTGTTGGCGACCGGCCAGATGACGCTCGATGATTTTGGCAGCGCCGTCGACATGCCGACCCTGGCGTTGCTCTTCGCGATGATGATCATCTCGGCGCAATTCGCCGAATCGGGGTTTATCGATCTGTGCGCCCGCACGATCACGGGCTGGGGCGGCGGCACGGCGGGGCTCCTCGCGATCACCGTGGCGATCGGCGGCGCGCTCTCGGCGGTCCTCGCCAACGACATCCTGATCGTGACCATTGCGCCGCTCCTGATCGCGGGCGCGAGGAGCCGCGGCTTCGACCCGCGGCCTTTCGCGATCGCGCTGGCGGCGGCGACCAATGCGGGCTCCGCCGCGACGTTGATCGGCAACCCGCAGAACATCGTGCTCGGCGCGATGGGGCATCTCGGCTTTTGGACGTTTCTCGCGATCAACGGCGTGCCGGCCCTCTTCGCGCTCGGGGTCGTTTTTACGGTCGTGTGGCTGCAATGGCGCCGCCGCATCCGCGACGCGATCCCGCCGGAGGAGCGCGAGCCGCCGCCGGTCACCGCGCATGCGATCGACCGCAACCAGATGATCAAGGGCGTCGTGGCGCTGATCGCGCTGTTGGTGCTGTTCTCGACGCCGTTGTCGCGCGAGATCGGCGCCTTGATCATCGCCGCGCTGTTGTTGGCCAACCGCAAGATCACCAGCCGGACGATGATCGCGGCGATCGACTGGCCCTTGCTGCTGCTCGTCTCATGCCTCTTCGCGATCACCGGCGCCTTGAACGATGCCGGGCTCGCGGCCAAGGTCTTCGGGTTTCTCGACGATCGCGGCCTCTTGCCGAACAATTTGTTGCTCCTCGTGCCGTTCGCGATCGTGACAAGCAACGCGATCGGCAGCGTGCCGGCGGCGATGCTCGTCTTGCAGATCTGGCCGACCCCGCCGGCCGGCGTTCTCTATGCGCTGGCATTGTTGTCGACCTTGGCCGGCAATCTCCTGTTGAGCGGCAGCCTGACGAATTTGCTGATCGCCGAGCAGGCCGAGCGCATCGGGACGCCCCTCACTTACCGCGATCACGCCCGCGCCGGGGTGCCGATCGCGCTCCTCTCGCTCGCTTTCGCGATCCTGTGGCTCCTGGTGACCGACACCGTGCCGGTGATGCCGCACCCCGCTCCCGCGGCGCAGCCCTAGGCGGCGACCCGTCGATGGGCGCCTGCGCTGCATGCCTCCTGTTAGTGAGGCCGGGTGTTAAGCATCAAAATACCTGGAAAGCCGAGACGAAATTCAGCTTATGGTGGAGACGCTTAGCAAGGGGGCCCGGATGCGCCGTTTGTTGCTTACGATTGCGATGACCGTCCTCCCCTGGGCGGTGGCTCAGGCCCAGATCCCGGGGAAGCAGATGGTCAGCGGCCAAGTGTGGCCGATGCTCGTCCAGGTCGACCCGACCAATTCGGTCGGGGCGTGGTGCTTTGTCGGCCGCGGCTTGTCGATTTTCGAGGCCAGCGCCGACGGCTCGGACGCGGTGATCTCCTTGCCCGAGGTGTTCTATTTCGACGGCGCGGCCTATTACCAGCTCAGCGGGCAGACCAATTTGAGTTTCGCGACCCCGACCAGCGGGCATATCAAATTCAGATTCGCATCCGAGTACCCCAACGTCGTAACGTTTCCGGCCTTCTCGAGCTATTCCGAGGCACAGGCGGAAGCGCCAAACCTGACCTTGGTAAACTTCTTGGTCAATTTTACGAACGGGACGAACAGCTCGAACTGCACGCTGCCCGTCAAGATTAAGTACCAGATGGAATGAGGAGGCATTCGTTCATGAGAGGTTTTTCGCTGGGGCTGGTCGTGGCCGTGTTGTGCGGCGCGATGTGCCTCAACCCGGAGGCCGCACGAGCGCAGGCCACCGACCCCTACCTCGGTGAGATCCAGGCATTTGGGTTCAATTTTTGCCCGCGGGGATGGGCGCCGCTCAATGGCCAGCTGATGGCCATCTCCCAGAACACGGCATTGTTTTCGCTGCTGGGCACCTTTTATGGCGGCAACGGCACCACCACTTTCGCGCTGCCCACGGCAAAACCCATCTTCACGGCGACCGGCCACCCCTTTACCCAATGCATCGCGCTGGCCGGCGTATTCCCACCGCGGAACTGATAACCCCCGACATCGTGATAACCGCCCCGCGGCATCGCATGCCGCTGGTTGGCACCCGTCCCCGGCTTCGGGCGGCGATGCGATGGGCGTCTGGCTGCATTTGCAGCGGATTTGCAGCCAGACTGAACCGCGCCGGTCCCGATTGTGCCGGGGGGGCCGGCGGGCGATGGCCGTTTTGCTGCAAATGCAGCGGATTTGCAGCAAATGGGGCGGAGAGGCCCGCGGAAATCCGGCATTTTCGGCTGGAGCGCTGAGGGCGGGAACGGCAAATTTCACCTGATATAGGGCGTTTTCGCCCGCTTTTTCCGCTAACGCTCTGATCCAAATGACCTTTCGCGCGAAAAACTGGTGCCGAATAACAGGGGAATAACAGGGCGGGAACAGCGAAAAAACAGGGGCCCGCGTCCGCCCGAATACCCCAGAACAGCAATTCTCATCGTGCATTGAAGCAAATATCTCGACGTTCCCCCAGGGAACCGCTTAGCCCCTCGCGCTGATAACAGCACGCTCAATCGATTCCATCCGAGCCCGATCGAACTCATATATAGCGCGATTATCGTTTTGTCAAGAACAAAATATGAACATTATGTTGGGAACATCGGCCCGCTTGCTGGGGCGACGGCCTCGTCTTTCGCTGCCCGCCGCTGTCGTCGAGGCGCTGGGCCTCAAGGGAGGGCGACGAGGTTGATCGCGGCTTTCTTCTTCGTCTTGGCCGGGCTTGGCCCGGCCATCCACGAGCCAGGCGAAAGACGTGGATCCCCGGGCCAAGCCCGGGGACGACGGGCGGGTGCCTTCAGCGATAAGCCGCAAACGCGCTACGTTCGGAACGAGGCAAAGACATGGCTGTAGCTGGCACCCGGCCGCCTGCTGCAGCGCGGCCTGAATGCGCGTGTTTTGCCCTCGGCCTACTCCGGCGGGACTTCAAGCAGATCGCACAATACGAGCCGGACCCAAGCATGCACGCGGACGACCTCCTTCCTGTCGGTCGCCGTGTGCGTCGAGATGCTGCTTCGGTTGTACACCGAGCGTGTGATGCCGCCGAGAATATCCTCAATGCCCTGGACGGCGTTTTCCGGCGCCGCCATCGCTCCGCTAGGAGTTTCGCGCTTCTTCAGGATGTACCGCACCTTCTGCTTCATCGTTGGACGGTGCGCATCCTTTTCCAGCTTAAATCCCGCCTCTTTCATGATCTCTTCATCAGGCGCCAGCACGTCTAGTGTCTCGCGCAGCGCCTCACGCAGGTCCGTCGCCGGGCCGCGCCACGACTCCCGCTTGTCGGCGTCCAAATCCGCTAAGGCCTGGGAATACGCCGCCGCAGCGTTCGGGCAGACGTCCCCCAACGTCTCGATAATGAGCTGATCGGTCGCAGTTCGCCTGCCGGCGGACTTCGCGGCAGCAGAGGTCAGCGCTGCACCCTCCAGCTTCACGAGCAGTTGCTTCGCTGCGGTTAGACGGTCCACCACCTTGGCTCGGCCCGGCTTCCCTCGTGCCGCCGAATGCAACTCCTTAAAGAGCCCGTCAGCGGCGAGCGCGTCCTCGGAATCCGCTAAGCTCGAGCGCGTTTCGAAGTAGTCCGCGCATAACATCCGTATCTTCTCGCAGTCCGAGTTAGCCTGAATCTGCGTGCCTGGGCCGCTCTTGAGGGAACGCCTCAGCCGGTCAGTCTCCTTGAGCAGGCCCTCGATAGCTGCAGCCATCAGCTCTTGCCCTGGGCCGAAAGCTGGTGCGCGACCAGGTTATGGCCGACCCGCGTGAGCTTGTACTCGCCGCGGGTTGGGCTCTCGAAATAGCCTGCAGCCCGGCAGTCGATCAGCAGCTGTTCCAGCTTTTTCGGCAACGGGAACCGCCCCTGCTTGAAGTACTTCTCAACGTCTTCAGTCGTGATGACCTTCTTGCGCTCGTCGCTAGGGGCGATCTCGGCAAGGTAGTACGCGACCACGCACGCCATCTGGCGTGCTGACGAGGGGTTCTTCCACTCCTTAAAGCTTCTGATGTCCATCCCGGCGTATTCGCCTTCTCCTGCGCGAGACGGGGGCGCTGAGGCCAAGTCTTCACGCGCCGGCTCCTCGTGTCTCCGACCAGGCGGCGCCGATTCGGGGGCCGAGATGTTCAGGTGCGCGTAAACGGCCCTTAGGATTGTCTGCTGGTCAGGCGCTTTAAAAGCTCCAAGCGCGGCAACGACTTGATCGATTGCTTGACCAAGCGTCATCTTTGCGGGCTCACCATCAAGCGCGTCGTCGGCCATTGTCATTCTCCACAATGGGAAGTTGGCCCTGCGTAGATCGCGCTCCGAGCATCCATTTACGAGGTGGCTGCACCCCACTATTTTCAAGACCTGAACCGCAGACGTAGTGCTAC
>JBKOVT010000133.1:0-12054 GCA_046724035.1 Pseudomonadota bacterium | reverse complement strand
ACCAGCAGCGGCACGATCGAGATGGATGCCGCGGTCATGGAAGGGCGCGAACGCCGCGCCGGCGCGGTCGCCGGCATCTGTGGCCCAAAAAACCCGGTTCTGGCGGCGCGTGCCGTCATGGAGCATTCGCCGCATGTGTTGCTGGCCGGCGAAGGCGCGCTCGCTTTCTGCCGGAGCCAGGGACTTGCCTTCGCCGAACGGGATTATTTCTATACCGAGAGCCGCTGGCAGGCCTTGCAGCACATTCTCGAACGGCGGCGGCGCGGTCTTCCCGACACGGATCCCGAAGAGGATGACGCGTTGGGCCACGGGACTGTCGGCGCCGTTGCGCGCGACCGCGACGGCAATCTTGCCGCCGCGACCTCCACCGGCGGCATCGCCGGCAAATTACCCGGCCGGATCGGCGACAGCCCGATCATCGGCGCCGGCACCTATGCCGACAATGCGAGCTGCGCGGTGTCAGCCACCGGGCACGGCGAAATCTTTATGCGCTTTGGCGCGGCCTTCGAGATCGCCGCGCGCATGCGGCACCGCGGTCAGACGCTCGCGGAGGCGGCGCGCGAGGTGGTCGAGGGATTGGCGAAAGCCGGCGGCTCGGGCGGGCTCGTCGCGGTAGACCGCGACGGCGCCCTCGCCTTGCCGTTCAATTGCGCCGGAATGTATCGCGGCTACGTGACCGCCGACGGCATCATCAACACCGCGATCTACGACGAGCCGTACCGCTCGGCGTGAGCGCTTAGGCTTGCGGCTGTTGCGGCGGCGGCGCGTCGTGACGGCGGCCGCGCTCGGCCATGAACTGGTCGAACTCCGCCTTGTCCTTGGCCTGGCGCAGGCGGTTGAGGAATTCCAGAAAATCGCGCTGCTCGTCCTCGAGGCGGCGCAGGGTCTCGCTGCGGTATTCGTCAAAGGCGGCGTTGCCGCTCGAGGCTTGGCGGCCCGGGCCGCACCAGCCCGATCCGCGCCCCGATCCCCAGGGGCCCCAGCCGCTCGCCGCCTGCTGCATCCGCTCCATTCCTTCCTGCATCCGCCGCTGCCAGCGATCGTGCCGGCGCTGTGTCCAACATCCCATGATGCGACCGCTCCCTATCAAAAATCCCAAGGTGACGAGACCGATCGGCCACCACACGACGAAACCCGCAATCATCAGAGCGATCCAGGCGGGCTTGCCGATATCGTCCAAGCGTGCCGCGATCGTCATGGCCGAAAGCTCCTGATGTAAATGTATTTCACATTCACATAGAACGGGGGTCGCGGCCTGTCAAGACCGCCCGCGAAAAGATCAGCCGGCGTTCTCGCCCTCGATGATCCCGAGACCACGGAGGTAGACGAGGACGCCCGCTTCGAGCAGCTCTTCCGGCGTCATCGGCACGCTGCGGCGGCCGGCATCGCCGCGCGCGAAGAGCGATGCGATGCCGTGCGACAGGGCCCAGATATGGAGGCTCATCATCAGGGCCGGCGGGCGCTTTTCGGCGGGGAGGCGAGCGCAAAACGTTTCCGCCGCGCGGCGCAATACCGCAAACGCGGCCTCGCCCGCCTCGCGCAGTTCGGGGTTGCCGTCGAGCGGGACACCCGCCTCGAACATCGCCGAGTAATAGGCTGGCTCGTCGCGGGCGAAGGCGAGATAGGCATGCCCGACATTCTCGAACGCGCGGAAGGCATCGGGCCGGCCGTTGTTCCAGGCCTCTTCAAGACGCGCGGTGAACAACTCGAACCCGCGGAAGGCGACATCGGCGATCAGCGCATCGCGGTCGCGGAAATGACGATAGGGCGCCGCCGAGCTAACCCCCGCCCAGCGCGCCGCCTCGGCAAAGGTAAAGCCGGCCGGGCCCTTACGGGCGATCAGGTCGAGCGCCGCCTCGATCAGCGCCTCGCGCAGATTGCCGTGATGATAGCCGCGGCGCTGCCCCGGTCCCTGTTCCGACCACCTCATGTCAATGATTATAACATTGACGGGAGCGGCCAGTACGGCGGCGCAAGCTAGCCTCAGCCGCGGCGCTGGAGAAAGTCGAGCGTGGCCCGGGCGCTCTCCGCGGCGTGCGTGGCGGCGACGTGGTAGGAGTTGCCGGGCAATACGACGAGCTCGGAATCGCGAATCTGCTGCTGCCAGGCGCGCGTCTCATCGACCGTTGCGAGGCCGCTTTCTTCGGTCGTGATGACGAGGGTCGGGCAGGCGATCTTCGGCACATCGGCGCGGATATCGGCGCAGGCGATCGTGCCCATAAAGCCGAGCTGCGTCGACAGCGCGGTGCGGCCCATAAATTTGCACCACCACTCGAAGCCTTCGGGCGGGAAGGCGCTGCCGAGACGGTTGCCCATATTCTGCCGCGCCCAATACTCGACGCCGTGCTCCTCGAATTGGCGGACCAATTCGGGTACGCGCTCGGCGGCCCCGGCGCGCAAAGGCGGCGGCGTGCCGACGACGGTCAATGTCTTGACCCGCTCGGGCCGACGGGCGGCAAAGGCGCGCGCGACCGTGCCGCCGATCTTGGCGCCGACCAGATGGAAGCGGTCGATGCGCAGATTGTCCATCAAGAGGCAGGAATCCTCGACAAGGCGATCGAGCGTCCAGGGGTAATCGCGCGGCATCGGCGTCGATTGCCCAAAGCCGCGCATATCGGGCCGCACGACCCGATACTGCCGCGCCAGGGCCGGAACCCATGCGTACCAGGCAAGGCCGCTCTCGGCGTTGCCGTGCAGCATCAGGATCGTCTCGGGCCGATGCCACGGATCGGTGAAATCGTCGACTTCGTAATGCAGGTTGAGGTCGGGGGTCGGGCGGAATGTCGGCATCGGCGTTCTCCCCACGGCGTCAAAGGCGTTATTCGGCTGCTTGTTGTTGCGGCAGCGAGACCGGGATCTTGTAGAGGTTCACGGCATTCTGGAAGACGAGCTGATTGAGCGCCGCTTTGCCGAGCGCCGCCTCGGCCGGCGCATGGCCGTCGGCCATTGCCGCGTGCCGTCCGGCCCGGTCGCGACGCGCGGCGCGTCATCCTGCAAGCGCCGCGGCAGGCGCTTTGTCCAGAGATCAAAGGGCAGATGCATCAGCCGGCAGTGACCGTCGGCGGAGACGACGCCAAACCGCTTTTCCATCCGCTTCCTCCCTCCCTCGACGGCGGCCATTCGTTGCCGCCCGTTGTCATCACTCTGGCGCGTGCGCGCGCGGGAGTGAAAACGATCAGGACCAACCCATTGATCGTCCTCGATTCCGCTCCAGAAATGCAGCGAATAGCAGCGAAATCGGATACGCCCACCCAAATTCCCTCAGAACAGGGAAATTTTTTTCAATTTAGCAGGAAATCCTCCCGCTGCTCGAAAGCAGTCTTTCGGCTGCATTCCCGACTGCTTCGGACATCGAGAGTTTTCGTCTCTAGGGGCACGACGCGGCGACACGCCCGAAATGTGTGTTCTTGATACGTTCTGGTCAAGACCTCGCAGCGAAAATCTACGCGAGCACGCGGTAGAGGCGCACCTCCTCGGGCAGCCCTTTCAGCGCGCGGATGCCGCGGTCTTCGAAGCGCAGGCCCGAGCCGGCGACGAGATCGCGCACCGTGCTCGACACGATCGTTTCACCGGGCTTGGCCTCGCCAGCGACGCGCGCCGCGATATGCACGGCGATGCCGGCGATGTCGTCGCGCTTCAATTCGATCTCGCCGGTATGAAGACCGCTACGCACCGCGATGCCGAGCGGTCGCACCGAGTCGGAAATGGCGGCGGCGCATCGCACGGCGCGCGCCGGGCCGTCGAATGTCGCCATGAAACCGTCGCCGAGGTTTTTGACCTCGTTGCCGCGAAACCGCTGAAGCTGCTGCCGCACCGTCTCGTCGTGCCGGTCGAGCAGCGTGCGCCATTGCCGGTCGCCGAGCTCGGCGGCACGCTTTGTCGACTCGACGATGTCAGTGAACATGACCGTCGCGAGCACCCGATCGATTTCGGTGTCGCTGCTCCGCGACCCCGTCAGGAATTCCTGGACTTCGTCGACGATGCGATCGGCAATCACGGGGTCGGCGACAGGGCCGTGGTCAATTCCTGGAAACTCGACGTACTTTGCCCCTGCGATGTTCGCCGCGAGATACCGCGCATCCTCGAGCGTTACGGCGGGATCGCCGACCTTGTGCATGATCAATGTCGGCAGATGAATTGCCGGCACGACGTGCCGCGCGTCGATCTGGCGGTTCATCTGCACCAATGCGATGACGGCCGAGGGGCTTGCCAGTTGACGCTCCCACCGCGCGAAGGCCTGACGCGCGACGTCATCGCCTTTCTTGCTCGGCGCAAAAAATTTGATGATGTATTCGCCAGTGCCCCAAAGGCGATCGACGGATTCAATCCGGTCGGTGAAGTATTCCTCGCTGTGCAAGTTAGAGTTCCGCGCATAGCTTCCATAAAGGACTAGTGCGCTCGCCCGATCCGGATAGGTTGCCGCAAACAAGACGCTCATCGGCCCGCCTTCAGAAACGCCGAACAGCGCGGCGCGCTCGGAGCCGGCGGCGTCCATCACCGCCCGCACATCGTCCATCCGCTCTTCAAGAGTGGCAATGCCCGCGCTGCGATCTGAGAGGCCGGTGCCGCGCTTATCGAACAGGATCAGGCGAGAAAACGCGGCAAGCCGGGAAAAGAACCGCGCCCAGGGCGGAAGTTCCCAAGTGGCATCGACATTGGAGGCGAAACCAGCACAAAAACGAGATCGAGAGGCCCGTTCCCAACGGTCTGGTAGGCAATGCGGACGTCGCCGCTTTTGGCGTACCGCGTCTCCGGCGGCGTCATGGCCTCCTCCCCGCCTGTTTGGGAAAGGGCTACAGGCATGGCGCGGATAAGCGAAGCGCAATCCACGATCCGCTCGATCCGGCCATCCACGACCTTGGGGCTCATGTTCGCACTGGCTCATGGATGCCCGGGCCAAGCCCGGGCACGAACGACAGGAGGGGTGTTCGATTACCCCGCGGCGAGTTTGCCGACCGCGTCGAGAACGGTGTCCCAATCATCCACTTCGCGGTCCTGCGGGTGCACCATGATGTGCTGCACGCCGGCCTCGGCATAAGCGGCGATGCGCTCTCGCATCATGCCGAGATCGCGGCCGTCCCAGTGAGAGCGGACCGAGATCGTGAATTCCGGCTCGGGCCGGTCGCGGCGCAGGCGCGCAACGACCGGCTTCGCCTCCTCCGGCGTCACCTGACTGCCGTGCCAGCCGTCGCCGATCTTGACGGTGCGGCGGTGCGCCGCCTCGGAGCGGCTGCCATGCCACATCGGGATCGGACTGACCGGCTGCGGCAGCATCGTCATGTCGCTGATGTCAGCCGGGATGTATTTGGCGTCGAAACTCACCGGGTCCTGCGACCACACCGCGCGCATCATCGCGATTCCTTCGTCCATGCGGCGGCCGCGCTCCTGAAATGGCACGCCGAGCGCGGCGAATTCCGGCTCAAGCCAGCCGACCCCGACGCCGAGGATCAGCCGGCCGCCCGACAGGTTCTGCAATGTCGAGAGTTCTTTCGCGAGCGGCAGCGGGTGGCGCATCGGCAACACGATGACGCTGGTGCCGAGCCGCACCCGTTCGGTGACCGCCGCAACCCAAGTCAGGGTCAGGATCGGGTCGTAGAACAGCGGCGAGCGCGGAAACTGCTTTCGCGGCACGATGATGTGCTCGCTGACCCAGATATCGCTGAGACCGAGATCTTCGGCCTGCCGCGCATGCCGGCGGATCAATTCCGGCGTCGCCTGGCTGCCGGCTTGCGGCAGGTGAATCCCGAGTTGCATCGCGCGCCCCTCCATGCTCGTCTTGCCGCAAGGATGCACGCGAGGGCTTGCTCGCGATAGGGGGCAGGATGCGCTTTCAGGACAGGGTGGCGCTGATCACCGCGGCGGCGAGCGGCATCGGCCGCGCGACGGCCGACATCATTGCGCGCGAGGGCGGGATCGTCGTCGCGGTCGACAACAACGAGGAGCGGCTCGACCGCACGGTGCGCGAATTGCGCGAGGCCGGCGGGCGGGCATATGGCAGGCTCTGCAACGCGCTCGACCCGGCGCAGGTCGAGCGGACGGTCGCTTCGATCGTGCGTGAACTCGGCAGCATCGACATCCTGGTCAACGCGGTCGGCGGCAGCACGATCATTTCGAAGCCCGGCGCCGATGTCGACGAGCTGAGCTTTGAGGATTGGCAGACGCTGATCGAGTTCAATCTGAACGGCACGTTCCTGTTCACCCACACGGTCGTGCCTTTCATGAAAAAGCAGCGGCGCGGCAAGATCGTGAACTTGGCCTCGATCGCCGGGCGCGGGCTCAGCGCCTCGTCGAGCAGCGCCTATGCCGCCGCGAAGGGCGGCATCATCGCCTTCACGCGCAAGCTCGCCTTCGAGCTCGGGCCCTACAACATCAACATCAACGCGATCGCGCCGAGCCGCACCTTGACCGAGCGCATCAGGCCGCGCTGGAACCAGTCGAGCCCGGAAGACCAGCAGGCCGAGATCGATCGGACGCCCTTGCGTCGCGTCGCCGAGGCGCCCGACCAGGCCAAGGTCATCTGCTTTCTTGCCTCGAGCGATGCCGATTTCGTGACCGGTGTCACGATCGACGTGACCGGCGGGAATTGACGCCGTGTGGTTTAAGTGAACCGTGGTTGCGCCTCAAGCGGTCATTCCGGGATGGCCCGGAGGGTCAGGCCCGGAATCCATGAACACGGGCCTCTGGAATATGGATTCCGGGCTCGCCGCTGCG
The DNA here is from genome assembly GCA_046724035.1 of Pseudomonadota bacterium. Classification (GTDB taxonomy): domain Bacteria; phylum Pseudomonadota; class Alphaproteobacteria; order ATCC43930; family CGMCC-115725; genus DATARH01. Next base: position 5,343 of record JBKOVT010000133.1, on the reverse strand, counting down.
CGGCGCCCCGGAATGACAATCAGGGCTAATCGGCGAATTGAGCGGTACGGGGAGATTGGTAATGGCGGCCTATGTATTGGTGCACGGCTCGTATCAGGGCGGCTGGATCTGGCAGAAGGTCGCCGACCGGCTGCGCGCCGCCGGGCATCGCGTCTACGCCCCGAGCCTCGACGGCTGCGCCGAGCGCCAGAGCCAAGTGCGCCCCGGTATCACGACCGAGACGCAGGCCGAGGAGATCGCACAGCTGCTGTTCTACGAGGATTTGCGCGATGTCGTGCTGGCCGGCACGAGTTCGGGCGGCATGGTCGTGTGCCGGGTTGCCGAATTGATGCGCGACCGCATCGGCCGCCTCGCCTTTATCGATGCGTTGGCGTTGCTGCCCGGCGAGAAGATCGGCGACATCGTGACCCGCTCGACGGCCGCGCCGAATGAGGGCGGGCTGACCCGCGGCCCAAGCCGCGAGGATGCCGAAACCCGCCTCTTCGCCGATCTCGATCCCGCGACCCGCGCCTGGGCGCTCGAGCGCTACACGCAGCACCCGGCCGGCATCTACACCGAGCCGGTCCAGCTCGATTCGTTCTGGTCGCAGAAATGGCGGGCGGATGTCGTCTGGTGCCGGCGCGCCCAGAACCCGGGCGAGGCGCATCAGCGCCGCGCCGCCGACAAGCTCGGCGCGCGCTGGCACGAGCTCGACACCGGCCACTACCCGATGCTGAGCACGCCCGAGGAGCTGAGCCGCATCCTGCTCGCCGGATAATCCAGGAGATCGGCCGGCTCAAGATCGCGTCCCGGCGAAAGCCGGGACCCATTCTTCAGCGCCCGAGACGCGGATTGGTGGGTCCCGGCTTTTGCCGGGACGCCGGCTTGGGGGCCTCTGTAGAGCAATAATGACGCAGATTTGAGCAGGTGCCGGCGGGTGTCCGGCAGCAGTGTTATAATGCCACGATGATTACCGAGATCGGGCATTTCGCGCTCGTATTGGCGCTGTGCATCGCGCTTTTGCAGGCGAGCTTGCCGCTTTATGGCGCGGCGCGCGCCGACGGATTGCTGATCGCCTGGGCGCGGCCGGCGGCCATCGCGCAATTCCTGTTCATTGCGATCGCGTTTGTCGCGCTGATGCACGCCTATGCGGTCTCGGATTTCTCGCTCGCCAATGTCGCGGCCAATTCCAACAGCACAAAGCCGCTCCTCTACAAACTGACCGCCGTGTGGAGCAACCACGAGGGGTCGATGCTCCTCTGGGTGTTCATCCTGACGCTGTTCGGGGCGGCGGTCGCGTTATTCGGACGGAACCTGCCGCCGACGCTCCGGGCGCGGGTTCTCGCCGTTCAGGCGATGATCGCCGTCGGGTTTCTCGTCTTCATCCTGTTCACGTCGAACCCGTTTTTGCGGCTGTGGCCGGCGCCGGCCGACGGCATGGGCCTCAACCCGATCCTGCGCGATCCCGGTCTCGCCTTTCACCCGCCCTGCCTCTACCTCGGCTATGTCGGTTTCTCGATCACCTTCTGCTTTGCGGTCGCGGCCTTGATCGAGGGCCGGGTCGATCCGGCCTGGGCGCGCTGGGTGCGGCCCTGGACATTGGCGGCGTGGTGCGCGCTGACGACCGGCATCGCGATGGGCAGCTGGTGGGCCTATTACACTTTGGGCTGGGGCGGGTGGTGGTTCTGGGACCCGGTCGAGAACGCCTCCTTCATGCCGTGGCTGGTCGGCACCGCGCTGTTGCACTCGGCGATCGTCGTCGAGAAGCGCGAAGCCCTGAAGACCTGGACCATCTTGCTCGCGATCATTGCGTTTTCGCTGAGCCTGATCGGCACGTTCCTCGTGCGCTCGGGCGTCCTGACATCGGTGCACGCCTTTGCCAACGATCCGATGCGCGGCGTCTTTATCCTGCTGCTGATCTGCCTTTATACCGGCGGCGCGCTGCTGCTATTCGCGTGGCGGGCGCCGCAGCTCGCGGGCGGCGGGTTGTTCGCACCGATCTCGCGCGAGGGCGGCCTGCTCTTGAACAATCTGCTGCTGACGACCGCAGCCGCGACCGTGTTGATCGGGACACTCTATCCGCTGTTTCTCGACCTCGTGGCTCATCAGAAGGTGTCGGTCGGCCCGCCCTTCTATGACATGACCTTTGTGCCGATCATGGTGCCGTTGCTGATCGCGATGGCGGTCGGCCCGATGCTGCCGTGGAAGCGCGGCGATCTCTACGCCGCGTTGTCGCGATTGAAAGTGGCGTTCGTCGTGACCGCCGCGGCGGCGTTGGTGACCTTGGCCGCGACCGGAGCGCATTCGATCGGCGCCGCTTGCGGATTGGCGCTCGCGGCATGGCTCTTCGCGGCGACGTTGACCGAGCTCGCCGAACGGGTGCGCCTCGCGGCCGATCCGCGCGGCGCGCTGCGCCGGGCATTGCATCTGCCGCGCGCCACTTGGGGGATGATTTTGGCGCATGGCGGGATGGCGGTCGTCATCGCCGGCATTACCGGCTCCAACGCCTGGACCGCGGAGCGCATCGTCGACGCGCGTCCCGGCGATAGGATCGAGCTCGCCGGCTATACGATCGCGCTCGACGCGGTGAACCAGGTCAGCGGCCCTGATTACACCGCAACCCGCGCCGATATGCGCCTCATGCGCGGCGGGCGCGAGATCGCGCAACTGCATCCGGAGAAGCGCTTCTTCCCGGTCGAGAACGGCAATGCGACCGGTGTCGCGATCCGCACCAATTTGCTGTCGGATGTCTACGCCGTGATCGGCGATCCTGACGGCAAGGGCGGCTATACGCTGCGGCTCTACTGGAACCCGCTGGTGCCATGGATCTGGCTTGGCGCGGCGGCGATGGCATTGGGCGGCCTGGTGTCGTTGACCGACCGGCGGCACCGGGTCGGCGCGCCTGCGCGCCGCCGGCGCGAGATCGCCGCGGCCACGGCGCAGGCGGCGGAATGATGTGGCGGCGTTGGTGGTTTGCGCTGCCGGTCGTGATTTTTGCCGGGCTCGCGGCCGGGCTCTATTACGGGCTGCAGAACGACAATGAGAGCCTGCCCTCGGCATTGATCGACCAGCCGGCGCCGGCTTTCCAGCTGCCGCCCCTGCCAGGGCACGAACCCGGTTTCTCCTCAGCCGATCTGCAGGGGCATGTCAGCCTCGTCAACACCTTCGCGTCGTGGTGCACGCCGTGCCGCGCCGAGCATCCCGTACTGCAGGCGCTCGCCGCGACCAAGCGCGTGCCGATCTACGGCATCGACTACAAGGACAAAGAGGATGCCGCGGTGGCGTGGATCGCGGCGCTCGGCAACCCTTATGCGCGGATCGGCGCCGATGACGGCCGGGTCGGCATCGATTGGGGCGTCTATGGCGTCCCGGAGACCTTCATTGTCGATCGCCAGGGGCGCATCCGCTACAAGCATGTCGGCCCGTTAACCCAGGCCGATCTCGACCGCAAAATCCTGCCGCTCGTTGCCAAGCTGGAAGAATGATTCGACGGCGCCGCAACACCAACATCGCCGTCCCCGCCAAAACCGGGACCCACTCGTCAACTGCTCGAACGGCGGAAAAGTGGGTCCCGGCTTTGCCCACGGATCAAGTCCGTGGGCTAAAGGCCCACGGGACGACGGCGAGGGGAACGCACCGGATTGTCGATCCGCTGCTCTCCTTTATCTTCTGCTTGTTGCTGATCACAGCGGCAACGCCGGCGCATGCGGTGCGGCCGGACGAGATGCTGGCCGATCCGGCGTTGGAGGCGCGGGCGCGCGAGATCAGCCGCGAATTGCGCTGCCTCGTCTGCCGCAACCAATCGATCGACGATTCCGATGCCGACCTCGCGCACGATCTGCGCGTGCTGGTGCGCGAGCGCATCAAAGCCGGCGACAGCAATGAGCAGGCGATCGGCTTTGTCCGCGCGCGCTACGGCGATTTTGTGTTGTTGCGGCCGCCTTTCGCGATCGGCACGGCGTTGCTGTGGGGCGGGCCCTTGCTGGTGCTGCTGCTCGGTGGGTTCGCGATCGCGCGGCTTTACCGGCGGCGGGAGGTGCCGGCGCCGCCGTTGAGCCCGGAGGAGCGGCAGCGCCTGTCGGCGGTGCTCGCCGAGGAAGAAATACCGCGATGACCACCGGCCTCGCCGTCGCGCTGATCGGGCTGACTTGCCTGGCGTTGGCAATCTTGCTCGTGCCATTGCTGATGCGCCGGCACGCCGCGGCGTCGCGCGAGAGCTACAACCTGGCGGTCTATCGCGATCAGCTCGCCGAGATCGACCGCGATGCCGCACGCGGGCTGCTGAACGCCGAGCAAGCCGAGGCGGCGCATGCCGAGATCGGCCGCCGCATTCTGGCGTTGCAACCTGGCGCGGCGACCCCCCAGATGCCCCCACCCCAACCCTCCCCCGCAAGCGGGGGAGGGAGTCTGAAGGCCATTGCGGGCGAGGAAACGGCACGCGATGGCGGTGCGGGGCGTGGGCTAATCGTCGCGGCGGTCTGTGTGTTGGCGGTGCCGTTTGCCGCCTGGCTGCTCTATGCAAGGCTCGGCGCGCCGGCGTTGCCGGATCAGCCCTTTGCCGCGCGCGCGGCAGCGGCGAAAGCGGTTGCCAGCGGCGTTGAGCATATCGACCTCAACGACGCCGTCGCGAAAATCGCCGCGCATCTGAAAGAGCATCCCGAGGATCTGCGCGGTTGGCTCCTGCTGGGCCGCACCGAGTTGAGCCTCGGACGCTATGCCGAGGTGGTGGACGCCTACCGTCATGCCGCCGATTTGTCCGGGCATCGCGCCGATATCATGGGGGATTGGGGCGAGGCGCAAGTGCTCGCGGCCGACGGCACGGTGACCCCGGCGGCGCGCGAGGCATTCGAGGCGGCGCTCGCCGACAAGGAGAGCGCGCCGCGCTCGCGCTATTACCTGGCGCTCGCGAAGTCGCAGCAGGGCGACACGCAAGGCGCGCTGCAGGGCTGGGTCGATCTCGCCGCCGATGCGCCGGCCGATGCCGAATGGCTGCCGCTGGTGCAGCAGCACATCGCCGAAGCCGCGGCAAAGCTCGGCGTCGATCCGGCAAGCCTCAAGACCTCGTCCGGCATGCCGTCGCAGGCCGCGGTTGCCGCGACGGCGCAAGCGACCGCGAACGCGTCGCAAGAAGAGCGGCGTGCGATGATCCTTGCGATGGTCGGCAATCTCGCCGCGCGCCTCGAAAAACAGCCCGACGATATCGAGGGCTGGGCGCGGCTCGGCCGCTCCTACATGGTGCTGAACGAACCGCAAAAGGCGCGCGACGCCTATGCGCATGCGGTGAAGCTGAAGCCTGACGACACGGCGCTGAAAGAAGCTTTCGAGGCCGCTCAATCGGCAGCCGCGAAAACGGAGAGCGGCGCC
>JBKOVT010000297.1:0-21675 GCA_046724035.1 Pseudomonadota bacterium | reverse complement strand
TGGAAGCGGCGCAGACCGCGAGCTTTCTCGGCGTCTCGCAGGACGAAGTCTTGCGGCGCGCCTCCGGCGAAGGCCCGCCGATGACGCCCCCCGAAGGACCGCGGCGGCGCGGCCGGCCGCCGCTCGCGACGACCCAGATGCGCGCGATGACCGGCACCGAACCGATCCCGATCCGCAGCGCCGCGCGGGGCGGCGGCGAACAGGAGATGTTTCTCGAGGACGGGCCGATCGGCTATACGCCGCGGCCGTCGAATTTGAGCGGGGTGCGCGGCGCCTATGCGATCTACATGATCGGGGACTCGATGGAGCCGCGCTACGACCAGGGGTGGCTGTTGCACGTCAACCCGTTCAAGCCGCCGATCCGGGGGCGTGACGTCGTCGTCTACAAAAAGGACAAGGCGGCGCTGATCAAGCAGTTTGTCGGCTGGGAAAAGGACACGCTTGTGTTGCGGCAATTGAACCCGGCGCGCGAGATCAGAGTGCCGCGCGAGGAGGTCGCCGAGGTTCACCTCGTCGTCGGCGTCAACCAGGAGGGGTAAGGCGGGTTCTCATCGCCGAGACGGTGAGGTGGTTAGAAGCGGCAAACGAGCGCGCGGCGGGCGAGGTTTAGGTCTTAGTTGGCGCAAAGGACGCGAGGGGTACGCAAAGGACGCGACGACTTTGAGGCGACTGAAGCGCCTTCGCGTAGATCGCGAGCGGTTGCGTCCTTCGCGTTAGCTGGTCTCTTGCTGCGCGCTGCGCGCGCTGTGGAGCGGGTTGGGCTTGGAGGCGGAGAGGGGCGGCTCTAGGATGGCGCCCAGGTGAGAGCCTCAGCCCGGGAGAGAGGGATGCGCACGGAATTTACGGTCGGCGATATGACGATCCACCGCATCGTCGAGCAGGAGCAGGGCTTTACGCCGCTGTTCGAATTTCTGCCGACCCTGTCGAAGGAGCAGTTCGAAGAGAACCGCTCGTGGATGGAACAAGGCGCCTATGACGCGAAGACCGGCAATGTCGTGTTGTGCTTCCAGTCCTATGTCGTCAAGACGCCGCACCACAACATCCTGGTCGATGCCTGCATCGGCAACAACAAGACCTTCGCGCACCGGCCGTCCTGGCACAACAAATCGGACGGCAATTGGATGGCGGCCTTGAAGGCGGCGGGGCTCGGGGTCGAGGGCATCGATTTTGTCATGTGCACGCATCTGCACGGCGACCATGTGGGCTGGAACACGCGGCTCGAAAACGGCCGCTGGGTCCCGACCTTCCCGAAGGCGCGCTATCTCTTCTCGAAGAAGGAATACGAATTCTGGACAAGCGGGCAGCTCCCGGCCGGGATGACGCGCGACCCGATCAATGAGAGCGTGTTGCCGGTCGTCGAGGCGAACAAGGCCGAGCTGGTCACCAGCGACCACGCGCTCAACGATCACATCCGCCTGTTGCCGACCCCCGGCCACACGCCGGATCATTTCGCGGTGTGCGCCGGCAAGGGCCGCGACCAGGCGGTGTTCACCGGCGACCTCATTCATTCGCCGATCCAGGCGCGCTATCCCGAACTGGTCATGCGGGTCGACACCGACCGCGACCAGGGCGTCGCGACGCGGCGGCGGTTTTTCGAGCGCTACTGCGACACCGACACGCTGTGCTGCACGATGCATTTCCCCTCGCCTTCGGTTGGGCACGTCAAGCGCTGGGACGACGGCTTCCGCGTCGAATATGTGAACGGCTGAGCACGAGAGTTTTCACAACGAGACAGCGAGATGTCGATGCGCGACCCCTCACTGCCTCACTGTCTCGTTGTAAATGAATCAGAGTGATGGGTTTGACTGCGCTCAACCGAACCGACGCTTCGGAGCTTACGCAATAACGGACCAGAGTTTCAGGGGAGAGCGCCGGCTGACGTGATGAAAATCGCCGTCGGCCGTAAGCATCGTCAGGTCGTGACGGATGCAAAGCTGCGCGAGCAGGGCGTCGATCGTGCCGATCTGAATGCCGGCGCGGCGGCAGCGGTTACGAAGTTCCGCTGCATCGACATGATCGCGCCGGTCGGGAACCAAAAGCGGCAGGGCAGAGAAGCGATCGAGGATGCGTTCGCGGGCTCTCGGCCCGGTAAACCCTTGCAACAGCTCCTGCAATACGAGACCGGTGGTGAAGAGCTCTTCGCCGGCCTCTATCGCTCGAAGAAGCTCGCGCGGCTCAGGCGCGGCCGTCGGCGCATCGCGCCGAAAAGCGAGCGACCAGACGCTGGTATCGACAAAGAGGCTCAACGCCGCGAGCGCTCAGCCTTATAGTCGAAGTCCTCGTCCCATTCGAGTTTGCCGAATAATTCAAGCAGCCGCTTTTGTCGACGTCGCGCGATAAATTCTTCGAGGGCCTTTGTGACGGCCGCCTTCTTTGTGCGCTCGCCGCTCACTTCCAGGGCGCGCTCCAGCAACTCGGGATCAATTGAGAGATTCGTCGCCATGTGTGACACTCCACACATATATTCACACATCCGTGGCGATCTCGTCAATGCGGCATGCTCAGCACCGGTTTGATCGTCGCGCCGGAGGCGGCATCGGCGGCGGCGCGGTTGATGTCGGCGAACGCGTAGCGCGTGACGAGCCGGTCGAGCGGGAAGCGACCCGCCATAAACAGGTCGACAAGCTGCGGGATGAAGTCGCGCGGCCGGCTGTCGCCCTGGATGACGCCGCGCACGGTGCGTCCGCCCTGAAGCCACGGCATCTCGAAGGTGACTTCGGTGCCGGCGCGGGCGCTGCCGACGAGGACGCAGACGCCGAGAGCGCGCAAGGCATCCACCGCGAGCCGGAAGATTTGCGGGACGGCCGAGGTCTCGAGCGCGAAATGCGTGCCGCCGCCGGTGATCTTGCGGATGTCCCCAAGCGTCTCTGGGCCTTTGCTCTCCAGCGTGTGTGTCGCGCCGAGCTCGCGCGCGAGAGCGAGACGGGCCGGCAGGCGGTCGATCGCGATAATCGGGTCGTAGCCGGCGATCCTTGCCGCCATGAGACCGGCGAGACCGACGCCGCCGACGCCGTAAATCGCGATCGATTGGCCTTGGATTGAAGCGCCTGGCGGCTGCATGACATTAAGGACGGCGCCGGCGCCGGTCTGCAATCCGCAGCCGAGCGGGCCGAGGCATTCGACCGGCGCGTCGCGGCGCAATCTCACGACATCCTTGGCCGGCGCGAGCGCGAATGTCGCGAAAGAGGATTGCTGGAAAAAGCAGGAATAGACGGGAGCGCCGTCGCGGCTCATCGGGGTCGAGCCATCGGCGCGGCGGCCGCCCGATTTCAGGGCGCGCGCATTTGTGCAATAGGAGATCCGGCCGGCGCTGCACGGCTCGCATTCGCCGCAATACGGAAACGAGATGACGACCGGGTCGCCGGCGGCGAGATCGGCGACGGCGGCGCCGACCGCCTCGACAATGCCGGCGCCCTCATGCCCGCAGACGATCGGGTAGGGCAGGTTGGGGAAATAGCCGTCGCGGGCATGGAGATCGGTGTGGCACATGCCCGAGGCGAGGATGCGCACGAGGACTTCGTCTTCGAGCGGCGCGGCGAGTTCGAGCTGTTGGATCTCGAAGGGCTGCGAGCGGGCCGGCACGATTGCGGCGGTGATTTTCATCGGTCGGGCCTCCCGGAGGGCAAGTTATTTAACGCAAAGAACGCAATGGATACGCAAAGGACGCGAACGCGCCAGTGACGCTGAAACAGTAGATCCCGGCGAAGGCCGGGATCCATTTGTCCACGTGTTCGAGACACCGAAGAATGGGTCCCGGCCTTCGCCGGGACCTAAGTCAAGGCATTTCAATCCGGGAGGGTGGACAGGAAGGCGGTGACGGCGCGGTTGAAGGCCTCGGGCTGGTCGAGATTGGCGGCGTGACCGGCATCCGGGATAACGATTTTCTGCGCCCCCGGGATCTTGGCCGCCATGTAATCGGCGGCGGCGAGGAAATGGCGATCGTCGGCGCCGACCAGAACCAGGGTTGGCACAGCGATCTGCGGCAGCGCGCCGATCAGCGTGCCGTCGGTCATCCTCAGCATGCCGCGCGCCGCGCCGGCGAGACCCTGGGCCGAGCGGTGCCGGGCGAGGCGGGTCTCGGCGCCACCCCCCGAATTCGGCAGGCCTTTTTCCTCGAGCTCGCGGGCGCGCGCCTCGGCGCGCTCGTTCCATTGCCGCCGCGCCTCGGGGTTGCGGAAACCGGGGCCCGTGTCGAACAGCATCAAGGCGCGCACCCGCTCGGGATGGGCGAGATGAAAGGCCAAGGACATGACGCCGCCCAAGGAGAGGCCGCCGATAATCGCGCGCTCGATCCCGCAGGCATCGAGCACCGCGGCCATGTCACCGACCGTCAGCGCATGCGAATAAAGCGCCGGGTCGGCCGGGTCGCCGGATTGGCCGTGGCCGCGCATGTCCCACAAGACGAGGCGGTAGCGGTCGGCGAAGGCGGCGACCTGCCCGTCCCACATGCGAGAGGTCGCGCCATAGCCGTGCGACAAGAGGATCGGCGGCGCATGGCTGTTGTCCCCTGGGGGGCCATGCAGCTCGTAATGGATCTCTACTCCGTCGCGGTCGATGGTCGGCACGGCCCCTCCTCTTTGCTGTTCCAGCCTTAGTCTCCGGTAAGGCGCTGTGCTCCGCCGCCGGGGGCGCTATGATCGCGCAACAGAGGCGCGAGAGGGAGAGGGACGATGCGGTGGCTGCGATACGAGACCGATAGCCGCGAGCATTACGGCATCATCGAGGGCAACGAGGTCGTCGAGGTCACGGGCGATCCGTTCGCCGGGTATCAGACGACGCGGATCAAGCACAAGCTCAACGACGTCAAATTTCTCGTGCCGGTCGTGCCGAAGACATTCTACGCGGCGGGCCTCAACTATCCCGAGCATGTGACCGAGGCGGCGAAAAAGCTCGGCCGCGAGCCGGAATTGCCGAAAGAGGCCGATATCGGCTACCGCGCCAACAACGCGCTGATCGCGCATGGCGAGACGATCGTCATCCCGCGCGACGCCGGCGAGCTTGTGCAATACGAAGCCGAGCTGGTCGCGGTCATCGGCACCAAGGCGAAGCATCTCTCGGAGCGCGACGCGCTCAGCTGCGTCTTGGGATGGACGATCGGCAACGACATGAGCGAGCGCACCTGGCAGCGCCAGGACCGCACGCTGTGGCGCGCCAAGAACAGCGACACCTTCAAGCCGATGGGGCCGTGGATCGAAACCGATTTCGACCTCGACAAGGCGATGACGATCGTGCGCGTCAATAACGAGGAAGCCGACAAGTTTCGCACGAACAACATGGTGCACGGCGTGGCCAAGTTCATCAGCCGCATGTCGCAATATCTGACGCTCTATCCGGGCGACGTCGTGTGGATGGGCACCGATGGCTGGCCACGCAATCTGAAACACGGCGATGTCTGCGAGATCGAGATCACCGGCATCGGCATCCTGCGCAACCCGATCGTTCGCGACGGCGCCTAGAGCACCTCGTGGTCATTCCGGGATCGGCCGACGGCCGAGGCCCGGAATCCATGAACACGGGCCTCTGGAAAATGGATTCCGGGCTCGCCGCTGCGCGGCGCCCCGGAATGACGAATGAGGAAGGGTGACGATGAAGCTGTTCGATTTGACGGGGAAGGTGGCGGTTGTCACGGGATCCTCGCGCGGCATCGGCCGGGCGATCGCCGAAAGCTTTGCCGAGGCCGGCGCCAAGGTCACGATCTCGGGGCGCAACCAGGGGCCGTGCGACGAGGTCGCGGCCGGCATCAAGCAGAAGGGCGGCGACGCCATCGCCGTCACGGCGCGCATCTCCGACCAGGCGCAGCTCGAAAACCTGGTCGCGCGGACGCGCCAGGAATGGGGCCGGATCGACATCCTCGTGTGCAACGCCGCGATCAATCCGCATTACGGCTCAATGGCCGATCTGACCGACCAGGCCTTCGAGCGGATGATGACCAACAACGTCCTGAGCAATCTTTGGCTGTGCAAGATGGTGGCGCCGGAGATGCGGGAGCGGCGCGACGGCTCGATCATCTTTATCATCTCGATCGGCGCGTTGAAGGCCTCGACCGTCATCGGCATGTACGGCGTCACAAAGGCGGCCGATTACGCCTTGTCGCGCAGCCTCGCCGCCGAATGGGGGCCGGACAATGTGCGGGTCAACTGCATCGCGCCGGGGCTTATCGAGACCGAATTCGCGCGCGCCCTCTACGAGGATCCGGAGCGCCGCGCCAAGCGCGAGGCGGAGACGCCGCTGCGCCGCTTGGGACAGCCCGTCGATATCGCCGGCGCGGCCTTATTGCTCGCTTCGCCCGCCGGCGCCTTTATCAGCGGCACGACGATCGTCGTCGATGGCGGCCGCATGGCGGTGTAGCGAGGCATTTATTTTAACGATGAGACAGTGAGACGCTGACAAGATCGGTCGCGAAACGATCTCACTGCCTCGCTGTCTCATTGTGAAAATTCGGTAGTGTCCGAATTTGATATGCGAGCAGCGGCCGTTCTGGGCGAGAACCGGAGGAAGCCGTGATGGCTAACACGATGGATCCGCTTTGTTGCGATTTTTGCGGCAAATCTCAAGGTGAGGTCAAACGATTGATCGCGGGAGCGGGGGTAAGCCGTCAGGGTCGCTCAGGGCGGGCCAATATATGCGACGAACGCATTTCTATATGCATGGTAGTTATGGCGCAAACCGATCGAGAGTGGTTCGAGAAGCAGGTCGACCAGGCGAGAGATTTCAAGCCTGATATTCAACCGCCGCCGTCTGGCGCTTCAAATTAGGACATAGGGAAAATTCCTATCGATCTGCAGAGGCTCGAGCATGGCGTTTAATTTGATCGAGGGCGATGCCAGCGCGGTGCCGTTGACGGTGCTGACCAAGGCGGGGCTCGCGGCGTGGCGCGAGACGGCGCCGGCGCGCGAGCGCGACTGGGTGGCCGCGACCGGCTTTACCGGCGAAGCGGGCAAAGTGGCGCTGGTGCCGGACGAGGCGGGGAAGCTCGGCCGCGTCCTCGTCGGGGCGAGCGACAATGAGGCGGCGATCTGGGTGCTCGCCGGCCTCTCGGAAACATTGCCCGAGGGGAATTACCGCCTGGAGCAGGGGCCGGAGGGCGGCGACCCGACGCGGCTCGCGCTGGGGTGGGCGCTCGGCACCTATGCCTTCACCTTGTACCGCGACAAAAAGAAGGAGCATCGGGCGCGGCTGGTATGGCCGGAGGGCGCCGACCGCGGCCTCGCCGAGCGGCTCGCGAACGCGGTGTGCCTGGCGCGCGATCTGATCAACACGCCGGCCTCGGATCTCGGGCCGGCGGAATTGGCCGACGCGGCGGTAACGGTGGCGCAGAACGCCGGCGCGACACACCGCGTCATCACGGGCGACGCGCTCCTTGCCGAGAATTATCCGACGATCCATGCCGTGGGCCGCGCCAGCAGCCGCCAGCCGCGCCTCGTCGATATACGCTGGGGCGAGGAGCGCGCGCCAAAGGTGACATTGGTCGGCAAGGGCGTGTGCTTCGACTCGGGCGGGCTCGATCTGAAGCCCGCTTCCGGCATGAAGATGATGAAGAAGGACATGGGCGGCGCGGCGATCATGCTCGGGCTGGCGCAGGCGCTGATCCAAGGCGGGCTGCCGGTGCGATTGCGGGTGCTATTGCCGCTCGTCGAGAACGCGGTCAGCGGCAATGCGATGCGGCCGCTCGACATCGTCAAGACAAGGAAGGGCATCACGGTCGAGATCGGCAATACCGACGCCGAGGGGCGGCTCATCCTGTGCGACGCGCTTGCCGAAGCGTGCACGGAGGAGCCGGCGATGATCGTCGATGCGGCGACCCTGACCGGGGCGGCGCGGGTCGCGCTCGGCCCGGAACTGCCGGCGTTGTTCTGCAATGACGATGGGCTGGCGGCGGGGCTGATCGCGGCGGGCATGGCGGAGGACGACCCCATGTGGCGCATGCCGTTGTGGCGCTCCTATCGGAAGCTCCTCGACAGCAAGGCGGCCGATATCAACAACGTGTCGGACGGGCCGCATGCCGGCGCTATCACGGCGGCGCTTTACCTGCAGGAATTTGTCGAGCCCGGCATACCGTGGGCGCATCTCGATGTCATGGCGTGGAATGCGAAGGCACGGCCCGGCCGACCGGAAGGCGCCGAGGCGCAGACCCTGCGCGCGGTGTATGCTTATATCGCGGGAAGGTTTGGGTGACGGTGTAGGCGATCCATCAGACCATTCGTCGTTCCATCGAGGTTGCTTCGTCGCTGCGCTCCTCGCAATGACAGCTGCAGAGAAGCTCTATTACGTCTACATCCTGACGAATGACCGACACACCGTTCTGTACACCGGGATAACCAGCGATCTGAAGGTACGAATCTATCAGCACCGCGAGAAGCTAGTGGCCGGATTCACGAACCGCTACAACGTGTGGAAGCTGGTTTATTACGAGGTCGGCATCGATGCCGCAGGCGCGATCGCCCGTGAAAAGCAGATCAAGGCCGGATCGCGCAAGAAGAAGCTTGAATTAATCAACAGCTTCAATCCGGAATGGCGCGACCTTTACCCCGGCCTATGAAAAGGACCGCTGTCATCGGAGCGAAGCGAAGCAATCTCGATGGGCGGAGCGTAATCGGATCTGGATTGCTTCGTCGCCACGCTCCTCGCAATGACAGAAGGAGGCGAGATGAAAATCGAGGGGCTGCTGCCGCTGGGGAGGCTCGATCCGGGGGTGCGCGCGGCGGCGCCGCTCGATATCGCGCGCGTCGCCGACGATGCACGCCGCGCCGAAGAACTCGGCTATGACGGCGTCCTGACGGAAGAGACCAAGGACGATCCGTTTATCGTGTTGGCGCTGGCGGCGCAGGCGACCAGCCGCGTGACACTCGCCACCGCCGTCGCGGTCGCGTTTCCGCGCAGCCCGGCGATCACCGCGATGAGCGCTTGGACCCTGGCGCGGCTGTCAAAGGGACGCTTTACGCTGGGGCTCGGCTCGCAGGTCAAGGGGCATATCGAGCGGCGTTTCGGCGTGCGCTGGTCGGCACCGGGGCCGTGGCTGCGCGATTATGTCGGGGCCTTGCGCGCAATCTGGGCGAGCTGGCAGGACGGCGCAAAGCTCGATTACAGGAGCGAGCATTACACGCTCAATTTGATGGTGCCGCTGTTCGCACCGGCGCCGCTCGAATACCCGGACATTAAGATCGAGCTGGCGGCGGTCAACCCCTATATGTGCCAGGTCGCGGGCGAAGTCGCGGATGGCATCCGCGCGCACCCCGTCGCGACGCCGCGCTATCTCCGCGAGGTCATGTGCCCGGCGGCGCAAAAAGGGATGGCGAAGAGCGGCCGCGATGTTGGGCAGCATCGGGCCGATTTTAGGATGTGCGTCATGCCGCTCGTCGCGACGGCGGCGGACCGGGCCGCGCTCGCGGAACGTATCCGGGATGTGCGGGCGCGGGTCGCGTTCTACGCCTCGACGCCGACTTATCTCGCCGCCTTCGAAACCGACGGGCATGCCGAGACCGCCAAACAATTGCAAGGGCTGGCTCGGGCGCAGCGCTGGGAAGAAATGCCGGCGCTGATCGACGATGCGATGCTCGACGCCTATGCGGTTATCGGCACCTATGACGAGATCGCCGAAAAGCTGCGAGCCCGCTATGGCGGGCTCGCGACGCATCTCGAATTCACGATGCCGCTCGCCGCGCCCGGCGAGGTGGACGCGCTGCGCGCGATCCTCGCCGAGCTGAAGCGATCCTAGACTACTTGATTGTCACATTCCCGCTCGGATTCGCACCGGGGCTGGCATTGCCGGACAGCTTGTTGTTGGCGGCGGTAAGGACCTGCGATCCCACAGCGCCCCCAATCGCGGTGTTGTTGAAATAAATGGAGTTGTTGTTCAGCTCGAGGATCGCGCCGGCCACAGTCGCATTGGCCCCGACAAGGCTGCTGAGCAGCTCGGTGTTGTCGACGTTCAGAGTGGCGCCGTTTGCCGTCGCGGCGACCGCGTTGCTGGCAGCGAATATCGTCGAATTGCTGACAGTTCCTAGAGCCCCGCCAGCCGCCTCGACGCCGTTAGTCCCGACGCGAGAGATCGCCACATGGTCGGCCAACAGAGCAACATTTCCCGCCGTGGTGTGGACTTTGATGCCGGCGCCGACCACATTGTTGATCCTGGTGTCTTTGACGTCCACAGAGGCGGTGGCGGCTAAAGCGGCTTCGATGCCATTTTGGGTGAAGCCGTAGATTTGGCAGTTCTCGACGATCAGAGCCTTGCCCGCCAAAAATTTGACGGCGACGAGCCCGGTGCCAAGGCCATCGATGTCGAGGCCGCGAAGCGCGATCTGGTCATTCGCGCCGGCGTTCACGACGATAGCGTTCGTGCCCGAGACGAGGACGCCAGCCGTTACCCCCTCGCAGGAGATCGTGATCGCTTTCGTGATCGTCACGCCGCCAAACCCGCCGGGATCGAGACAGTTGATTTCGCCGCCCGGCGCGGTCTTCGAGATCGCGCCGGCGAAAGTCTTGCAGGGCGCGGTGCGGCTGCACGGGTTGGCGTCGTCACCGACCCCCGAAACCCAGGTGCGGGTCGCCTGTGCCTGAGCGGAGCCGCCGCCCAGGGACACCGCAGCCGCTAGAATGCCGAGCACGAGCAATATCCGGCTCACCGCCGCCGCCACTTTTACATTCGTCATCAAGGTTGTCCCCATTACTGTTGGCGCGCTCTGCGGGCGCGAACGCCGCCATCTAGGCATGGGGTCACGGAAAAGGCGAGCATGCCTATGGTAAACCCCGGCTAAACCGGGGAGAGGCCGAATGAAGCGACGCGCGCACCCTTTGGGCGCTCCGCACAGCCTCGGACAAAGCCGCTCTACCCGGCAAAGCCCGCTATAGCGAGTCGCGACGCATCTCGAATTCACGATGCCGCTTGGCGCATCGGGCGACGCAGAAACATTGCGCGCAGTTCTCGCCGAGCTGAAGCAGCCCCAACTCAGCGGCTTCACGCCCGCACGAAAATCCATTCCATGAGACCGCCGGAGAATGACCGGCTCTCCTGGATTTCTTCGCGCAAGACGGCCTTATAACCGGCGCGGGCGAAGAAATCGTCGACGCCCTGCGCGTCCGGGAAGACGCTGCGCGCCGTCAGACCAGCCCAGAAATGCGGCTTCTCATCATAGACCTGGACGCGATAGCTGTGGCCGCCATAGCGCAGCTCGCGCCATTCGGAGAGCGGCACTTTGTCTGTCGCGACCCAGCTGCCGATGAAGATCTTGTCGCTGATCCGCGTGAGCTGGTCGCAGAAATAGAACGGGTCCACGCAGTGGTATAAGACGCCGTGAGCGAATACGGCGTCGTAACGACGGGACGCCCAGCGGCCCGGCACCTGGAAATTGTCGGCGAGAATTTCGAGGTTATCCCAGCCCATCGCGTATTTGGCGGCGAGGAGTTTGACGACGTTCTCGGGCCGCCCCTCGACCGCGGTGATCTGGCGCGCGCCGGTCGCAATCAGGCGGCCGGTATGAACGCCGTCTGCCGGTCCGAATTCGATGACTGTGCGGCCCTTCAGCTCGAGCATGTCGAGCCCGCGCGCGATAGACCTCGGACGGTCCGACTCCTCGGATCGAGCACGTCGAGCCCGCGCGCAATAGATACTCGCCATCTGCGCGAAATAGCGCTGGTGATCCGCCAAGGTTTCCGGTTTGCGCGCAAAGCGGTCGGCTTCGCCGGCATTGTAATCGAAAACCGCGATCATCTCCCGCACCGCGGCGATCGGCAGTGTCAGCTCCCAGATCGTCTCGCACCGCAGGTGCCGCTCCTTCAAAGCGAACAACGCGGCGTAATCGTCGGGCCTCCGCGGTACGTCGCAGAGGATCGCGCGCCCGGCTTCGGGCAGCGGCGGCAAGGGCTGGCCGTAGCTCCACTCGACAATCTTTGATCGGTGCGCGTCCTTGGATAGCGCCTCCGCCAAGAGCGCCGTCTTGTCGCGCGCGCCGATCAGAGTGAACGGACCGTTCTCGTTGCGCAGCGCCACCCGCAATGCCGTCGCAACATTGTCGATTGAGCCGAAGAACGCGTCGAGCAGAAAATCGTTGGGGTCGGTTCCAAATTCCGCGACGAGCCCGTGCCGCCCGCGCCAGCCGAAGCCGGTGATGATGTCGCGCAGCATCCGGTTATCGAACCCGGCGTCGATATTCTGGGCCACCTCGTCGATCGTGTTGCCGGCGTAAGCCGGGAATTTGGTCGCGCCGGCCCTGAATTTCTCGAGGTCGAAGGCGCCGTCCTCCTGATGCGTCGCGTAAAAGCGCCCGTCGAATCCGGTGATGTTGTAGGGCGTATCGGCATAGCCCTTGACGAGCAGACGGGGACGCGTTTCCTGCATCGGCGGTCCTGCTGGTTCTTTACGGCAGGCGGCATCTTTTGCCCAACAGCTCTCGTGTTGGCAACCCCGAGCGCTGCCGAGCACAGGTCCGTTGAAACTTGCAGCAGGCATCGGCGTTCCGCCGGTGCCCGATGCGATGTTCGACACCGATGAGGTCATCGGCATGCATGACGGGATGCCGAAAAGCTGCGAGCCCGCTATAGCGGGCTCGCGACGCATCTCGAATTCACGATACCGCTCGCCGCACCCGATGAGGTGGACGCGCTGCGCGCGATCCTCGCCGAGCTGAAGCAACCCTAAGTCATTCGTTTATCATCGTGGCGCTCGGACCCGCGCCTGGAGCTGTCGTGAGTTGCAGGTCGAGCAGCGGCGCTGTCGTGGCTGCGAGCACATGCGGGCTGTCGCTGCGAGGTTGCGATCTTCGCGAGGAACGGCAAAGATCAGGCCATCTCTCTCCCTCACGCGTGCCAAAATGTCAGAACTCAGCCCGCGCCTGCTTGTGAACGGTTACGCCGGGACGGACTACAACATCATCGAATTTGACGGCCGGTTTTACGGGATACACCGAGAAGAAGGCTCCTTCGATATCGCCAGGATTGGTGCTGGGACGACGAAGCTGCCGGCTCACGTCGGCAATACGCTCGACGAGGTCGCCCACAAGATTGAAGGCCGATTGGATGAGCAGATGTTGCGCGACATTGTCACCGGATTTGGCTGGCGTGGGCGCCGCGGCATCGTCGCTGAGCTCGGCCCGCACCCGAACGATTTCCTGCTTTATGCCTTCTTCGGCTCGATGAACGATGTCGCGGCGGCGCTTCGGATAGCTCTCCGCGATGCAAGCGGCCCCTTTATTCTGATCGGCGAGCGCAACAAAGCGGCGCTTTTGACTGAGGCGCTATCGAAAGACGGCCACGGGTCTAAGATCGTCGAATGGCGCTATGGCGAGCGTTTGCCAGCATTGCCCGAATCGGGTCGCGCCATCCTCTGCGAAGTGCCACAGACCCCCGAGGATTACGCCGCGTTATTCGCTTTCAAAGAGCAAATTCCGCAATGCGAGATCTGGGAGCTGACGCTCCCAGTCGCGCCGGTGCGCGAGCTTACGGCAATCTTCGATTACAACGTCAGCAACCCCGATCGCGCCGCGCGCAAATTCGAAACCCCCGCGGATCACCAGCGCTATTTCGCGGAAATCGCGGATATCTACTGCGCTCGGCGATCGTTTCACACGTTGCCGCGTGTGCTTCCCTTGCTCGATTTAAAAGATCGCTCCGTCATCGAATTCGGTCCCTCGGACGGCATTCATACGGGCCTCTTAATCGCGACCGGCGCGCGCCAAATCACGGCGGTCGAGGGGCGGCCCGAAAATGTCGTCAAGCTACTAGCGGCAAAATACGCAATGGGCTGGGACAATCTCGAAATCCTTGCCGACAATTTCCAGGTGCCGGGCCGCTGGGCATCACGCCGCTATGATGCCGTGTTCGCGCACGGCGTTTTTTACCATTGTGTCGATCCGTTCTATTTCTTCGATCAGCTTACCCGAATCAGCGATACGATTTTTATCGGCGGGTGGGTTGCGAGCGACACGGCACCGCTCTCGGAGTGGCGCACCATGCAGTATGGAGAGCGCAGCTACCGAGTTCAGATCTACGACGAGGTCGCGCATTTTCTCGCCGGCCTGACGACCAGGAGTATCTGCCCCGATCCCGGAGGGGTCGACGATTTCTTCGCCCGCGCTGGTTATGACGCTATCTTCCGCGAGGAAGTCGACGCGGGCCCTGGCTTCTCGGGACGCTTCATGCATTGGGTCTTTCGGCGAAATTAGAAACGCGCGCAGGGCTTGGTGCGCGCCGCGCTGGGAGGAGATGCCGGCGCTGGTCGAATGCGATGTTCGACGCCTATGCGGTTATCGGCACACATGACGAGATCGCCAAAAAGCTGCGAGCCCGCCATGGCGGGCTCGCAACCACCTCGAATCAGATGACATCGCCGCGCCCGGCGAGGTGGACGCGCTACGCGCGATCCTCGCCGAGCTGAAGCGCCTAGGTCATTCGTTTATCATCGTGCCGCTCGGCCCCGCACCATTGCTGATATTGCCGAACAGCTTGTTGTTGCTGCCGCTGATGAAATTCGAGCCCGCGGCAGCGCCTACCGCCGTGTTGTTCGCGAACAAATCACTGTTGGTCAGCCCGATAAATGCGCCGGAGACACTGGCATTAGCGCCAACAGTGTTGGAGCTCATCACACTGTTAGCCGCCGTCACAACAGCGCCGCTGGCCGAGGCGAGGAGCCCATTGTTGGCAGCGGATACGATCGAGTTGCTGACCGATGCATTGCCGCCGGTGAACGACTCGACGCCGGTGGCGGCGCGAGTGATATTCACATGATCCACCGACACAGAGACGGTTCCGACGCTTGTCGTGCTTCTGATGCCGGCGCCGCCCAGATTGAGGATCGTGCAGTCCTTGACCGTCACAGAGGAGCCGCTGGCGCCTAAAGCGACGTCAACGCCATTTGTCGTGAAGCCGTAGATGTCGCAGTTGTCGACCACCAGAGCCTTGCCGGAAAGAAAGCGAATGCCGTTGATCCCGGTGCCGAGGCCGTTGACCTCAATACCGCGAAGATAGACGACGTCCGACGGTCCGGCTTGCACAACGATGCCATTGGTGCCGGACACGAGGACGCTGCCAATCACGCCCAGGCAGTTGATCGTCATGCCTTTCGTGATCGTCACGGCGCCATAGCCGGCGGAATCGAGACAGTTGATTTCGCCGCCCGCCGCGGTCTTCGAGATGGCGCCGGCAAAGGTCTTGCAGGGCGCGGTGCGGCTGCACGGGTTGGCGTCGTCGCCGACCCCCGAGACCCAGGTCCGGCTCGCCTGCGCCTGAGCGGCGCCGGCACCGAGCGATACGACCGCCGCAATAGCAGCGAGCGAGAGCAATATGCGCCGCAACCCGGCCGCAGCTTTTACACGCGATATTAGAGTCATCACTTTGTCCCCTCTTTTTTAAGAGCTGCCGCGCACGGGCCGGCGCGGATCGATATAATCCTAACAGGAGCCGCACAAAAAGCGAGCACACCTTTGTAGGGGGACAAACCTTTAAGAAAACCAGCGACCTCCGGGACAGCGACGGCACAAACTACACGCGAGCGTCGCGTTCTTCGGTTCGAGGGTTTCTAACAAAGCCGGCTCGATCGGGCTTTAAAGCTGCAAGCGCGCTCGCCGTGAAGATTGCAACCGGTTGCACGGCCACGATTGGTAACTGCAACAGCTCGATGCGTGCCGCAGTGTGGGTGGCTTCGGATGTCGGATCAGTCAGCCGCTTTTCTTATTAAGCGGGTGCCGTGAACGTGTTGCTCAATTGCGTCTGGTCAGAGCGACCAGAGATGCGCTTGCCCGCGATAGCGATAAGGCGCCTCGATTGCGCGACGATGCGGCAAGTCCTCGGCGATGAGGTCTTGGGCGTTCAACAGACCGATTGACCGGTTGTCGTGGTTCTGCTCGAAGAACGCGCCGCCCTCGCATAGCCAATGTTTCCGCATTAACCGGGTGTAGTGGCGCACCTGTTCGGCGCTCATCTCGCTCATCGATAAGGTGTTGATGACGAGATCGAACGGTTCTTGGAGCGCGTCGGCAGCGTAATTGGGGACAGCGCGGCATTCGACGCTGGAGAGACCGAGATATAGCCCGGAGAACAACAGGCATTCCGGCAGATCGATAATCGTATAGCGACAGTCGGGGTAAGCCTGCTTGAACCAGTAAGCCAGGGCGCCGTAGCCACCACCGATTTCGAGAACGCGGGCGGTGGGGGAGAGCCGGTCGAGAGCCCCGCTGTCATGCAGAAGATCAATCCGCTCCTGATAGGCCCAAGTGTCGTAATTGACGATGACCCCATCGATATCGTGGCCGATCTCGCCAAACCGCCGCGGCGGGACGAAAACGCGATGGCGCGGCAGAGACAGCCATTGATCGACATAAGGAAGATTGCGTTCGAGGTTCTGGGCGATCCGCGCATCGGTGTAACCGCTGAGGTCATGGGGCGGCATGCCGGCGATCGTCATTTCGTAGAGCCTAAAGCCGGTAAAGGGCTGACAAAACGCGCGGAGTTGCCCGACCGCCTCTTCGTCACAACGGCGTATCCGGTCAAACAATGCTCGAAAGGCATTGTTGGCCCCGTCACCCCAATTCGCCTGCGGATAGGCGAAAGCCGGATCGATGTTCTGTCGGGCGACGTAGGAATCCCGCTCTGCGACGAGCGCCGTCACCGTGGCCGCAATATCTTGCGCGCGCGCGAGATCGCCCGGCAAGAGAACGCGGGTTTCAGACGGCAATACTGGCCGCATCAAAAAACTCCGAGATTGAGAAGCCGCATTAGCATGACAACACAAAGTCGGAACGCAACGCCAGTGATCCGATAGCCGCGGCCGATGCGGATCCCCTGTCATTTAATGCGGGGGAGACCAGTCTAATGCGGGGGAGACCACCCGGCTTGCGCTTGCCCGCCTCGATCTTGCCAAACTGCGCATCGGCGCCGCGAAGCAACAAGATCTTCTTCCGCGCGTCCCTCGACGAGCGGGACGAAGACGATTGAGCGAAGCTCGACCGCCGCTGCGAAGTCCCGGCCGTCCGGCCGGGACTTCTTTGCCTGGACCAAACGTCGACTCATCACGCCGGCAATCCATAAAGGCTGTAAAGGCCATAAAGGATAGAGTCGCTTATCCTTTCGGTTTGTGCGCAAGGATTGTTGCTAACCGAGCCGCCTCGAGGGAGGGGCGCCGGCTACACTTTCCGGACTTTGCGAAAGAAAAGCCTCACCTCGACCGGCATTTCGACCGGCCGGTAGGCGGGGCAACCCTTTCCCTGCTCTTGTAGGTAACGGAAATAGCAAAAAGTGTAACAAACTGTAACCTTTTGTTTGAACCGTGGCACGCCCGCGGTTACTGTCGAGCATCAAAACCGGCGCCCTTCGACGGCTTGGCCGCATCGGCGCCTGTTGTTTCGTTTGCTCGGCGCCCCGGCCGAGTGGTCTCGAGGTCGAGAATGTTAGAACCGACTGCTGAAGCGGCTGTCGACTCGCCTGCGCCGGCAATTCCGCCTGCACCGGAGCCGGAAACCGCCACCCCCGCCATCAACGGACAGAACACCGCCGCGGCCGTGAACGGGCATGCGGCGAAACCCGCGCCCGCGCCTGCCGCACCCTCTTCCGCGCCGGCGCCAGGAGCATCGGCATCGGGGCAGCCGCAGGGGAGGCCGGCTTATGTGCCGGCCGCCGCGATGCCGACGCAGGAGGGCCCACACGGCGCCCGGTACGATTTCAACGAAGGCTGCCGCGTCATGCTGCCGGAAACGGGCAAGCCGTGGCGCGTGCGGATCTCCGATCTGGATACCGGCAACATCCTCTACGAGACCGAGATCGCGGCCGGCCGGGTCAGCAGCACAAAGCAGTATTTTGTGCGGCACCGCCTCGAATTGTGGCAGGCGGGCGAGAGCGTCATGGCGCACGAATATTCGGCCGAGGGGCGCGAGGTGCTGATCCAATTCCCGGTCGGCACGTTGGGCGACACGATGGGGTGGTTTCCCTATGCGGTGAAGTTCCTCGAAAAGCATCGCTGCAAATTGACCTGCGCGATGGCCGAGAAGCTCATCCCCTTGTTCAAGGACGCCTATCCCGAGATCGAATTCGTCACCGAGCACGAGGTGAA
The DNA here is from genome assembly GCA_046724035.1 of Pseudomonadota bacterium. Classification (GTDB taxonomy): domain Bacteria; phylum Pseudomonadota; class Alphaproteobacteria; order ATCC43930; family CGMCC-115725; genus DATARH01. The sequence goes on along the minus strand of JBKOVT010000297.1, from coordinate 3,641 downwards.
GCCCGAGCGGTATTACGCCTCCTATCGCATGGGCCTCTTCTTCGACGACAAGGACTGCGTTCACCAGCCCGCCGATTTCCGCTTTGTCGGGCTGCACCGAACGGCCGGTTACATCCTCGGCGTCGATCCGACCGAGACGCCGCCGAAGATCGCGGTAGCCGATGAGAGCCGGCCAATCCCCGAGCCTTATGTCTGCATCGCGGTGCAGGCCTCGAGCGGCGCCAAGATGTGGACCAACCCGTTCGGCTGGCACGAGATCGCGCGCTTTCTGAAAGAGGCCGGCTACCGGGTCATCTGCATCGACCAGCGACCGGTGCACGGCACCGGGCTGATGTGGAACCACATCCCGCATGGGGTGGAGGACGAGACCGGCGACCGGCCGCTCGCGGAACGGGCGCGCTGGCTGAAGCACGCCGAGTTTTTTGTCGGGCTGTCGAGCGGATTGTCGTGGCTTGCCTGGGCGATGGGGACGCCCGTGGTCATGATCAGCGGCTTCACCGCGGCGACCAACGAATTCGCGACGCCCTACCGGGTCATCAACTATCACGCCTGCAACGGCTGCTGGAACGACCCGCACCACCGCTTCGACCACCATGATTTTCTGTGGTGCCCGCGCCATGCCGGGACGCCGCGGCAATTCGAATGCACGCGGCTGATCACCGCCGAGCAGGTCAGGCAGACGATCCAGAAAATTCCCGGTTTTGGCGCCGAGGCGCGCACCAAGAGCGGGGCACGCAAGACACAAGCCGCCATGCGTCAGACGTAAGCCGAAAAACGGCGCCGCGCGGGCCGTAACCGCCGCGCGGCGAGCAGAAAATTGGGGTAGGGGACTAGAATGGCAAATATCGTCGTCAGTTCGGGCGTCACGAGCAGCGGCATCGTGCTCAATGCCGGCGACACGATGTCGGTCCTGTCGGCCGGAACCGCCATCAGCACGACCGTCAATAACGGCGGCGTGCTGTCGGTGTTCTCCGAGGGGACCGATCAGAGCGCGCACATCTCTTCCGGCGGCAGCGAGGTCGTTTCCGGCTTCAACGCCATCGCGGTCGGCGATGTCGTCAGCGCCGGCGGCTCGATAACCGTCGAGGCGTTCGGCCTCGACGAGTTCGGCACCGTGCTCAATGGCGGCGTGGTGGCGACATTGTCGAACGGCAGCGCGGCCGGCATGACCGTTTCCAGCGGCGGCCTCATTGTCGTGTCGAGTGGCGGCGGCGCGATCGGCAACACGTTCTTGAGCGGCGCCCACGAAATCGTCTCATCGGGCGGGTTCACCAGCAACGAGATCATCAGCGGCGGCGCCGTCGAAACCGTGCTGTCGGGCGGCTTTGCGAATGCGAGCGTCTTCGGCTCGCAGATCATCTCGGCCGGCGGTGGCCAAGGCGGCGGGAACGTCGTCGAGAGCGGCGGGTTCGAAGACCTCTTCGGCACCGCGCAGGGCGGAACCGTTCTCGGCACCCAGATCGTCGAGTCGGGCGCGTCGGTCACCAGCGCCTTTGTCAGCGCCGGCGGGCACCAGACGGTGTCTTCGGGCGGCACCGCGGCGAACACGTCCGTTGTCCTCGGCTCACAAACCGTCCTGGCGGGCGCCCTCGCCCGAAACACCAGCGTTTTTCAAGCTGGCGTTCAGGATGTCTTCGGCACCGCCTCCGCCACCACGGTGTTTTTCTTGGGGACTGAAGAGATCCGCTCCGGCGCCACCGCGAGCTTCACGACGATCTCAAGCGGCGGGCTGGAAATCGTCTCCTCGGGCGGCTCCGATCACGCGGCAACGATCCTCAGCGGCGGCGAACAGGACGTGTTCGGCAGCGCGGACAGCGCGACGATCGTCAATGGCGGCTCGCAAGTCATCGAGAGCGGCGGCTCGACCTTTGTCACTTTCATCAGCAGCGGCGGCACACAGAGGGTCGCGTCCGGCGGTGTGGCGAGCGCCACGTTCGTCAGCAGCGGCGGGCTCGAAATCGTTTCGGTCGGCGGCACCGACCAACACGGCACGATCAGCAGCGGCGGCGAACAGGATCTCTTCGGCGCCAACAACGGCGAGACAATCGTCGGCGGCGGGTCGCAAGTCATCGGGAACGGCGGCTCCGCGAATGCTACGCTCGTGCTCAGCGGTGGCTCGCAGGTTGTGCTGTCGGGCGGCTCGGCGACGCTGACCGGGATCAGCGCCGGCGGGTTCGAGATTATTTCCGCGGGCGGCTCGGACAGCGCTGCCGGCGTCGCCGGCGAGCAGGACGTCTTCGGCCACGCCACCAACGATTTCATCTCGTCTGGAGGCTCGCAGGTCGTCGAAAGCGGCGGCACCACGCTTTTCGTGTCGGTCGCCGCCGGCGGCGCGCAGATCGTATCATCCCACGGCTTTGCCAATCAGACGTTTGTCAGCTCCGGCGGCAGGCTCACCTTGCTGTCCGGCGGAAGCGGCGACACCAACCACGTGCTGAGCGGCGGGCTTGAGGTTGTGTCGGCCGGCGGCTCGGGAGTCAACGACACCGTCGCCGCGGGCGGCGCGCTCGATGTGTTCGGCGTCGCCAACGCCGCAAACCTGTCGGGCTCGGCAATCGAAACCGTCGAGAGTGGCGGCGAGGCGCTCGGCGGAAATATCGGCAGCGGGGCCAGTGTCGTTGTCTCGTCCGGCGGCCTCGCCTTTGGCGTCAACCTGTCCAGCGGCGGCACGCTGAGCTTGCTGTCGGGCGCCTCCGGCGAGTTCGACCAGATTTTGAACGGCGGGTCCGAAACCATCTCGTTCGGCGCGAACGAACTCCAACCTGCTATCGCCAGCGGCGGCGTGGTCGACGTCTTTGGCGTGACGAGCTTCGGCAACCAGCACGGCTCCGAGATCATCGAGTCGGGCGGCCAGGCGATCAGCGTCGGCTTTGTCGGCGGCGGCCAGCAGAGCGTGCTGTCCGGCGGCACGACAACGGGGACGAACCTCACCAGCGGCGGCACCCAGATCGTCTCTTCAGGTGGCGTCACCAGCAACACGAGCGTTTTCAGCAGCGGCATCGAGATCGTCTCGGGCGGCGGCATTGCCAGCGGCACAACGGTATCGAGCGGCGGGACGCTGGAATTGATCGGCAACGGCGCCAGCGCGCCGGGCCTCACCGTCTCAGCCGGCGGCACGGTGATCGTCGAATCCGGGGCCGTGCTGAGCGGCTTCACGGTCAATAGCGGCGTCACGCTGGAGGTGCTGGCCGGCGGCGAGGCCGATAACACGACGCTCAGCAGCGGCGGCCTGGAAATCATCTCGGCCGGCGGCAGCGACGCCAGCGCGGCGATCCAGAGCGGCGGCGAGCAGGACGTCGCCGGTTTGGCCAATCATGCACAGATCGGCGGATCGCAAGTCATCCAATCCGGCGGCACCGCGCTCAACACGTCGGTCCTGTCGGGCGGCGTGCAGACCGTCGAGAGCAGCGGCCTCGCCCAACAGGGCGTTGTCAGCCTCGGCGGCACGCTGAGTGTGCTGTCCGGCGGCGAGAGCTTTCTCAATTCGATCGGCGGAGGCGGGCTGGAGGTCATCGCGGCCGGCGGCCTCGGCGATTTTGAGCTGATTCAGTCCGGCGGCGAGCAGCGCGTTTTTGGCCTCGGCGAAAACGAGACGGTGCAGCCTTCCGGCCTTCTGGTCATCGAAAGCGGCGGCGAAGGAC
>JBKOVT010000171.1:0-5226 GCA_046724035.1 Pseudomonadota bacterium | reverse complement strand
GCGAGGCGCTCTGCGACGACCGCCGCGTGCCGCTCGTGAGCGCCACCGGCTCGACCCGCATGGGCGCCATCGTGGGCCCGCGGGTTGCGCAGCGCTTTGGCCGCACGCTCCTCGAGCTCGGCGGCAATAACGGCATGATCGTCGCGCCCTCGGCCGATCTCGATCTGGCCTTGCGCGCGATCCTGTTCGCCGCGGTCGGCACCGCCGGGCAGCGCTGCACGAGTTTGCGCCGCCTAATCGTGCACGACGACATCGCGGAGACGCTCGTCACGCAGCTGAAGCGCGCCTATGCGCAGGTAAAGATCGGCAACCCGCTGGAGCCCGGCACGCTGGTGGGGCCGCTGATCGGCGAGAGCGCTTTCACCGGTATGCAGCGCGCCCTCGACGAAGCGACGCGTGACGGCGGACAGGTGTTCGGCGGCGAGCGCGTCTTGGCCGAGCGCTGGCCGGATGCCTATTACGTCAGGCCGGCGCTCGTCGAGATGCCACGGCAGACGCAGATCGTTTGGCGCGAGACCTTTGCGCCGATCCTTTATGCGATGCGCTACCGCGATCTCGACGAAGCGATCGCGATGCACAATTCGGTGCCGCAGGGCCTCGCTTCGAGCATCTTCACGACCGATCTGCGCGAGGCCGAGTTCTTCACCTCCGCGATGGGGAGCGATTGCGGCATCGTCAATGTCAATATCGGGCCGAGCGGCGCGGAGATCGGCGGCGCCTTTGGCGGCGAGAAGGAAACCGGCGGCGGCCGCGAAGCCGGCAGCGATTCGTGGCAGGCCTATATGCGGCGCATGACGACGACGATCAACTACTCGCGCGACTTGCCGCTGGCGCAAGGCATCAAGTTCGACATCGAGACGGCGCCGTAACTGCCGTCATGTCGCCGGTGTGGCGATGGCGGCGGTGACGGCGCGCAGGCTCGGAGCTTCGTCGAGCTGCAACAAAAGGCGCTGCAAGCGCTCGACCTGCGCCGCTGACAATGCGCGGCCGGCGCAATCGGCGAATTTGCTGAGGAGCGCCTCCTCGGGCAGCGGATTGTCCGGACCGCGGCCGAGCGCCGCCCCGACGCGCTGCGCAATCGTGCGGCCGTCATCGAAGGTGATCCTCACTTCGGCGCCAAGATGCTCGTCGCCATCGGCCGCCATCTCGGGATGGGGCGCTGCCTGAATGCGCTGCATCAACGTGCGCACGACCGGGTCGCGGAACGCCTCACCCTCGAAATGCTCGAGCCGGATCCGCCCGTCGAGCAGCGCGCGAGCCAGGCAGTATTGAACGCTGAATTTCGCGTCGAGCCCGCTTTGCGGATCGGGGCGGTCGGTATGCGCGAGACGCCGCGGATGCGTCCAGGAATTGATATGCGCGACCCGCTCGGGCGCGATGTCATGCGTGGCGCGCAATAGCAGCAATGCGTCGATCGCCGGATGCGTGCTGCCGCAGCACGGGTGCTGCTTCACGCCGAGCCCGGGCCGGACGATGTCGTAGGGCTGCCCCCAATCGCGCAAGATGATCTCGGGGTCGAACGTGCCGGCGTCGTTGAACACCATCAGGAAACCCTGCTTGTGTTCGAGCGCGGCGGGGTTGGCGCTGAAGCCGTTGCGCGCGAGGAGCGCCGCAAAGAGACCGTTGCGCGCGGTGTGCCCGACATGCAGCGGCTTGGTCATCGTGCCGAAATTCGCCTTGATGCCGGAGGCCAGCGAGGCGGCGATCGCCAGTGCCTGCGCCGTCTTGGCGCGGTCGAGGCCGAGCAGGTGGCATGAGGCCGCGGCGGCGCCGAACACACCCAACGTCGCGGTCGGATGCCAGCCCTTTTCGTAATGATGGAAATGGACGCCGCGCGCGATGCGCGTTTCGGTCTCGAAACCGGCGACATAGGCCGCGATGAAATCCTTGCCGGTGCAATCGAGCACTTCCCCAAGCGCAAACAAGGCCGGCAGGATCGGCGCCGAGGGATGCCCGCCCAAGGAATTGCTGACATCGTCGAAATCGAGCGCATGCGCCGCGGTGCCGTTGACGAGCGCCGCGTCGAGCGGCGCCGCCCGGTTGTCGCTGCCGAAAATGAGACATTCGCCGCTCGACTTCCCGAGCCCGAGCACGCCGGCGGCAATCCGGGCGCAGGGCTCGCCGGCGCCAGCCAGGGTCACTCCGACCGTGTCGAGGATCGCCGCCTTCGCCCAGCGCACCGCCTCGGCCGGCAGCCCCTCGTAACGGATCGCGCCGATGCGCTCGGCGATGCCGTCGATAATCGTCACCTCTACATCCTCCACGTATACGGCGCCGAGCGGGCAACTTTGCTGAGCGCGGCGCTGTTTGAGCCGACAGTGTTCGGAGCCGATGGGTTGTTCGAGTCTGCCGCATCATGCGCGCCGCGAAAAGCCTGATGCCGCCACGGACCGGTTCCGAGGCGGTGACATTGATGGGCCGGCTCGGCTACATCGCGCGCGGGGTCGTGTATTTCCTCGTCGGCGCCTCGGCGGCGATCGCCGCGATTTGGCCGGCGCATCGCCCGGCCGGCCCGAGCGATGCGGTCCAACTGGGCTCTGCGCAACTCGATGGCGGGCAATTCGGGCATGGACACCCGATCGGCGCGATCTTTCTGATCGCCGTCGCGTTGGGTCTCGCCTGCCTGGCGGGTTGGTTCACGATCGCCGGGCTCATGACAGCCCAGCGCGGCGGCGGACGAGGCTGGTGGCGCGGCCTCGGCATGTTCGGCGACGCCATTGTCTATGTCTTTTTTATGATCGATGTCGCCGGCATTGCGCTCGGGCTGTGGCGTGGCGGCGGCGACCGCAACGTCCAGTCCTGGATTGCCTGGCTGTCGGCCTGGGATTACGGCCGCCCGCTGATCGGGATTATCGGAGCGGCCGTTCTGGTCGGCGGCGCCGGACTTCTCGTCTGGGGCATAATCGGCAATGTCGATCGCGAGGTGGCATTGCCGCAACAGGAGAAGCGGCTGATCCGGCCGGTCGCGCGATACGGAATCGCCGGCCGCGGCGCCGCGGTCGCGCTGGTCGGCTGTTTTTTGATCGCCGCCGCCTTCTACGGCAATCCGCGCGAAGCGCACGAGGTCGGCGGCATGCTGGCCGCCTTGCGCCATGTTACTTACGGCCGCGTCCTGATCGGCCTGTTCGGGCTCGCCTTTATCGGCTCGAGCCTGTTCGATTTTGTCGCGGCGTTTTATCGCCGCTTCGACCCCGCTGAGGCATGAGCGCAGGAAAGGTCCGACTCAGGCGACCTCGAACAGCCCCGCCGCGCCCATGCCGCCGCCGACGCACATCGTGCAGACGACATATTTCGCGCCGCGCCTTTTCCCCTCGATCAGCGCATGCCCGACCATGCGTGCGCCGGACATGCCATAGGGGTGGCCGATCGAGATCGCGCCGCCATTGACGTTGAGCTTGTCGTGCGGGATGCCGAGCCGGTCGCGGCAATAGAGGACCTGCACGGCGAAGGCCTCGTTCAATTCCCAGAGATCGATGTCGTCGATCTTGAGGCCGTGCTGCGCGAGCAGCTTCGGCACTGCGAAAACCGGGCCGATCCCCATCTCGTCCGGCGCGCAGCCGGCCACCGCAATGCCGCGGTAGATGCCGAGCGGCTGCAGCCCGCGGCGCTCGGCCTCCTTCTCCTCCATCAGCACGGCGGCGGAAGCCCCGTCCGACAATTGCGAGGCATTGCCGGCCGTGATGCAGCGGCCCTCCTTGATGCGCTGGCCGTCCTTGAACACCGGCTTCAGCCCCGCCAAGCCCTCGAGCGAGGTGTCAGGCCGATTCCCCTCGTCCTTGTCCAGGGTCACCGATTTCTTCGAGGTCTCGCCGGTGTTGCGGTCGGTCACCAGCATGACGGATGGCAAGGGTGCGATCTCGTCGTCGAAGCGCCCGGCCTGCTGCGCCGCCGCGGTGCGCTGCTGCGAGCGCAGCGAGTATTCGTCCTGCGCCTCGCGGGACACGCCGTAGCGCTCGGCAACGACCTCGGCGGTTTCGAGCATCGTCATGTAGAGCGCCGGGATGCGCTCCACGAGCGCTGGGTCCTGCGCCCGGTAGCGGTTCATATGCTCGTTCTGCACGAGCGACACCGACTCGACGCCGCCGCCGATAGCGACCGTCATGCCGTCATGCATGATCTCCTTCGCGGCCGTCGCGATCGCCATCATGCCGGACGAGCACTGCCGATCGAGCGACATCGCCGCGACGGTATCGGGAAGGCCGGCTCGGATCGCGCTCTGCCGCGCGACGTTGGAACCTTGACCGCCCTGCTGCAGTGCCGCGCCGATAATGACGTCGTCCACCTCGCCGGGCTCGACGCCGGCGCGCCGCACCGCCTGCGCGATCGCGTGACCGGCGAGCGCCTGCGGCTGGGTGTCGTTAAAGACGCCGCGATAGGCTCTGCCGATCGGCGTGCGGGCGGTGGAGACGATGACGGCGCTGCGCATGACGGTGCTCCTCGGTACTAGCCCGGGAACATTAGCACGATTGCGGATTGAGGCCGAGCCCAAGGCCTGACGCGCCGATTTTCGAGCCGCCGAAAAGGCAAGCACCCGGCCGTCGCGGGCCCCGGGGCCTTAAGGAGCTCTAGTAGGTGGGCAAGATCAGTGACGCACCATCGTGCGCTTCTTGATCACCATATTTTGGGGAGGCATCGAGCTGCCTGACATGGCCTCGCCATGAACAATCTTCTTCTTCGAAACCAAGGCCGCGTGGACGGCCGGTCCGGCCGCCCGGCGATCCCGCCGCGCTGTCGGGCGTCAGTCCGCTTCGTGAGGTGAGTTAGGCGCGCTTAGAGGCTTTGGGCGGCTCTGTTTTGTCCGCTCTCAGCGCGTTGCCTCTCTCTAGGAGCTGCGCCAGCCGTTCAAATTGGATTGACAGCGCGAGGTAGCTGTCGCGCAGCTCGCGGCTGTCATCGGCAGCCGCCGCGAGTTCTCGGAAGCGAGCCGCCTCTTCACGATATCGGGCGGGGTCGCGCCGATCGATCATGCCGTTACCGTTCTAATCGCCTGATTTTTTATTCTTCGCTGCTACGGGCCGATCTATCCCCGCTCAGAGGCCCATAACTTCAGAGCGCCGCCATATCCTCGGATCACGCCGCGGGTCTGTCTTCGGCGATGTCGCGCTGAACCTTGTCGGAGCGCCGGGATTGGCGTGTCTGCCGGGGAACCGCGAAACCCGCGCGAATGTTGGGGCTTCGGTGGTGGGCGCGACAGGGATTGAACCTGTGACCCCACCCGTGTGAAGG
>JBKOVT010000221.1:0-10743 GCA_046724035.1 Pseudomonadota bacterium | reverse complement strand
TCGTTGCCATGGGTAGTCGAATCCCCTGTGAGACGACTGGAGGGTAAAGATGACGACTGAGAAGAAAAATCGGCGGTTTCATCGGCTCGGCGCTCTGGCCGCCGCGGCAGTTGGTCTTGCCGCTCTGGCGCTGCCCTTAGCGCCTGCGAAGGCTCAGATCGGCTTTGGCTGCGGCCCGTTTGGCTGCGGCATCGGCGTGGGGCCGGTCGGGATCGGGGTCGGTAGCCCGTATTACGGCTATGGCTATGGTCCGGCCTATTACGGGTATCCGGCCTATTACGGCCATTCGCCGTATGCGCCGTATTCCCGGCCGTATTATTGGTGGTAAATCGGTAGCCGCCGAATTCACGACGGGAGCGGGCGCTTTGGCGCCCGCTTCTTTTTGCGGCTCGTCAGCGCAGTAGATCGCTCGCGGCGATGATCTCGCCGTGGCGGCCGCATTCCTTGAGGACGAGCGGCAGAAACGCACCGGCAATCGTTTCCGGCGACGGCAGGTTCGCCGGATTCTCGCCGGGAAAGATCCGGGCGCGCAACCGGGTCCGGACGATCCCGGGATCGATCAGATTGACGCGCAGCCGGGTGCGCGCGACCTCCCCGGCATAGATCCTGACCATGGCTTCGAGCCCGGCTTTGCTGACCGCATAGGGTCCGTAATACGGCAGCGCCTCGCGCGCCAAACCCGTCGTCACAAAGACCGCCCTGCCGTGCTCGGCGGCGCGCAACAGCGGATCCATGACGCGGATCAGCCGCCAATTGGCGGTGAGATTGAGGTCGAGGATCTCACCCCACAGCCGCGGATCGATATGGCCCAAGGGCGAGAAGGCGCCGAACTCGCCGGCATTCGCGACAAGGATGTCGAGCCGGCCATAGCGCTCATAGAGCGCCGCCGCCAAATCGTCGATTTTGGTGAAGTCGCGCAGATCAAACGGCACCAGCGTCGCGCTGCCGCCGGCGGCGCGAACCCGGTCATCGGTTTCTTCGAGACCGCCGACCGTCCGCCCGGTCAGGACAAGATGCGCGCCCTCGCGAGCGAAGCGCTCGGCGACAGCGGCGCCGAGCCCGCGCGACGCGCCGGTAATCAGCGCAATCTTGCCGACAAGGCGTCCCGACATTCTGTCCCCCTATTCAGTCTGGGGTCGGGTTCAATCTAGGGTCCGGCCGTGCGCCGCGCGCCATTGGATCGCGATCAGGGCGAGGATGCTGAGAAGCGCGGTGAACATCAGGTAATAGGCGGGCGATAGCGGATCCCCGGTCTGCGCGATCAGCCAGGTTGCGACGAACGGCGCGAACCCGCCGAAGATAGTTACGGAAACGCTGTAGCTGAAAGCGACGCCGATGGCGCGCGTCTCGACCGGGAACTGCTCGGACAAGAGGGACGGCAGGACGCCGCTATATCCGGCCTTGATCAGATTGAGAAAGCCGACGGCAAACATCGCGGTCGCGAGCGACGGATAAGCGACCATCAACCAGAAGACCGGGTATGAGGCGAGCAAGAACAGACCGCCGGTCCACAGCATGATGCGCGTGCGGGAGATGCTGTCCGACCAGTGCCCCGCGACGACAGAGAAGACCGCGAGGATGACGCCGCCGATCAGAGTCGCGATGAAGCCGGTTGAGGCGGGCAAATGCAATGTCTTGATGCCGTAGGTCGGGATATAGAGCAGCAGGTAATAAGAGGCGTTCGAGACGATCGAGATGCCGAGCGCCAGCACGACCGAAACCGGATGGCGGCGCAGCAATTCGCGCAGTGGCGGGTGCTGCGGTTTGGTCTCGAGGAATTGCGGCGTCTCGGTCATCTGCGAGCGGATGTAGAGACCGGCGGGGCCGACCAAAAGTCCGAACACATAGGGGACGCGCCATCCCCAATTAACGAGCTGGTCGTGCGTCAGCGTCGTCGTCAGCACGACTCCGAACAGCGCGACGATGACCGAAATGATGCCGGTCGAGGCCCACTGCCAGCTGGCGCTGTAGCCTTTGCGCTCGGAGCCGTGCTCGACCAAGAAGGCGACGGCGCTGCCGAATTCGCCGCCCACCGAAAAACCCTGCAACAGCCGCGCCAGCGTGATGATGACCGGCGCCGCCAAACCGATCGTCGCATAGCCGGGCGTCACGACCATCAACGTCGTGCCGATCATCATCATCGCGATCGACAAGGTGAGGCCGGCCTTGCGGCCGTGGCGGTCGGTATAAGCGCCGACGGCCAGCGCGCCCAACGGCCGCACGAGGTAGGAGAGGCCGAAGGCGCCAAAGGTGACAAGCAGCGACACGGCCGGGTCGTGGGTCGGAAAGAACACCTCGGCGATCGTCACGGCGAAATAGCCGTAAACGAGGAAATCGAACCATTCGAGGACGTTGCCGATGGTCGCCGCGATAATGACGCGCGACAGGGCCGGCTGCGCCGGTGTGGCGCCGGTCAATACCGCTTCCGTTGCCATTCCCTACCCTTTGCCTTTTTGTGACGCGGCGATCCTAGGCCGTGTCTACCAGCAGGGAAAGCTGGACCGAGCGCCCGTTTGAACCAGGCGCGCTGCGTGGTTACCGGCGAACCGGTCGGCCCTCATGCCGTCGAGGGCACGAGACCTGGTTGAGCGCGCGCCCGCCGCTGAATGGCCATCAAGGCGACGAGGCTGAGCAGCCCACAAAACACCAGATAATAGCTCGGCGACAGGCTGTCGCCGGTCTGCGAGATCAGCCAGGTCGCGACCAATGGCGCGAGGCCGCCAAAGACCGACACCGAGACGCTATAGCCGAGCGCCACGCCCACCGCTCGGGTGTCGACCGGGAACTGCTCCGACATCAGCGACGGCAACACACCGCTATAACCGGCCTTGACCAGCTGCAGCCAAGCGACGGCGATAATGCAGGTGGCGAGCGACGGCCAGGCCGCCATCAGATAGAAGGCCGGGTAGGGGGTGAGCACAAAGAGCCAGCACGTGACGACCATGATCAGCGGCCGCGACGTCATCTTGTCGGACCAGTGACCGGCCAGCGGGCAGCCGATCGCCAGGATGAGGCCGCCGACCAGGGTTGCGGTGAACCCCGCGGATTGGGGCAGATGCAGAGTTTTGACCCCATAGGTCGGGATGTAGGCGAGGATATAGAACGATGCGTTGGAGATGATCGAGATGCCCAGGGCCAGCAGCACCTCCCGCGGATACCGCCGCAACAGATCGCTGATCGGGATCGTTTCCGGCTTCTCAGCTTCGAGAAACTCCGGCGTTTCGACCAGTCTTGAGCGGATGTAGAGCCCCGCGGGCCCGACCAGCATCCCGAAGACATACGGGATCCGCCATCCCCAATCGACCAGCTGCTCGTGGCTCAACACCGTCGTCAGCGTGACACCGAAAAGTGAGGCGAGGACCGTGATCATGCCGCCGGTCGCGAACGCCCAGCTGGCGCTAAAGCCGCGCCGCGCACCGGCATGCTCGGTCAGAAAACTGACCGCGCTGCCGAATTCGCCACCGACCGAAAACCCCTGGAACAGGCGCGCCAGCGTAATCAGTATCGGCGCGGCGATGCCGATCGTCGCATAGCCCGGTGTCAGCGCCATCAATGTCGTGCCGAACATCATCAAGGCGATCGACAGCAGGAGACCGGCTTTGCGCCCAGCGCGATCGGTATAGCTGCCGACGACAATCGCCCCCAACGGCCGCACGAAATAGGCAAGACCGAACGCGCCGAAGGTGATCAACATGGAAACGGTCGGATCGTGGGCCGGAAAAAAGACTTCGGCGATCGTCACGGCGAAAAAGCCGTAGACGACGAAATCGAACCATTCCAGGACGTTGCCGATCATCGCCGCGACGATCATCCGCCGCAATGACGGTTGCGGCGGTACGGCGTCCACCATTGCTGCATCGATAGCCATTGCCCAGCCCCGTTCGCAAATTGGCCGGGTTAGTCCCGGTCCGATGTCACGAACGTTAGGCGCTAAGGGCTAACGGCCACAACTCAAAACCGCATTCGCCACTCACAGAGCAGGCTTGGCCTGCGGAACTCAGGCGGTATCGGCGAGCAGCGAAAGCTGGACGGAGACCTTGCCGTCATCCACATCGGCGAGCGGGATCGGATAGTCGCCGGTAAAGCACGCGTCGCAGAAGCGCGGCGACAGCCGGTCGCGGCCGGCTTCGCCCATCGCGCGGTAGAGCCCATCGGTCGAGATAAAGGCGAGGCTGTCGACACCGATGAAGCGCGCCATCGCATCGACATCGTAGCGCGCTGCGAGCAGTTGCTCGCGCGACGGCGTCGCGATGCCGTAGAAGCACGGGAAGCGGGTCGGCGGGCTCGAGATACGCATATGCACTTCGCGGGCGCCCGCGTTGCGCACCATCTCGACGATCTTTGTCGAGGTCGTGCCGCGCACGATTGAATCATCGACGAGGATGACGCGCTTTCCTTCGAGATCGGCGCGGTTGGCGTTGTGCTTCAAGCGGACGCCGAGGTGGCGGATCTGATCCGTCGGCTCGATAAAGGTGCGGCCGACATAATGGTTGCGGATGATGCCGAGCTCGAAAGGCAGGCCGGACTCGGCGGCATAGCCGAGGGCCGCCGGCACGCCGGAATCAGGGACCGGCACGACGATATCGGCTTCGACCGGCGCTTCTCGCGCCAATTCGCGGCCGATGCGTTTGCGCGCCTCGTAGACACTGTGCCCCTCGACGACGCTGTCAGGCCGGGCGAAATAGATGTATTCGAAAACGCAGAGCCGGGGCGGCACATCGCCAAACGGCCGGACGCTCCTGACCCCGCCGGCGCCGATGATGACGATCTCGCCGGGATCGACGTCACGCACGAAATCGGCGCCGATGATGTCGAGCGCGCAGGTCTCGGAGGTGACGATCCAGGCGTCGCCAAGCCTGCCGAGCACGAGCGGGCGCACGCCTAAGGGATCGCGCAGCCCGATGACCTCGTTCTGTGACAACGCCACGAGCGAGTAGGCGCCTTCGACCTGGCGCAACGCGTCGGTCAGGCGGTCGACGACGGTGTCCTTGAGGCTCGTCGCGATCAGATGGACGATGACCTCGGTGTCGCTGGTCGATTGGAAGAGGCTGCCGCGCCGCACAAGCTGGCGTCGCAGCTGATAGGAATTGGTCAGATTGCCGTTGTGGCAGATCGCCAGGCCGCCAAATTCAAAATCGGCGAAGAGCGGCTGGATGTTGCGTTGCGCCACCTCGCCAGTCGTCGCATAGCGCACATGGCCGATGGCGACATTGCCGGGCAGGCGGTCGATAACGTCGCGCGAGCCGAAATTGTCGCCGACCAGCCCCGGTCCGCGATGCGCGTTAAACTGGTTGCCGTCATAGGCAACGATGCCGGCCGCCTCCTGGCCGCGATGCTGCAAAGCATGCAGGCCGAGGGCGGTCAACGCGGCGGCGTCCGGATGGCCGTAAATCCCGAAAACGCCGCACTCTTCGTGGAAATGGTCCGCGTCAGCGCGGCCGGTCTTCAGCATCCATTACCTGCATCTGGTATCTGGCCGCTTCGGGTCCGGTACATATAGGAATTTTCCTCTGCTTATGCGAGGCCGCCATACCGCCGCAAACCCGGTATGCGAGCCGGTCAGTGCTGCGTGCCGATGACCCGGTCGAGCTCGCGTTTCTCGGCCGGGCGGTAGGTCGGGCTGTGGTTCGGCTTGATGACCGTCGTGTCGGCTGCGCCGGATGGGTTTTGCAAGGCTCGCATGGCCTTCTGGGCTTCCGCTGCCGGGGTCAGCGCGTGGATCACCTCGTCGACCGCGGCATTTTTGAGCTTCAGCGACTCGGGCAAGAAGCGGCGCAGCTCGCTGGCGCCCTTCTCGAGAAACGGAGCACTTTTTGCTTCCTTGACCCAAGCCGGGCGCTCGGTCGGCTGCATCGTGATGTCGAGCAGGAGATAGGCGAGGCAGACCAGAAAGGCGCCGCGCGCCAGGCCGAAGATGAATCCCAAAGTGCGGTCGATCGGCGACAGGGCGCTCGATCGCACCATGCGGGCAAGAAGGCCGGTGATGATCGTCAGCACGATCAGGCTGACGACAAACAGGCCAAATCCGGCGATCAGCTGGGCCAAGAGCACGTTGTTGACCAGCGGGCTGACCGCAATCAGCACCGTGCTGAAGCCGAAAACCGTAATGGCCGCGGCGCCGACCCAGGCGACGATCGACAGGGCCTCGCGCACAAAGCCGCGGGCAAACGCAAAGACGGCCGACAGGACGATGATCGCGATGACGCCGAGGTCGAGCGGGTTCATGGCGGGGTCATGGCGCGATCGCGACCCGGCCCGGCGGAGCCGAAGCGAGCCGACGGCGTGGCGGCGACAGGCGCGCCACCAGCTCGCTCAAATGGCCGATCTCGATGGTCCGCAGCCCCTCGGCGTTCGCCGCCCTGCGGCCAGAGGGCCGCTTCGGGATCCAGGCCTCGGTGAAGCCGAGCTTGGCCGCCTCCTTGAGCCGCGCTTCGGCATGGCCGACCGGCCGCACCCGGCCGGAGAGCCCGATCTCGCCAAAGACAACGGTGTCGGCCGGAAAGGCAGTCTCGGTCAGTGCCGACACGAGTGCCGCCGCTACGGCGAGATCGGCGGCCGGCTCGGCAATGCGCAGCCCGCCGGCGATGTTGAGATAGATATCGTTGGCGCCGACCGAGAGCCCGCAACGGGCGTCGAGCACAGCCGTCAGCATCGCCAGCCGTGTCGCGTCCCAGCCGACCACGGCGCGGCGAGGGGTGCCGAGGGGCGAGGGCGCGACGAGCGCCTGTATCTCGACGAGTAGCGGCCGGGTGCCCTCAATCCCGGCGAACACTGCGGCGCCGGTGGCGCGGCCACCTGTCCCGTCCGAATTGGCGGGGTCGTCGCGGTCGGCGAGGAACAATGCCGAGGGGTTCGGCACCTCGACGAGGCCGCGGTCGCTCATCTCGAAGACGCCGATCTCGTCGGTGGCGCCAAAGCGGTTCTTGACGGCGCGCAGGATGCGGAACTGGTGGCCGCGCTCGCCTTCGAAATAGAGCACCGTGTCGACCATGTGCTCGAGGACGCGCGGGCCGGCGATCAGCCCCTCCTTCGTCACATGGCCGACCAGCACGACAACAAAGCCGCGGCGCTTGGCGAGGCCGATCAATTCCTGCGCCGCGCCGCGTACCTGGCTGACCGTGCCGGGGGCGCTGTCGAGCGTGTCGAGATACATCGTCTGGATCGAATCGATGACGACGAGATCGGGCGCCTCGGCCGAATCGAGCGAATCGGCGATATCGCGAACGCTGCTCGCGGCGGCGAGACCGACCGGGCGGTCGGCGACGCCGAGCCGCTCGGCGCGCAGCCGGATCTGGTCGATCGCTTCTTCGCCAGTGATGTAGGCCGCCGTGCTGCCGCGTGCGGCGAAGGCAGCGGCGGCCTGCAGCAGCAGGGTCGATTTGCCGATGCCGGGGTCGCCGCCGACGAGGATCGTCGAACCCGGTACAAGCCCGCCGCCGCAGACGCGGTCCAGTTCGGCAATGCCGGTCAGACGCCGCGGCGGTCCGGCCGTCTCGCCCCGCAGTGCCACGAAATCGATCGCGGGCCCGCCGCGGCGGGTCGCGGCGCGTCCGAGGCTCTTTGGCGGAGCGCTGCGTGGCACCTCCTCGACGAGGCTGTTCCAGGCGCCGCAGGCCTCGCAGCGCCCCATCCATTTCGGCGAAACGGCGCCGCATTGCTGGCAGGCGAAGCGGGCTTGCGGCTTGGCCATGCTAGGCCCGGCGGAGCGGGATCATGCGGCGCGGACCTCCATCTGGATCGGTCCTTCGGCGCGGCCATTCACAAACTGATCGACGAACGGGTTATCGCTGCGGTCGATCTCGCTCGCCGGGCCCTGCCAAACGATGCGCCCCTTGTGCAGCATCGCGATGCGGTCGGCAATCCTGCGCGCGCTGACCATGTCGTGAGTGATCGAAACCGTCGTCGCGCCGAGCTCGCGCACCGAGCTCACGATCAGCCGGTTGATGACGTCGGCCATGATCGGATCGAGGCCGGTCGTCGGCTCGTCGAAGAACACGATCTCGGGTTCGGCAGCGATCGCGCGGGCCAGCGCGACGCGCTTCTGCATGCCGCCGGACAGCTCGGCCGGGCTTAGGGTCGCTACTTCCGGACCGAGGCCGACCGCCGCCAGTTTCTTGAGCGCGATCTCGCGGGCTGCGGCGCGCTCCATGCCGCGGCCCTGGACGAGGCCAAAGGCGACGTTTTCCCAAACGCTCAGCGAATCGAACAGCGCGCTGCCTTGGAACAGCATGCCGAATTTGCGCATGACCTGCTCGCGCCCGCGACGGCGCAGCCCGACGGTTTCCGCGCCGTCGATGCGAATCGATCCGGCCTCGGGACGCATGATCCCGAGAATGCATTTGATCAGCACCGATTTGCCGGTGCCCGAGCCGCCGATAATGACGAGGCTCTCACCCGGCGCGACCGAGAGGTCGATGCCGTCGAGCACGCGCTTTCGCCCAAACGACTTCTCGACGCCGGAAAGGGCAATTTTCGGGGCGGCGGCGGCTCGATCGCTCATTATGCGAAGAAGGCCTGGGTCAGCGCGTAGTTGAAGATCAGAATCAGGATCGAGGAGGAGACGACGGCATGCGTCGTCGCCTGACCGACCCCCTCGGCGCCGCCGCGCGAGTAGTAGCCGTGATAGCAGCCCATCAGCGCGATGATGAAGCCGAACACCGCCGCTTTGACGAGCCCGGAGACGACGTCCATCGCCTCGAGATACTGCTCGGTCTGGGTCAGGTAGGCGATGGGGTTGAATTCGAGCTTATAGGTGCCGACGAGGAACCCGCCGAAGACGCCGACGATGTCGGCGATCAGCACCAGCACCGGCAATGTCACCAATCCGGCGATCAGGCGGGGCAGCACGAGATAGCGTAGCGGATCGGTCGACAGCGTCGTCAGCGCGTCGATCTGCTCGGTGACGCGCATCGTGCCGATCTCGGCGGCCATCGCGGCGCCGACGCGGCCGGCCACCATCAACGAGGCGATGACGGGTCCGAGCTCGCGGGTCATCGACAGCACGACGACGGTCGCGACGGCGCTCTGCGCGTTGAAGCGGCTGAACCCGGTATAGGATTGCAGGGCCAGCACCATGCCGGTGAACAGCGCGGTGAGCCCGACCACCGGCAGCGAGTAATAGCCGATATAGAGCACCTGGCGCGCGATCAGCCGCGGGAAATAGGGCGGGCTCGCGGCCGCGGCGAGCGCCTGCACCGCAAAGCGCGCAAGGCCGCCGACAGCGGCCAGGAAGGCGAGAAATACCGCGCCGATCGCGGAGAGCGTCTCGGTCATTCCGGCGGAAGCTTCGCGGCGGGATCGCGGTAGACCCGGTGAAAGCGGGAGCCGAGCGCCGTCAGGATCTCGTAGCCGATCGTGCCGGCATCGGCGGCTGCGTCATCGACGCCGTAATGCTCGCCGAGCAATTCGACCGAAGCGCCGGGGCGCACCTGCGCGGCATCGATCGCCGAGACATCGAATGTGACGAGATCCATCGATACCCGGCCCAGGAGAGGAATGCGTTTCCCGCCGATATAGCCGCAACCCCGATGGCTCAGCGAACGCAGCCAGCCATCGGCATAGCCAACCGCCACGGTCGCGACGCGGCCGGGTTTCTGCATGACGTGCGCGGCACCGTAGCCAACCGACTCTCCCCTGTCAATTTCACGAACCTGCAGGATTTTGCCTGACAGGCGAACGACTTGCCCCATCGGATGGGGGTGGCCGGGCTGCGGATTGACGCCGTAGAGCGCCGCTCCGGGGCGCACGAAATCGAAGCGATAGGCCGAACCGAGAAAAATCCCGGACGAGGCGGCAATGCTCGCCGGAACGCCGGGCACGCGCTCTGTCGCGGCGGCAAAACGGCCACGCTGCTGCTCGTTCAGCGCGTGATCGGGCGTGTCGGCACAAGCGAGATGGCTGATGATTGCGCGCCAGGCGATGCCGCTCTTCGGCAATTCGTCGACGAAGGCGGCGAATTCGCGCGCGCAGAGCCCGAGCCGCGACATGCCGGTATCGATATGGAGCATGGCGGGAGGAGAGGGTTTTTGGCCCTTCCAGGCCTCGATCTGGCCGGGCTCGTTCAGCACCGGGATGAGGCGATGCGTGGCAAACTCCGCGGCGGTGCCGGGCAGCGGGCCGTTGAAGACGGCGATCTCGGGTTCCGGGCCAAGCGCGGCACGGAGCGCGATGCCCTCATCGAGCGTCGCGACAAAGAACAGCCGGCAGCCGGCCGTCGCCAGCGCGGGGGCCACCGTCGCCGCCCCGAGACCGTAAGCGTCGGCCTTGACGACCGCGGCACATAGCGCTGGCGCCGCGCGTTGCGCGAGCAGACGCCAGTTGGCGACGATCGCGCCGAGATCGATTTCGAGGAGGGCGCCGGCGCGGGCGGCGGGATCAGAGGACATCGCGTGCTTTTAGGGCCGCGGGCCTGCGGCCCGCAATGGGCGCGCCGGCTAAAACTCCGCGGGGAGCTGCTCGGCGCCGATGAAATTGTCGAACTTGGTCGTCTCGGCCTCGAAATGCAGTTTCACGGTGCCGATCGGGCCATGTCGCTGTTTGGCGATGATGACATCGGCGAGGCCGTAGGATGCTTCGCAACGCTCCTTCCAGCGGTCGTAGCGATCGTTGAACTTCTCCGGGGTCTCCTCCGGGCGATGCGTCGGCTCGGCGCGCGAGAGGTAATACTCCTCGCGAAAGATGAACATGACGACATCGGAATCCTGCTCGATCGAGCCCGATTCACGCAGATCCGCGAGTTGCGGC
>JBKOVT010000087.1:0-7126 GCA_046724035.1 Pseudomonadota bacterium | reverse complement strand
CCGTAGAAGCGCTCGGCGAAATGCATCATCTTCTCGCCGGTGTTCGGATCGGTAAAGAAATTGCCGACAGCCAAGCCGTCGCCGGTGATCGATCGCTTGAAGAACTCTGTCTCGGCGACCGACGGCTCCATGATGGGGCCGCTTGAGCAGAAAACGTTGCCGGCGTCGTCCGCCGCGCCGATCCGCACATAGGATTCGAAGCGCGCCTTCAGCTTGGCGAAGGTGGCGCCGCACTCCTTGGTGTCGCGCTTTTGGACCTCGTCGAGTTCTCCAAGCGCCACCAACAGCTGCGATGCGCCCGCCCGGATCGCTTGAATCTCTTCGCCGAATTGTTTGGTAATTTGAATGACGCGTTGGCGGATCTCGTCCTCGCGCGCCGTGCGCAGCGCGTATTCGTTGACCGCCTGAATGACCAGCGCCGGGAGCACCGCGATAACGACGAGCAGAAACATCCGGCCGGTCAGGCTGAGCTGCATCCAGCGCCGGAATATCGACTGCGGCCCTTCTTTCACCTTCCGCGCCTGAGGCCCGCTATCAGTCGGTCGACCGCGCATCGCCTTCTCCCAATGTGCTCAACCCGCCGTCCGCGGCTGCGGCGTCGCAGAACCTGCTCGCCTAGAAATAGGATGGCTAGCAATACGGTGGATTTCGCGAGCGAGCCACAGCCGTTTGACCAGGATCAGCCATCACAACCTTGAAGGGTAAGGGTAAACAATATGTAAAAATCCACCAATCCCCTGCAAAAAGGGCTCACCCTGCCCGCGAAAGCCGCGCCGGAACCCACCCGTCCCGCCGGACCGAACGGCAGTTTCCCTCGGCCCGGCGCATCTGTGAATAACGATCGGGGCTGCGGACGGCGCTTACCCCCGCCGGCGCTGGCCCTGTATGATGGGCCCGGCGAGGTTTCCCATGTATTTCGACCGGCGGTTATGGCAGCTGACCCGCGGATTGCGCGGCCGCATCCTCTTGGCGATCGCCATCGGGCTCGCCGCGGCGGCGTTCGGGATTGCCCGGTTTGCGCTGCTCGGCGCCCTTCTCGCCCGTGTGTTCAGCGGCGCGGGCGCGGCCGCGATCGCGCTGACCGCCTGCGGCGTTGCCCTCGCCGTCCTGCTGCGGGGCCTCCTCGATCATAGCCGCACGGTTATTGCGCACCGTACCGCCAGCCGGGTGCAGCAAGATCTACGCGGGCGCCTCTACGACAAGATCGCCGAATTGGGCCCGGCCTGGTTTGCCGGCGAACGCACCGGCGGCGTCATGCTGTCGCTCGTCGACGGGGTCGAGCAATTGCAGAGCTTTTTTGGCCAATACCTGCCGCAGGTCTGCGTCGCCGCGCTGACGCCGCTGGCGATCTTTGCCTTTATCGTGTGGTGGGATCTGCCGGTCGCGACAGTCATGCTGATCGCCGCCTTGGTCACGCTCGTCGCGCCGATCGCCTGGAACAAGGTCGAGGGCGGCAGGGGCCGCATCCGGCACGAGGCGATGAAGGGCTTCGGCTCGGAATTCCTCGACGCCGTCCAGGGGCTACCGACCCTCAAGGCCTTTGGGCAAAGCACGGCCTACGGCAAGCGGCTCGCCGAGCGGGCCCGCCAATTGTCGGAATCGACAATGCGAGTCCTCTCGACCAGCGTCTTGACCCGCGGCATCACCGATTGCGGCATCGCAATCGGCGCGGCCGCGGCGTTGGCGCTCGGCGTGTGGCGGGTGTCGAACGGGCTGATGACGATCGAGGCTCTGTTAATCGTGCTGATGGCCGGCACCGAAGTGTTCCGTCCGCTGCGCGATCTCCGCGGCGTGTTGCATCAGGGCATGGTCGGGCAGTCGGCCGCAGCCGGTATTCACGCGCTGCTCGCCGCCGAGCCGCTGGTGCCGCCTGGACCGCGGGCGTCTCGCCCGCAAGATGCGGCCGGGACGGCCGCGGTCCCAGTAGGGCGGTCGCCTGCAATCGCGTTCGACGATGTGCATTTCGCCTATCCCGGGGGGCGGCAAGCGGCGCATGACGGCCTCACCTTTACCGTCGCCGCGGGAGAAAAGATCGGCATCGTCGGCCCGAGTGGCTCCGGAAAATCCTCGGTCGCGCGGCTTCTGCTGCGCCTGTTCGATCCGCAGTCCGGCACAGTTCGAGTGAGTGGCCAAGACATCCGCAGGCTCGATCCTGAGGCGCTGCGCCGCCTGATGGCGATCGTGCACCAGGACACCTACCTGTTCCACGGCACGGTCGAGGAGAATCTGCGGCTCGGCAAGCCGGAGGCGACCCCGGCCGAGCTCGAAGCGGCGGCGCGCGATGCCAATGCGCATGAATTCATCCGCCAGCTGCCGCACGGTTATCAGACCGTCATCGGCGAACGTGGTGTCAACCTCTCGGGCGGGCAGCGGCAACGGCTGGCGATTGCGCGCGCCCTGTTGCGCGATGCGCCGATCCTGATCCTCGACGAGGCCTTGTCGTCAGTCGATGCCGAGAACGAGGCGGTTATTCAACAGGCCATCGACCGCCTCTCGCAAGGCCGCACGACCTTGGTCCTGGCGCACCGGCTGTCGAGCGTCATCGGCGCCGACCGCATCCTGGTGCTCGATCAGGGCCGGATTGTCGAGAGCGGCCGGCACGCCGAGCTGATCCGACGCGACGGCCCGTATCGCCGCCTGATGGGCGCGCAGGCTCAGGAGCGCGGCGAGGATGATGTGTCGCTCGATCTCGCCGAACCGATGGCCGCGGCAGGACAGGACGGCAAAACAAGCGATTTCGGCACCGATGCGACCACAGCGACCGCCGCAGCCGCGGCGCGGGTCGGCGCAACGCAGACATTGCTGAGCCTCACTCGCATCATCAAACCGTGGGCACGGGAATTCGCGGTTGTCGTCGCCTCGGGCATCGGCCGCGTCGCATTCTTTATCGGGGTCGGCATTCTCGGCGCGCTCGCCGTCGCGGCAGTCAAGACCGGTGCGCCTTTCGCGTGGCTCCTGATCGCGCTTGCGCTCGCCGCGCCATTGGCCGGCATCCTGCACTGGATCGAAAGCTGGCTGGCGCACGACATCGCCTATCGCCTGCTCGCCGAGCTGCGCATCGATCTCTACCGCAAGCTCGACGCACTGGCGCCGGCCTACCTTGTGCGACGCCGTTCCGGCGATCTGATCGCATTGGCGAGCCAGGACATCGAGACGATCGAGTATTTCTTCGCGCACACCGTCGCGCCGGCCCTCGTCGCGCTCCTCGTGCCCTCGGCCGTGCTGCTTACTTTGGCGGTCGCCGCCTGGCCGGTCGCGCTCGCGTTGTTGCCGTTCGTGCTCTATGCCGCGCTGGCGCCTGTCGTCATGCGGGCGCGGATCGACCGGCTCGGCGGCGAAGCGCGCGAAGCACTGGGATTGCTTAGCGCCTACGTGACCGAAACCATCCAGGGCCTGTCCGATCTCGTCGCGTTTCAAGCCGTCGGCGGCCGGCGCGCCGGGTTTATGGAGACGGTGCGCGACTACCAGACGACGCGTCTGCGGCTTCTCTCCGACCTGTCATCGCAGACCGCGCAATTGGAGGTCGTCACAGGGCTTGGCGGGCTCGGGGTGGCGGTGGCGGGCGCCTGGCTCGTCGCAAACGGCGCGCTCGCCGCAACCACCCTGCCCTTGCTGATCCTGTTGGGGCTCGCCTCGTTTCTGCCGATCTCCGAGATCGCGCAGGTCAGCCGGCAATTGGCCGACACGATCGCCTCGACGCGGCGGCTCTATGCGGTCCATGCGGAACAGCCCGCGGTGCGCGACGGCCCGCTCCATCCGCCGGCGCCGGCCGGCGGATCGGCAATCCGGTTCGAGAGTGTCGGGTTTCTTTATCCCGGTGCGCGGCGGCCGGCTCTCGATGGGGTTGCGCTCGATATTCCGGCCGGCGCGACGGTCGCGATTGTCGGGCCCTCCGGCGCCGGCAAAACGACGTTGGCCAATCTGCTGTTGCGCTTCTGGGACCCGGCGCAGGGGCACATCCTGATCGACGGCGTCGATCTCAGGGAATTCGAGCTCGATCATCTGCGCCGCCGCATCTCGCTCGTTTCGCAGGACACCTATCTTTTCAATGACACGCTGCGCGCCAATGTCGCGCTCGCCCGGCCCGAGGCCGACGAAGCGGCGATCCGAAAGGCGCTCGACCAAGCCGCGCTCGCGGAATTTGTCGACAGCCTGCCGGAGGGGCTCGACACGCGAGTCGGCGAGCGCGGCGTGCAGCTCTCGGGCGGACAGCGCCAGCGCGTCGCGATCGCCCGCGCCTTTCTGAAGAACGCGCCGACTTTGATCCTCGACGAGGCGACCTCGCATCTGGATGCCGTTAGCGAGACCCAGGTGCGCGGCGCACTCGATGCGTTGATGCGCGATCGCACGACCATCGTCATCGCGCACCGCCTCTCGACCGTGCGCAACGCCGACATGCTGGTGGTGCTGGAAAACGGGCGAGTCGTCGAGATTGGCGCGCATGCAGAGCTCATCGGCCGCAACGGGCTTTATGCGCGGTTGATCCGGCGC
The DNA here is from genome assembly GCA_046724035.1 of Pseudomonadota bacterium. Taxonomy (GTDB): domain Bacteria; phylum Pseudomonadota; class Alphaproteobacteria; order ATCC43930; family CGMCC-115725; genus DATARH01. The sequence continues at coordinate 2,635 of JBKOVT010000087.1, read as the reverse complement.
CAGCTCGGCCGCACCGGCGAGCGATTGCGCGCCGTCGGGAATTAGGGCGAGAGAGCGCGTATCGACCGGTAGCTCCGAGCGATGGCGGATGGCCATCCTTATTACGACCCAGTTTCAGGAGATCCGCTCGACCCATTGCGCGCGCGAAGGCCCCGGCTCGAAGGGATCGCCGAAATACTGGGTCTCGCGCGCCACCTTCCCATCGAGGAACTCCATGATGCTCACGGTGTAAGACGGTCGCCCGTCATAGGTCAGGACGTATTCCGTCACCCAAAGTTCGCCCGCGCCGATCACCCGCCGTACTGTGAAGCGCTTCCGGTTCGGCTGCGCGGCGCGAGACGACTGAATGTTCTGTCGGCCGCGGATGCGCTCGCCCGATTGCGGATATTCGAGCACCGCGTCCTCTCGGTAAATCTGATGCTCTGCCTCGAAGTCGTTCGCGTCGGAGGCGGCCCAGTGGCGATCCAGAGCCGCTCGAATCCCTTGGGCTTCCATATTCAAATCTCCCTGCCCATCGCCGTCGATGTTGAGCGGTCATAACTCCTATCCCCGTTTTGCTCAGGATCTAAACGTCCAGGTCGAGGAGGAGTGCCGAGTGGTCGGAGAGACCGCTCGTGCGCTCGTCGTGCGAATAGCGGATCGCGCCGGCGCGCCCGGCAAGGACGGGTGACAGAAAAGCGTGGTCGATGCGGAAGCCGTTGCCGCGCGTACTGTACCAGGAGAATTCGCGGCCATCGGGATAATTCCGGCGCCACAAATCGCAAAAGCCGATCTCGGCCACACCGTCCATAAAATGCGCGCAGGAATCGATCGCACCGGGCTCATCGACATAGGCGCGGCAGGTGTTGAAATCGCCGATCGCCAGCGCTTCGGCTTGCAGAGGCTCGGCGGCGAGCGCAGCGATCAGCGCTTCCCAGTACGGCACCTTCTTCAACAGGTTCGGCATATAGACGCCATAGACGCGCAGCGCACCGAAATAGGCGCGGACGATGCGATATGGTTCAGGCACGGCGTCGGTCAGCGGGCCACCATCGTCGAAGGGCTGGCGCGCGGCGATCAGCACGCCATTGCCGCCGGATGGCGGCGTCGCACCCGTTACATGCCCGTAGCCGCTTGCGGCCAGCGCCGCGCGCAAGCGCTCGCCCGACTCGCCGCCGCGATATTCCGAGATCACGAGGACATCGGCCTCATGCTGCACAATCGCGGCGATGATCCGCGACAGGCGCGTGCCACCGCCCTGGCGGATGTTCCAGGCGAAGAGGCGCAAGCGCCTAATCGGCCGAGACGCGCGGCGCGGCACGACCGCTGACCTCGGCGCCCGCATCGGGCGACATGCGCAGAAAGAACGGCACCGATAACAGCGAAATGCCGGCCACGGTCGCCAGCGCAACGGAAAAATCGGCGGCGCTCGACACCCCGGCGCCATTTGTCGCCAGCATCACGTGAAGGATCAGCGCGCCGGTGCCGACGCCGACGCTCTGCGACAATTGTTGCGCCATGCTGGTGAGGCTCGTCGCGCGGCTCAGCATTCCGGCAGGCACGTCGGCGTAGGACAATGTGTTCAGGCTCGTCATCTGCAAGGAGCGAAAAAATCCGCCGGCCAGCAAGGCGAGAAAGATCACGTAATGCGGTGTCGCTGGCCGGAAGAACGAATACCCAAACAGAAACGCGCTGCTCACAATCGTGTTGGCGATTAGTACATTGCGGAAGCCGAAGGCGCGGATGATCGGTGCGACGACGGCCTTGTTCGACATTGCGCCGGCGGCGCTGGCGAACGTGATGAGACCGGACGACAGCGCATCCAAGCCAAAGCCGACCTGCAGCATCAATGGCATCAGAAACGGCAGCGCCCCCAGGCCCATGCGGAACAGAAAACCGCCGGTGGTCGCCATCGCGTAGGTCGGGATGCGCATCAGCGCGAGATCGATGATCGGATGATCGACGCGCCGGGCGTGCCGAACATAGAGGACCAGACATAGCGCGCCGCCGGCGAGGAGGCCGATATTCGCGATCATCGGGAGCGCGCCACGGCCGATCGTCTCGAACCCGAAGGCCATGCTGGCGAGCCCGACCGCGGTCAGGACGAAGCCGGGCAAATCGAACGGCCGCACCGTCGCCTCGCGCATGTTCTCGACGAACAGATTGACAAGCAGCACGCCGAGCATGCCGATCGGGATGTTGATAAAGAAGATCCAGTGCCAGGAGGCGTAGGTCACGATAAAACCGCCGAGCGGCGGCCCGATAACGGGGCCGATCAATGCCGGCACGCTGACATAGGACATCGCGCGCACGAGCTCGGATTTCGGCACCATGCGCAGCAGCACGAGGCGGCCGACCGGCACCATCATCGCGCCGCCCATGCCCTGGACGATGCGCGCGAGGACGAGCATCCACAGCGACTGCGCAAAGCCGCAGGCGATAGAGCCCAAGGTGAAGACGATGATCGCGCCGGTGAACACGCGTCGCGCGCCAAACCGGTCGGCCGTCCAGCCGCTGATCGGGATGAAAACGGCGAGGCTCAGCAGATAACAGGTGATCGCGACATTGAGGCGCAACGGGCTCTCGCCGAGCGAGTTACCGATTGCCGGCAGTGCGGTCGCGATGATCGTCGAATCGAGCGATTGCATGAATAAAG
>JBKOVT010000316.1:0-18522 GCA_046724035.1 Pseudomonadota bacterium | reverse complement strand
ATCTTGATCCGCTTGGTGCGCGCCGCGATCTGGCCCGCGACATTCATCGGCGCGCTCAACACCGAGCGGCTCGCCTGCTGATGGATCTCGGCAAGCCAGAACACATCGAGACCCCAGCGATCGGCCGCCTCGACCTGCTGGAAACCCTGGTCGAACGCCTCGGCATCCGATTGGCCCGGCACCTGCCGGTGAAACTCGTGATACCAGCCGAATTCCATGGCGGCTCCCTTCGACGCGCGGCTTTCGATCCTTGGCAAAGCCTAGGCCGCGCCTGGGGATTTCGCAAATGCCGATCGTTGATCGGTGTCAAAGCCCCGGAGGCCATCAGAATGTTAAGATTTTCGGCAAGTGCCCCCTACTTCAGTTTCCTCGTCGGCGGCTCGGCTTGTGCTAAATTGAAGGGCTGGGCGCCGGCTTTTTGAAAGTAACGCGATGCGGGTGCTAGTGGTTGAGGACGACGTCGTGACGGCCGCACGGATCGAGATCGTGCTGCAGGCGGAGGACTTTGTCTGCGATCTGGCGCATCGCGGCGCCGACGGGGTCCGCTACGCCAAGCTGCACGCCTACGACATCATCCTTCTCGATCTGATGCTCCCCGATATGGACGGGTACGATGTCCTGCAGCAATTGCGGGAGGCGCAGGTCGAAACGCCGGTTTTGATCCTGTCGGGGCTGAGCGAGTTGGACGACAAGCTCAAGGGGCTCAGCTTTGGCGCCGACGATTTCCTAACAAAACCGTTTGAGCATCGCGAGCTGATCGCCCGCATCCGTGCGATCGTGCGCCGTTCGAAGGGCCTGTCGCAATCCACAATCCGCACCGGCAAATTGCTGCTGAACCTGGATAACCGCACGGTCATGGTCGATGGTCAGCCCGTCCGGCTGACCAGCAAGGAGTATGCGCTCCTCGAATTGCTGAGCATGCGCAAGGGAGCAATGCTCTCGAAGGAGGTGCTCCTCGATCACCTCTACGGGGATGAGGACGAAGCCGAACTCAAGCTGCGCGTCTTTGTGCATAAGCTCCGCAGGAAGCTGTCGGACGCGAGCGGCGAGGATTACATCGAGACCGTACGCGGTCTCGGCTACACGCTGCGCGATCCCTCGGAGCCCACGGCCGAGCCGCAGCGCGCCTGAGCCCGACCTTCTGCCGAGACTCCCCCTTCTTTGCACTTATGGGTGTGGTGACGACCGGCGCCGAAGGCGCATACACTCGCGCATTGCGCGATCGAGAACAAACGCGCAGGGGAGGAACGGCATGAAGGATCGGCGCGGCGCGTCGTCGGATGGCGCATTGGTCATCACGCGTCGCGATGTCCTCGCGGCGGCCGGTCTAGGCCTGGCCGCGGCGCCCGCATTTCCAGCCTGGGCCGCGGCAGGCGGGCAGCTCACCTGGGGCATCCATGTGTCGCTGGCGCCCGTCTGGTTCGAGCCGGCCGAGGCATCCGGCATCATCACGCCGTTCATGGTGTTCTACGCGCTGCACGATGCGATGGTGAAGCCGATGCCCGGCAAGGCATTGGCGCCGAGCCTCGCCGAATCCTGGTCGGCTGCCGAAGACGGCCGCAGCTACGAATTTCTGCTGCGCGACGGCGCCAAATTCCACAATGGCGATCCCGTGACCGCCGAGGACGTCAAATTTTCATTCGAGCGTTATCGCGGCACCGCCAACGAGCTGCTGAAACAGCGGGTCACGGCGGTGGAGACGCCCGATGCGCGGCACATCCGGTTTCAGCTGAAAGAGGCGTGGCCCGATTTCCTGCTGTTTTATGCGACGATGACCGGCGCCGGCTGGGTGGTGCCGAAGAAGTATGTCGAAAAGGTCGGCGCGGATGGCTTCAAGAAGGCGCCGATCGGCGCCGGCCCGTACAAATTCGTCTCGTTCAATCCCGGCGTCGAGCTGGTCCTCGAAGCCTTCGACCAGTATTGGCGCAAGCCGCCCTCGGTGAAGACGCTCGTGTTCAGGGTCATTCCCGACGAGGCGACGCGGCTGGCGGCGCTGAAGCGCGGCGAAGTCGATATCGCCTATTCGATCCGCGGCGAGCTCGCCGAGGATTTGCGCAATACGGCCGGGCTGAGCTTGAAGCCTGCGCTCGTGCAGGGCGTCTTCTGCCTCTATTTCCCCGACCAGTGGGACCCGAAATCGCCGTGGCACGACGAGCGGGTGCGGCGCGCCGCGAGTCTCGCGATCGACCGCAAAGGCACGAATGACGCGCTGACCCTTGGCTATTCCAAGGTGACGGGTAACCCGATCGTCCCCGACGGCTACGAATTTTTTTGGCAGCCGCCGGAGGACGCCGCCGCCTACGATCCGGAGAAGGCAAAAAAGCTGCTCGCCGAGGCCGGTCACCCCGGCGGCTTCGATGCCGGTGATTACAATTGCGACTCCTCCTACGCGAATATCGGCGAGGCGGTGGTCGACAATCTGGCGGCGGTCGGGATCCGCGCCAAGTTGCGCCCGGTCGAGCGGGCCGCCTTCATCAAGGAATACAATGAGAAGAAATTCAAAAACATCATCCAGGCGGGGCCGGGGGCCTTTGGCAATGCGGCGACCCGCATCGAGGCGCAGCTCGTCAAAGGCGGCACGTTCTCCTACGGCAGCTATCCCGATATCGACGAATTGTACCAGCAACAAACGGTCGAGCTCGATCGTGCGAAGCGCGAAGCGATCCTTCACAAGATCCAGCAGATCATGACCGAGCGGGTCATCTACGCGCCGATCTGGCAACTCGCCTTTATCAACGGCACCGGGTCGCGCGTCGGTGAGGCCGGGTTCGGCAAGATCGCGTTGTTTCCGTACACCGCGCCCTATGAGGACATCACGCTTAAAGGGTGAGCGACAGCAAGAGAACGAATGCCGGGGAGGGTGGTACCGTGAACTCGTCTCGATCAAAGCAGCGACCTGTCAGCGGCATGACTCGGCGCGAGACGCTGGCGCTCGCTGCGCTGAGCCTGAGCGCCGGGGTACCCAGGTGGTCCTATGCCGCCGGTCCGGCGGGGCAATTGACCTGGGCGGCGCATGTGTCGCTGGCGCCGACCTGGTTCGACCCGGCCGAAACATCGGGAATCATTACCCCGTTCATGGTGCTCTACGCTTTGCACGACGCGATGGTAAAGCCGATGCCGGGCAACGCCTTCGCGCCGTGTCTTGCCGAGTCATGGACTGCTGCGGAGGACGGGCTCAGCTACGAATTCGTGCTGCGCAAAGGGCCGCTGTTTCACAACGGCGAGCCGGTGACCGCCGAAGATGTCAAGTTCTCGTTCGAGCGCTATCGCGGCGCCTCGCATGACATGATGAAGGCGCGTGTCGCGGCGATCGACATAGTCGATCCGCAGCGGGTCCATTTTCAGCTCAAGGAGCCGTGGCCGGACTTTCTGACCTTCTACGGCAGCGCGACCGGGGCGGGCTGGATCGTACCGAAGAAATATCTCGAGAAAATCGGGGATGACGGGTTCAAGAAGGCGCCGGTCGGCGCTGGGCCTTATAAATTTGTGTCGTTCAACCCGGGGGTCGAACTGACCCTTGAGGCATTCGACGGCTATTGGCGCAAGACGCCGACGGTCAAACGCATCGTGATCAAGAGCATGCCCGATGAGGCGACGCGACTGGCGGCGCTCAAGCGCGGCGAGGTCGACGGCATCTACTGGATCACCGGCGAGCTCGCTGAAGATTTGCAGCGCACTCCGGGGCTCAAGCTCGCCGTGGGCCATACCGCATCCCAATGGCTTTATTTTCCCGAGCAGTGGGACCCGAAATCGCCGTGGCACGATCTGCGGGTTCGGCAGGCGGCCAATCTCGGGCTCGACCGGTCCAACATCAATCAGGCGATCCAACTGGGCCATGCGCTATTGCACGACAACGCTTTCGTGCCGGCGCATTTTGAATTCTACCGAAAGGCCCCGCCGCCGCCCTTCGACCCGGCAAAGGCGAAACAGCTCTTGGCGGAAGCAGGCCACCCCAACGGCCTCGACGCTGGCCCGCTTTACTGCGACGCAGCGTTCGCGAATGTCGGCGAGGCGATGGCCAACAGCCTGGGCGAGGTCGGCATCCGCGCGAACCTGCGGCCGATCGAGCGCGCGGCGTTCTATAAGAGCTTCTCCGAGAAGAAGTACAATGGGCTGATCATGGGCGGCAGTGCCGCCTTCGGCAACGCCGCGACCCGGCTCGAGGCGTTTGCCGTCAAGGGCGGCGCCTACGCCTATGGCAACTACCCCGATATCGACGCGCTGTTCCAGCAACAGGCCGGCGAACTGGATCACGCAAAACGCGAGGCGCTGCTGTTCCAGATTCAGCAGCTTGTGCAGGAAAAGGTCATCGCGGCGCCGCTCTGGCAATTGGCGGCGCTCAGCGGCGTCGGGCCGCGGATCGGCGAAGCGATGATCGGCGCGATCGCCGGCGACCCCTGGACTTCGCCCTACGAGGACATGACGCTGAAAGGCGTCTGACCTCATCACCTATCCCCTGGGATGGGTGACACCGAGACAGGCGAGGCCTAAGCTTGTTCGCAAGGCTCCTCTCTCAATCGGAGCCGCATGGAGCAGGATATGGCCACGTCTTCTGGAGACGCCGGGACCGGTGTGCCCGGCCGTAACGGGATTCCTTTCAGCCGCCGCGATCTGCTCGCCCTCGCCGCGCTTGGACTTGCCTCCGGCACATCGCGTGTGGCTCTCGCCGCCGCGCCGCAAGGACAGCTGACCTGGGGCGTCCACGTCTCGCTCGCGCCGACCTGGTTCGACCCGGCGGACACGCAGGGCATCGTCACGCCGTTCATGGTGCTTTACGCGCTGCAGGACGCGCTGGTGAAGCCGATGCCGGGACAGCCGCTGGCGCCATGTCTCGCAGAATCCTACACCGCCGCCGAGGATGGCCTCAGCTACGATTTCGTGCTGCGCGAGGGCGTCAAATTTCATAACGGCGAGCCGGTCACTGCCGAGGACGTCAAATTCTCGTTTCAGCGTTATCGCGGCGCCTCCCATGATCTGATGGCCTCTCGCGTGGCGGAGATCGACACGCCCGACGCGCGGCACATCCGGTTCCGTCTCAAGGAGCCGTGGCCGGATTTTCTGACCTTTTACGGCAGCGCCACCGGCGCCGGTTGGATCGTGCCGAAGAAATACGTCGAGCAGGTCGGCGACGAGGGCTACAAGAAGGCGCCGATCGGCGCCGGCCCTTATAAGTTCGTGTCGTTCAATCCCGGCGTCGAGCTGGTGTTGGAAGCATTCGAGGGCTATTGGCGCAAGACGCCCAGCGTCAAGCGCCTCGTGTTCCGGGTCATCGAGGAGGAAGCGACGCGGCTTGCCGCATTGAAACGCGGCGAAATCGATATCGCCTACTCGATCCGCGGCGAGCTGGCCGAAGAGGTGCAACATACGCCCGGGCTCACCTTGAAGCCGGTCGATACGCCGGCGCCGTTCTGGCTATCCTTTGTGGACCAGTGGGACCCAAAATCGCCGTGGCACGACGAGCGGGTCCGCAAGGCGGCGAGCCTGGCGATCGACCGCAAGAGCATCAACCAGGCCTTGACCCTCGGTTTCTCAAAGCTGACCGACAGCATCATTCCCAACAGCTTCGATTATTTTTGGCAGCCACCTGCGCCGGTCTATGATCCGGCGCAAGCCAAAAAGCTGCTGGCCGAGGCGGGGCATCCCAACGGCTTCGACGCCGGCGAATATTACTGCGATAGCTCCTATTCGAATATTGGCGAGGCGGTGGCGAACAATTTCGGCGAAGTCGGCATCGCCGCCAAACTGATGCCGATTGAGCGCGCGGGATTTTTGAAAGGCGCAGCCGAGAAGAAATACCGAAACATCATCCAGCTCGGCAGCGGCGCCTTCGGGAATGCGGCAACCCGGTTGGCGGCATTCATCGTAAAAGGCGGCGCCTACGTGTACGGCAGCTATCCCGACATCGACGAGCTGTTCGAAAAGCAGGCGATAGAACTCGATCACAAAAAGCGCGAGGCGACGCTCTTCAAGATCCAGCAGCTGATGTATGAGCGCACGATCGTCGCGCCGATCTGGCAGCTCGCCTTCATCAACGCAGTGGGTCCCCGGGTCGGCGAGTCCGGCTTCGGACTGATCCGCAGCTTTGCCTATACCGGGCCCTATGAGGACATCACGCTGAAATCCGGATAGGGCCGGCGCGGCGCCGCGGCCGCTCGCACGCGCGCGTGGGTGGCTAACCCTTTGGTATGGGTGCGGCATTTCAAAATCGCGGAGACTTCCGCGCCCTCCTCCGCTACATTCCGGGCAAGGCTCCGCAACGAGAGCCAGCACGGAGGAGTGTCTATGGAGTCGTTCGCTTTCGACCGCCCGAATACCAATCTCACCCGGCGCGAGGTTCTCGCGGCCGCCGCGGCTGCCAGCCTTGCGGCGGGCGCGCCGCGCATCGCATCGGCCGCGCCGAGCGGGCAGCTGACTTACGGCGTGCATGTCGCGCTGACGCCGAATTGGTTGGATCCGGCGGAGACGCAGGGGATCATTACCCCGTTCATGGTGCTTTACGCGCTGCACGACGCGATGGTGAAGCCGATGCCGGGCAAGGCCGAGGCGCCGTGCCTGGCGGAGTCGTGGACGGCGTCCGCGGACGGGCTGACCTATGATTTCGTGATCCGCAAAGAGGCAAAATTCCACAATGGCGAGCCGGTCACCGCCGAGGACGTCAAGTTTTCCTATGAGCGCTACCGCGGCACGTCGCACGATTTGATGAAGGGCAATCTCGCGTCGATCGAGACACCCGACCCGCAGCATGTCCGCTTCAAGCTGAAAAAGCCGTGGCCCGATTTTCTGAACTTCTACTCGAATGCGAGCGGCGCCGGCTGGATCGTGCCGAAGAAATATGTCGAGAAGGTCGGCGACGAGGGGTTCAAGCAGGCGCCGATCGGCGCCGGCCCTTACAAATTCGTCTCGTTCACCCCCGGCGTCGAGCTCGTGCTCGAAGCCTTCGAGGGCTATTGGCGCAAGCCGCCCAGCGTCAAGCGCCTGGTCATGAAGGTCATTCCCGACGAGGCGACGCGGCTCGCCGCCCTGAAACATGGCGAGGTCGACATCGCTTATTCGATCCGCGGCGAGCTCGCCGAGGAATTGGTGAAGACGCCGGGGCTCGCGTTGAAGCCGGTCGTCTTGCAGGCGCCGAACTGGATCTATTTCCCCGAGCAGTGGGATCCGAAATCGCCGTGGCACGATCTGCGCGTGCGCCAGGCGGCCAATCTCGCAATAGACCGCGAAGGGATGAGCCAGGCGCTGTTCCTCGGCTATTGCAAGATCACCAACAGCATCATTCCATACACCTTCGACTTCTACTGGCAGCCGCCGGCTGCCGCGTACGACCCGGCAAAAGCCAAGAAGCTGATGGCCGAGGCGGGGCTTGCCGGCGGCTTCGATGCTGGGCTCCTGTACTGCGACAGCTCCTACTCGAACATGGCCGAGATCGCGGTCGACAATCTCGCCCAGATTGGCATTCGCACGAAGCTCGAACCGATCGAGCGCGCCGGCTTCTTCGCCGGATATGCCAGCAAGAAATACACGAAGGGCATTATCCAGGGTGCGAGCGGCGCCTTTGGCAACGCCGCGACGCGGCTCGCCGCGTTTGTCGTCAAGGACGGCGCCTTTGCCTATGGCAGCTATCCCGATATCGACGCGCTCTATCCGCAGCAGGCGGACGAGCTCGATCACGAAAAACGCGCATCGATGCTGGCGAAGATGCAGCAGCTCGTTCACGAGAAATCGATCTATGCGCCGATCTGGCAACTCGGCTTTCTGAACGGTGTTGGCCCGCGGGTCGGCGAGTCCGGGTTTGGTCAGATCCCCGGTTTTGCTTACACCGCGCCGTTCGAGGACCTCACGATCAAGTCATAGGACGAAAATAGCGGCAGCGCTTAACATCCGAGGACGCGATGAAACAATTCGTCATGAAGCGCATCGGCTACTGCGTTCTGTCGCTGTTCCTGTTGTCGCTGACGATCTTCTTTTTTGTTCGAGTGACGGGCGACCCGGCGACCTTGCTCGTCGAGCCAGGCGCCAGCCCCGAAGATATCGCCGCGATCCACCACCAGTTCGGCCTCGACCGCCCGCTGATCGTGCAATACGGCCTGTTCATGGCGAGCGTTTTGACCGGCGATCTCGGCCAGTCCTTCTATTACCGGACGCCGGTGATGGAGCTGTATTGGTCGCGGCTGCCCAATTCGGTGATGCTGGCGAGCGCGGCAATGGCCTTTTCGCTGCTGATCGGCATCCCGAGCGGCATCCTTGCCTCGGTGCGCGTCGGCCGGTTCTGGGATAATGCCGGCAAGGTCTTTGCGCTGCTCGGTTTGTCGCTGCCCTCTTTCTGGGTCGGGCTGGTGATGATCCTCGTGTTTTCGGTGTATCTCGGCTGGCTGCCCTCCTCGGGCTCCGGGACGCCGCTGCATCTGATCATGCCGGCGTTTGCGCTGGGCTGGTATTTCGCAGCCTCGCATATGCGCCTGACCCGCTCGTCGATGCTCGAGGTTCTCGGGTCGGAATATGTCAAGCTGGCGCGACTGAAAGGTCTGCCGCAATCCCTCGTCATCGCCAAGCACGCGTTCAAGAACGCGCTGATCCCGGTGCTGACATTGGCCGGCATCAATTTCGTCATCATGATCAGCGTCGCGGTCGTCGTGGAGACCGTGTTCGCCTGGCCCGGCGTCGGGCGCCTGCTTTACGAGGGGATTGCGTTCCGCGACTTCCCCGTCGTCCAGGGCACCGTTTTGATGCTCGGCGCGATGACCGTCGTTGTGAACCTTGTCGTCGATGTCCTCTACGCCGTGATCGACCCCCGCATCCGTTTGGCGAGCTGAGCCGTCATGACCACGACCTCCGAAGTCCTAACCCTCCCGTCGCGGGCGGCGCGCTTTGGGTTTATCCGCGGGCTGCGCCTGTCGGGTTTTCCGCTGATCCCGACCGCGATCCTCCTCGGTATTGCGTTCGTCGCCGTCTTTGCCAATCAGCTGGCGCCGCACAACCCCGAGGTCGGCAGCCTTGTGGCGCGCTTCAAGCCGCCCTTCTGGGAGACCGGCGGCACCACGAAATACCTGCTCGGCACCGACCAGCTCGGCCGCGATGTGCTGTCGCGGCTGATTTTCGGCGCGCGCGTCTCGATGGTGGTCAGCATCACCGCCGTCCTCTTCGCCGGGGTGGTCGGCACGACGCTCGGCATCATTTCGGGCTATCTCGGCGGCTGGGTCGATCAGGTGATCATGCGCCTCGTGGATACGTGGCTCGCCTTGCCCGCGCTGACCTTCGCGATCTTTCTCGCCGCGATCGTCGGGCCGAGCATGTGGAACATCGTCATCATTCTCGGGATCACCTACTGGACGCGCTACGCTCGCGTCACCCGGGGCGAGGTGCTGTCATTGAAGGAGCGGGAGTTCGTGCGGCTCGCGATTGTCGCGGGCTGCTCGAAATGGAAGATCATGCTCCGTCATATCCTGCCCAACGTCATCAATTCCGCCATCGTGATCGGCACGCTGATGGTCGGCGTCGTCATCATCACCGAGGCGACGCTCTCCTTCCTCGGTGTCGGTGTCCCGCCGCCGCAGCCGGCTTGGGGATTGATGCTGTCTGATGGCAAGCAGAGCCTGATGGTCGGGCGCTGGTGGCTGACCGTTTTCCCCGGCTGCTGCATCATGCTGATGGTGCTGTCGGCGAACATTCTGGGCGACTGGCTACGCGTCAAGCTCGACCCCCAACTGCGCCAGCTCTGAGCCCCGGGACAATTCATGCCGTCCACGCCGCTCCTTGAACTCGAAAATCTTTCGACGCATTACGTCTCGGCCCAGGGTACCCGTGTGGTGCGGGCGGTCGACGACGTCTCGCTGCGCATCCATGCCGGCGAGACGCTCGGGATTGTCGGCGAATCCGGATCGGGCAAGAGCACGCTCGCGCTCACCATTTTGCGCGTGCTGCCGCCGGCCGCCCGCATCGTCAGCGGCCGGATGATGTTTGAGGGTGCGGACCTACTGCGCAAATCCGACGAGGAGATGCAGAAAGTTCGCGGCCGCCGGATCGCGATGATCCTGCAGGACCCGATGGCCTCGCTGAACCCGCTCTTCACGATCGGCAATCAAGTGGCGGAGCCGATCCGCGTGCATGAGGGGGCGAGCCGCGCCACCGCCTGGAGCCGCGCGCGCGAATTGTTGAAATCGGTGCGCATTCCGTCCCCCGAAACCCGCGTCACGCAGTACCCGCACGAGATGTCGGGAGGCATGCGGCAGCGCATCGTCGGCGCGATCGGCATTTCCTGCGAGCCGCGCCTGTTGATCGCGGACGAGCCGACCACCAGCCTCGATCTGACGATCCAGGCGCAATATTTGAAATTGCTGCGGGACCTGCAGCGCGCGCACGGCTTGGCGCTAATCTTCATCACGCATAATCTCGGCATCGTCGCCAAAATGTGCGATCAGCTTGCGGTCATGTATGCCGGCCGGGTTGTCGAGTCGGGCCCGGTGTCGCGCATCTTCAACGCGCCGACGCATCCCTATACCGAGGCGTTGCTGAATTCGATCCCGAAGATGAGCGACGACCGCCAGCGCCTGACGGCTATCGAGGGGCAGCCGCCCGACCTCTCGAAATTGCCGCCGGGCTGCGCCTTCGCGCCGCGCTGCCCGCGCGCCTTTGACCGCTGCCTACAATCGCCGCCACCGGAAATCGCGCCGGAGGACGGCCGCACCGCGCGATGCTGGCTCGCCACGCCCGTCATCGGTGCCGCCGCTCCCGTATTGCGCCGGGAGGCGGTCTGATGCCGGTTGTCGAGGCGGTCGGGCTCACAAAGCATTTCTCGACAAAGCGCGGCGCGTTCGGCGGCAGCCGCGGCGTCGTGCGCGCGGTTGACGACATTTCGTTTTCGATCGAGCGGGGCCAGACCCTGGGCGTTGTCGGCGAGTCCGGCTGCGGCAAGACGACGACCGCAAAGCTTGTCCTCGGATTGGAGGAGCCGACGGGCGGCTCGATCCGCTTCGAAGGCCGCGATCTGCACGACCTCGACGCCGCGGGCCGGCGGCAGTATCGCAAGTCGGTGCAGGCCGTGTTTCAGGACCCCTACGCGTCGTTGAACCCGCGCATGCGGGTCGGTGCGATCATCGCCGAGCCGCTCGTCACCAACGAGCAGCTGTCGAGGGACGAGGTGCGGGGGCGCGTGCGGCGCCTCCTCGACATGGTCGGGCTGCCCGAGCGCGCCGCCGATCTGTTTCCGCATGAATTCTCCGGCGGGCAGCGCCAGCGCATCGCGATCGCCCGCGCTTTGGCACTCTCGCCAAAGCTTGTCGTGCTCGACGAGCCGGTCTCGGCGCTCGATGTGTCGATCCGGGCGCAGATTTTGAATCTGCTGTGCGATCTCCAGGCCGAGCTCGGGCTGTCTTACCTGTTCATCGCGCACGATCTCGCGGCGGTGGCGCATATGAGCCACACGATCGTCGTCATGTATCTCGGCAAGATTGTCGAGCAGGGCGAAGCGCGCACGCTTGCCCGCAACCCGAAGCACCCCTACACAGAAGCGTTGTTCTCGGCCGCACTGCCGAGCCATCCGGATGAGCGGCAAGACGAGATCATCCTGCCGGGCGAAGTGCCGAGCCCGTTGAACCCGCCCTCCGGATGCCGCTTTCATCCGCGCTGTCCGCAGGCGATGCCGCGCTGCGCCGAAGAGGAGCCGGCGCTTACGGCAATCGAAGGCCGGCGGATCGCCTGCCACCTTTACGACGGGGCCGCGACGGCGCCGCTCGCGATGCCCGAGCCGGCCGCTGTGGCGTCCTAGACGCGCGGATTGCGGCGTGGATGCAGCCGAAATCGAAGCGACGGCGGCGGCATTCGAGGCGGCCGCGGCGCGCGGCGAGTATTTTCCGCAGGACTGGGCCGATCGGCTCGCGATCGACGACGCCTATCGCATCCTGCTGGCGCGGCTGCGGCTTCGCGGTGTCGAGCGGGTCGGCTGGAAGGTCGGGCTGACCGCACGCGCGATCCAGGAGCAATTCGGTGTGCACGAGCCGGTCTTCGGCTGCCTGTTGGCGGATGGCCTCAAGCAATCGGGGTATGTCTTTCGCCGCAACGAACTGATAGAGCCCGGCTTCGAGAATGAATTGTGCATCGTGCTCGGCTGCGATGTACCGCCCGGCGCGGCGCGCGAGCAGGTCGCCGCGGCGGTGGCGCGCATCCATCCCGCGTTCGAGATAATCGAGACTCGCGGCGACCTGACCCGCCAACTGGCGCTGGCGCTCGCCGACAACGCTCAGCAGAAGGCGTTTGTCGTGGGCCCGCCGATCGGTCCCGAAGCGCTGCCGGAGCTGAGTGAGGTGGAGGCGCGGGTGCGCATCAACGGCGCTGAGGTTGCGACCGGCCGCGGCGACGCCGTGCTTGGCCACCCGTTCAACGCGGTCGTCTGGCTCGCCGCCAAGGTCGCGGAATACGGCGAAACACTGCGCGGCGGCGACACCATCATGAGCGGCTCTTTCACCCGGCAATTCCCCTTGAACCGCGGCGACCGGGTCGAATGCGCCTTCGCCGGGATCGGCGCGGTCGCGGCCACCGTCGTCTAGCTTCGGGTACCGCCTCTGGGGCAGGGGAGGCGGCGCAGGACCGGGCGTCGCAATACGGCAATGAGAAACCGGCGTTTTGAGTAGGGCCCGGGTCGCGGTTACTCTCGTTCCGACGGTCTGCGGCCGGGAGAGAGACATATGCAATTCGGTCTGTTCGGCAGCGCGGCGGCGCGGCGCCCCAACGCCTCGGAGCCGGCCGAGTTCGACAGCAGCGAAGGGTTTCGCGATTTCATCGAATACAATGTCGAGGCCGAAGCGCTTGGCTTTCGCAGCACCTTTGTCGTCGAGCACCATTTCACTGGCTACGGCCAGGTCTCGGCGACAATCAACCTGCTCACCTGGCTCGGCGCCCGCACCACGACATTGCGCCTTGGGACGGCCGTCATCGTGCTGCCCTGGCACAACCCGGTGCTCTTGGCCGAGCAGGCGGCGACCCTCGACCTCCTCTCCGGCGGGCGCCTCGATTTCGGCATCGGCAAAGGCTACCGCTACAACGAGTTCGCCGGCTTCTGCGTCGATATGGACGAGGCAGATGCGCGCTTCAGCGAATGCCTCGATGTCATCATCAAAGCCTGGACCTCGAACGAACCGTTCTCGCATCGCGGCCGCTACTGGAGTTTCGACAACATCGTCGTCGAGCCGCCGACGGCGCAGCGCCCGCACCCGCCGATCTGGATGGGAGCCGGCGGCGAAAGCTCGGTCCGCCGGGTTGCTGAAAGCGGTTACAATTTACTCTTGGGCCAATACGCCTCGCCGGCCGATGTCGGCCGCTCGATCGCGGCCTACAAATCCGCAGTCGAGGCGCAAGGCCGGCATTTCGACCCGCTGCAGGTCGGCGTCACTCGCGCCTTTTTTGTGTGCGACAGCGCGGCGGAGAAAGAGACCGCGCTGCAGCGTCGCCTCGCCAACCGGGTACGTCAGTTGAAATTGGCCACGCGCCCCGACGGGAGCGTGCATGGCGGCCCCGACCGCGCCACCGGCGATCCCGACGCCGTCAACCGCAACAGCGCGATATACGGCTCGCCCGAGGAGATCGCCGAGAAGCTGGACGAGTTGCGCCGCGTCGGAGTGGGTTATGTGCTCGTCAATGGCGGCGGCTCGGGCGGCGGCGAGCGCGGCCGCGCCAGCCTGCGCCGCTTCGCGCGCGAGGTCATGCCCTCATTCGCCGACGAGACGGCGACGGCGCGCGCCGCCGAGTAATTGGGGCCTTCAGGGAGGAACAGATGCGCATCCACAATCTCTACACCGACGCCCAGGGCGAGTCGCATTTCCGAGATATCGAGGTCGAATGGGTCGAGGAACGGCGCGGCAGCAAATTGTCGAGAAAGTTGCCGGCGACCGGCGTCATCTTTCGCGAGACCCAGGCCGAGCACAATGTCGATTGGCACCCGGCGCCGCGGCGGCAGTACATCGTCAACCTGGATGCCGGGGTGAAGATCACCGCGAGCGACGGCGAAAGTCGGTTCGTCGCGGCCGGCGACGTAATCCTCGTCGAGGACACGACCGGCAAGGGCCACCTCTCCGATCACGTCGAGAACAAGATCCGGCACTCCCTCTTCATTCCGATCGAATAGCCGCCAGAGAAAACCGTGTCCCTCGCCGATATCGAAGACCGGCTTGCGATCAGCGACCTGTTCGTGCGCTACACGACGGCGCTCGACCGCGGCGATGTCGAGACGCTCGTCGATTGCTTTACGCCGGACGGCTCGCTCGACAGCCCCGCAGTCGGGCAACATTCGGGTCACGCCGCGATCCGTGCCTTTGCCGAGCGTTTTGCGCGGTTTCACGAGCGCGGTGCCCAGCTTCGCCATGTCATCTCGAATCTGGCGGTTGCGATCGAGGGCGAGCGGGCGCAGGCGACCTGCTATCTGCTGAACATCCTGACACGCAACGCCAAGAGCGAGCTGCTGGCGCCGGGCCGTTACGAATGCGATCTGGTCAAATCCGAAGGCAAGTGGCGGTTTCAGCGCCGCGTCGTCATTCTCGACCACGACATCACGCTCGACGGGATCTGAGCGGATTACGGCACGTCTTTTGGTGCGATCAGCCCCTGTTTTTCGAGCAGCGGGTAGACGCCGCCCGATGTCATCAGCGACAGCAGCTGCTCCGGCACCGGCGAGATCGGCAGCACGACGCCGGTCTCGCGGTTGCGCACCGTCCAGCCCTCGATCGAGAGTTCTGCCGTCTGCCCCTCGTCGAATGCGGCGTGAATGCCGCGGCATTCGAGGGCGAGAAAGCCGAAGCTGACCGCGTTGCGAAAGAACAGCCCGTTGATCGACTCGGCGATCAGCGC
The DNA here is from genome assembly GCA_046724035.1 of Pseudomonadota bacterium. Taxonomy (GTDB): domain Bacteria; phylum Pseudomonadota; class Alphaproteobacteria; order ATCC43930; family CGMCC-115725; genus DATARH01. The sequence continues at coordinate 3,690 of JBKOVT010000316.1, read as the reverse complement.
GCCGAGCCCGAGATTGCGCAGCGAGCGCGCCGCCGGCCGGCTCGATCCCGTGCCAAAATTACGCCCGCCGATCAGGATGTCGCCCGGGCGTACCTCGTCGACCCAGCCCGGCCGGTTCGCCGAGAACACGGCCCGGCGCTGCTCCTCTTCGCTCGCCGTCAACAGCGGTCCCGGCAGCATCAGATCGGTGTTGATGTCGTCGCCGAATTTCCACACCCGCCCGTTGATCATCGTCGGCACCTAGATGCTGCCGGGGTGCGTAATATGCCCGGCCACCGCCGAGGCGGCGACCGTCGCGGGCGAGGCCATGTAGATGCGCGCCGTCGCATCGCCCATCCGGCCCTTGAAGTTGCGGGTCGAGGCGGTGATGCAGGTCTCACCCGGGCCGAGGACGCCCATATGGCCGCCGTAACAAGCGCCGCAGGTCGCTGGCGTCACCACGGCGCCAGCATCGAGCAGCGTCTGCACATATCCGGCCTTGGCCGCTGCTGTGGCAATGCGCTGCGACCCCGGCGTCACGAGCAGGCGCACACCGGGCGCCACATGGCGGCCCTTCAACATGCGCGCGGCTTCGGCGAGATCGTCGAGCGTGCCGTTCGCACAGGAGCCGATAAAGGCCTGCTGGATCGGCTCGCCCGCCGCTTCCTCGACCGGCACCGCATTTCGGATGACGCGGTCGGGCAGCGCCACCATCGGCGACAGCGTGGAGAGATCGATCGTGCGGCGGGCGACGTAGACGGCGTCCGTATCGGGATATTGCGGTTCGAACGGCGCGGGGTTGCGCGTGTTGACGTAATCGATCAGCACCTCGTCCGGTTCGAAGGTCGCGAATTCGGCGCTCAACTCCGCGCCCATTGTCGTCAGCGTGCGCCGCGCATCGATGCTGAGATGGGGGAGGGCGGCGCCGCCGAACTCGACATTCTGGTTCGCGTGATCGCCATAGGTGCCCGCGATGTGCAAAAACACATCCTTTGTCGACACACCCTCGCCGAGGCGGCCTTCGAGATCGTACCGCACGGTCTCGCCGACCCGAAACCAGGTCTTGCCGGTCGTCACCGCGTAGAGCAGGTCGGGCGCGCCAAGCCCGCGCGCCGCGCAATTCAGTGCGCCGGCGCTGCAGGTGTGCGAGTCGAAGCACGCCATGATCGTGCCGGGCAGGCAATAGGCGTTCTCCGCGACGACGACGTGGCTGATGCCCTGATCCGGGCCGACATCGTGAAAGCGGCGGATGCCGAAGCGGCGCACGAAATCCCGGCCACGCACATGCATCGCGGCGGTCTCGCGGTTTGAGGCCGGCACATCGTGGTCGAACACGACGACGAGGTTTTCGGGGTTGTGCACCTTCAGCACCTCGCGCCACGAGCCGCGCGAGAAGCTGAGATCGATGAGCACCGAGAGATCGACATCGACGACGGCGAGATCGCCGGGCGCGATTTTTGCGGCGCCGCTCGCCCGTGCCAGGATCTTCTCGATGATCGTCATACCCATCGGCTGGCTCCCGTTCTCGTCACCGGGATCATTCAAGGCACAATCGCAGTACTGAGCAAGCGGGTGCCTCCTTTAACGCCGGCTTGCCCTTCTCTCGGTTCGGCGGCAGGCTGCGGGGATGAGCGACATCGCCGACCAGGAAAGGCGCATTGCGGAGCTGCGCCGCAGCCGGGGCGAGGAGCATCCGGATACGCTTGGAGCGATGCTCGATCTTGCCGAGCTGTTGTGGAAAGAAGGTCGGCTCCGCCCGGCGCGGATGTTGGAAGAGCAGGTCGTCGCGGCGCGGCTGCGGCTGTTTGGCGACGCGCATCCGGACACGCTGAAGGCGATGGGCAAGCTGGCGACGACGATCGGCGTGCAGGGGGATCTCGCGACCGCCCGCGCCATCCAAGCACGCATTCTCGAGCTGGCGCCTGAAGTATGGGGCGAGGATGGCCGCGACCGCTGGCGGGCGCTCAACAATCTCGCCGGCACGGTAGCGGCCGAAGGCGATCTCCTTGCCGCTCGCGAATTGCTGGAACACGCGATCGTCGCGATGACCCGGCTCTGGGGCGAGGAGGATGGTGACACGCTCGCCGCCATGGGCAATCTGGCGAGCGTCCTGTGGCAGATCGGCGAGTATGACGAGGCCTATTGGCTGCAGCAGCAGGTCGTCGATACGCGGCGGCGCGCCTTTGGCGAGAGCGATCCGGCGACCCGCGCGGCGCTCGCCGGATTGGAGGCCATGCAGCGCGAGGCCGGCGTCTAGCGCCGTCCCCGCGATGCAGCGCGGAACCCCGTTCTGCGCTACAATCGTCGACAAGACTGCGCTTATCGGAAAGGTGGAAGGATGCCGGGTCCACTCCACGGGTATCGCATCGTCGATCTGACCTCGAACGTATCGGGGCCGCTCGCGACGATGATCCTCGCCGATCAGGGCGCCGAGGTGATCAAGGTCGAGGCGCCGGGCATCGGCGACTCGACCCGGTCCGGCGCCAACCGGCGCGGCGGGTTCACGGCCGGGTTTCTGAACAACAACCGCAACAAGCGCTCGATCGCGCTCGACCTGAAGAACCCCGCCGCGCTCGAGGCGCTGAAGCGGCTGACTGCCGGCGCCGATGCGTTTGTGCAGAATTTCCGGCCCGGCGTTGCCGACCGGCTCGGGGTCGGCGAAGAGGCGATCCGCGCTGTCGTCCCCAACATTGTCTATGTCTCGATCAGCGGCTTTGGCGAGAAGGGCCTCTATGCCCAGGCGCCGGCCTATGACCCGGTCATCCAGGGTTTCTCGGGGCTCGCGACCGTGCAGGCCGGGTCGGACCGTGAGCGGCCGCGCCTGGTCCGCACGATCCTCCCGGACAAGCTGACCGCGATCACGGCTTCCCAGGCGATCACCGCGGCGCTTCTCTCGCGCGAGCGCACCGGCGAGGGGCAGCATGTGCGCCTCTCCATGCTGGAGGCGGTCGTCGCGTTTCTGTGGAGCTCGGACATGTCGGGCCAGACCTTTGTCGGTGATGAGCCGACCGAGCAGGAGGCGGCGAGCTCGATCGACCTGATCTACGAAACCTCGGACGGCTACATCACCGCGGCGGTTGTCACCGATCGGCAATGGCAGGGTCTGACGCGCGCGCTCGACAAGCCGGAATGGCTCGAGGACGAGCGCTTCAAAACACCCTCCCTGCGAGCGCAAAATATCGAAGCCCGCTTGCAGATGACGCAAGACGTGCTGATCGGCCGGCCGTTGGCGGAATGGCTCCAAAAGCTGACCGCGGCGGACGTGCCCTGCGGCCCGGTCCTGACGCGCAGCGAGATGATCCGGCACCCGCATGTGCAGGCGCTGGAACTCCTTGAGGAATACCAGCACCCGAAAGCCGGCAGGCTGCGCCAGTCGCGCGCGGCGGCGCGCTTTTCGAAAACGCCGCCGAGCATTCGCCGCGGCGCCCCAGCGCTCGGCCAAGATACCGAGGCGGTGCTTGCCGAACTCGGCTATTCCGCCGCCGATGTCGCCGGGCTGCGCGAGGCCGGCGCGTTCGGCCCCGCCAAAGCTTGATGCCGGGAGGCGACATGTCGGAGTCGGATCGCGTCTTCGCCGGCTCCATACCGGCACTTTACGACCGCTATCTCGGCCCGTTGATCTTTGCGGAATACGCCGCCGACCTCGCGAAACGCGCAGCCGCGCTGCAGCCGGCGCGAGTGCTCGAAATCGCGGCAGGAACGGGCATCGTC
>JBKOVT010000061.1:0-43179 GCA_046724035.1 Pseudomonadota bacterium | reverse complement strand
GCCCGCTCGCGCATAGGGCTTCGAGTCGATGCCGTCGACCGCGAAGACGCAGAAGGACGGGACGCCGTCCTCGCGGAAATTCTCGTATTGGTCGTCGCCCCAGATCAGCACGACATCGGGGTTGAACGCGTCCAATGCCTCGCGGCATTTGCGAAAGCCGGCGACGAGGCGCCTTCGATGCTCGGCCGCGGCGGCGACCGGGTCGGCCCATTCCTTGCGCATCGGCTCGGGCCAGCGCGCCGGGTCTTTCAGCTCCTCGGGAACCTGCTCGCTCTTCAGCGTGCGGTCGAGAAGCCCGGCCATCTGCCGGTCGGGCTGGATGAGCCCGGGGTAATGCGTGACGCCGATACCGAGGATATCGCCCATCGTGCCACTCCTTGGGAAAGCGGCGCCCTTCGCCGCATTTGATGTCATTTTAGCAGAAAACGCAGCGGTGCGCTCTCTCGATCAAAGCGAAACCCATTCCCTTGCCCACCGCTCCTACCGGCTCGCCAAGGTTGGCCGCCTCCCGAATAGCACCGGCCGATACCCGGCGATGGAAGGGTGAATAAGGCCAATCGCTGGAATATGATGGCGGGGCACCAAGCTGGCGGAGAGGGATGTGAAGAGGCCGCTTCGAGCGCACCCCGCCCGCGGGACCGGAGCGGGCAAGGGCGGCGCTCGCCACCGCGAGGCGAGCCGCTCGCAGATGCGGGCGTTCTTCGACAATTCCCCCGATTGGCTGACCCTGTTCCGCGCCACCAAGGACGGCCGCTTCATCTACGAGGACCTCAACCGGGCGACGGCGCACGCCTATGGGCTCAGCCCCGACCAGGTGATCGGACGCGCCCTTGAGGAGATCCTCGGGGTCGAGCAGGCCCAGCTGCCGCTGCGGCATATGCGCGCCTGCATCGAGACCGGCGAGACGCAGCGCTACAGCGCGCGCCGCACGCTGGCGGGCCGGACCCGCATCATCGATGTCATGTTCGTGCGGGCGCCCGAGAAGCAGGACGGCGACTATTTCATCATGTCGACGGCGCGCGACATCACCGAGCGCGAGGCGATGCAGGAGCAGCTGCGCCAGTCGCAGAAAATGGAAGCGGTCGGCCACCTGACCGGCGGGCTGGCGCACGATTTCAACAATCTGTTGACCGCGATCGTCGGCAACCTTGAGCTGCTCGCCACGCGCCTGCCGGCCGACGGCAGTACTGCGGGCTTTGTCGCGGCGGCGCAACGCGCCGCTCAAAACGGCGCCAGGTTGACCGAGCAATTGCTGGCGTTCTCGCGCGGCCAGCGGCTGCAGTTGCGAAGCACCGACCTGAACGGCGTCATCGACGGCATGCGCGACCTGTTGGCGCGCACGATCGGTCCGACGGTGCAGGTCCGTGCCCGCCTGATGCCCGGTTTATGGCCAGCGCTCGTCGATCCGACGCAGATCGAGATCGCGGTGCTCAATCTCGCGATCAATGCGCGCGATGCGATGCCGCTCGGCGGCACCTTGACAATCGAGACACGCAATATCGATGGCGCCGCCGGCGCGGCGCCGGACGAGATCGCGGGCCGGGACTGCATCTGCCTCTCGGTGCGCGACACCGGCGGCGGCATGACGGAGGAGGTGCGGCTGTCGGCCGTCGAGCCATTCTTTACGACAAAGGAACTTGGCAAGGGGAGCGGCCTTGGATTGAGCCAAGTATATGGCGTCATGCGCCAATCGAATGGCGCCTTGGAGATCGAAAGCCGGGTCGGCGCCGGCACCGCGGTGCATCTTTATTTGCCGCGAACGAACCCGGCACCCGAGCAGAGCGCGACACAACCCGAGGCTGACAAACGGGCCGGAGCCGGCGGACGCGTTCTGGTGGTCGATGACGATGCGGCGGTGCGCGCGGTCACGGCCGAGATGCTGCGGCAGATCGGCTACGGCGTTGCCGAGGCTGCCAGCGGGCAGGCGGCCCTGGACGCTCTCGCGCGCGGCGAGATCTATGAGTTGGTGATCGTCGACATCGCGATGCCGGGGCTGAACGGCATCGAGACGGTGCGCCGCGCTCGCGAGCGGTGGCCGGGGTTGCGGGTTCTCTATGTCACCGGATACGCGGATGCCGCGGTGACCGGAGTTGAAACCGATGACGACCCGCTGATCCGGAAACCGTTCCGCATGTCCGAATTGGCGACCGCAGTGAACCGCGCCCTCGAACGCAACCGCTACGCCGAGAGCCGGAATGTCGTGCCGCTCGGCCGCGATTCTCGAAAGCGCCGCAAGCTCCGCGACACGCGCTAGGCCGCCGGCCGGAAATCAGGGGAACAGAGATGTTGATACGCAAATGCCTATTGGCCGGATTTGGTCTGGCGTTGTCGGCGTTTCTGGCCGGCGCTTCGGCCCAGACGAGCTTGCGGATCGGGCTCGCCGAGGACCCCGACCTGTTGGACCCGACCTTGGCGCGCACCTATGTCGGCCGCATCGTCTTTGCGTCCTTGTGCGACAAGCTCGTCGATATCAGTCCCGAGCTCGACGTCGTGCCGCAGCTCGCCACCGAGTGGCAGTGGACCGACGGCAACAAGCGCCTGGTCATGAAGATCCGGCAGGGGGTCAAGTTTCACGACGGCGAGCCGCTCGACGCCGCTGCCGTCAAATTCAGTCTCGAGCGTCATCTCAACCTGCCCGGCTCGACCCGCAAGGCCGAGATTAGCGCTGTCACCGGCATCGACATCATCGACGACCACACGGTGAAGCTCGTGCTGTCGGCGCCCTTCGCGCCGCTGCTCGCGCAACTGAGCGACCGTGCCGGCATGATCGTGTCGCCGAAAGCGGCGCAGGCGGCGGGCGAGTTCAGCAGCCATCCGGTTTGCGCCGGGCCGTACAAATTCACCGAGCGGGTCGCGCAGGACCGTATCGTGCTCGACCGCTTTCCGGATTACTGGAACAAGAGCGCGATCCATTTCGACCGGATCGTGTTCCTGCCGATCGTCGACTCGACGGTGCGTCTCGCCAATCTGCAATCAGGCGGGCTCGATTTGATCGAGCGTGTCGCGGCGACCGATGTCGATGCGGTGAAGAAGGACGGGCGGCTGAAGCTGGCCGAGATCACCGGGCTCGGCTACACCGGGATCACGACCAATCTCGATAACGGCCCGCGCGCGAAAAATCCGCTCGGCCAGGACGCGCGCGTCAGACAGGCGCTCGAATTGACGATCGACCGCGCCGCCTTGAACCAGGTCGTGTTCAACGGGCTGTTCCAGCCCGGCAATCAGTGGGTTCCGCCGAGCAACCCCTATTACGTCAAGTCGCTGCCGATCCCGGAGCGCGATATCGCCAAGGCGAAGCAATTGCTCGCAGCGGCAAACATGCCGCATCCGAGCGTCACGATGACGGTGCCGACCACCCCCGAACTGTTGCAGGCGGCGCAGGTCATCCAGTCCATGGCGGCGGAAAGCGGCTTCGACATCAAGATACAGGCGACCGAGTTTGCCTCGTCATTGGATCTGGCGGTGAAAGGCGATTACGAGGCGTATCTGATCGGCTGGAGCGGCCGCACCGATCCCGATGGCAACATCTACAATTTCGTCGCCTGCAAGGCGCCACCGGCGCTCAACACCGGGCATTACTGCAACCCTGATCTCGACCGCGAGCTCGATGCGGCGCGCCAGACCGGCGACCCGGTTGAGCGCATGCCGCATTACGCGAAAGTCGCCGAGCGCGTCTTGGCCGACCGGCCGCTGATCTATCTGTGGCACAACAAATATCTGTACGGCATGAGCGCGAAGCTTGCCGGGTTCACGCCCTATCCCGACGGTTTGATCCGCCCGCAGGGGATCAAGCTGCAGTGATGTTTGATTGATGACCACGTTTCTGCTGCGCCGGATTGCGCTGATCGTCCCGACATTGTTTTTTGTGTCGCTGCTGATCTTCGGGCTGCAGCAATTGTTACCCGGCGATCCGGCGACGGCGCTTGCGGGCGAAGATCGCGACCCCGCGGTCATCGCATTCACCCGTCAGAAATATCACCTCGATGAGCCGTTGCCGGTGCGCTACGCGCTGTGGGTGAAGGGTGTCGCGCAGGGCGATCTCGGCGAGTCGATCCGCATCAAGCGGCCGGTGCTCGACCTGATCGCCGAGAAACTGCCAGTCACCGGCGAATTGGCGCTGATCGCGGTGCTGATCTCCCTCTCGATCGGTATCCCGGCCGGGATCATCGCGGCCGTCAAGAACGGCACTGCGATCGATTACGGAACGACGATGGCGGCGCTATGGGGTCTCTCGATCCCGAATTTCTGGCTCGGCATCTTGTTGATCCTGCTGTTCTCAGTCGAATTGGAGCTGCTGCCCGCCTCGGGGTTTGTCAGCCCGGGCGAGAGCCTCAGGCAGAATCTGTTGACCCTGATCATGCCCGCCTTCGTGCTCGGCAATTTCTTTGCGGCGGGAATGATGCGGCATACGCGCAGCGCAATGCTGCAGGTGCTCGGCATGGATTACGTCCGGACCGCGCGCGCCAAGGGGCTTCCCGAGATACGCGTCATCCTGCGGCATGCCTTTCGCAACGCGCTGATCCCGGTGGTGACCTTGGCGGCGCTCGATTTCGGCGCGCTGCTCTCCGGCGCGGTATTGACGGAACAGGTGTTCACAATCCCCGGCTTCGGAAAATTGATCGTCGATGCCGTGTTCAACCGCGACTATGCGGTCGTGCAGGGCGTCGTGTTGTTCACCGCCTTCGCGTACATCATGCTGAACCTCTTCGCCGACCTCGCCTATGTCGTGCTGAACCCGCGGCTGCGCACATGACGGCGCAGACGCTCGACCGCGTTTCTACGGAAGAGGCTCTCGGCGAGCCGCCCTGGCAGCGCGCGCTGCGGCGTCTGGTGAAGCGCCGCGCCGCAATGATCGGGCTCGCCGTCGTCCTGTTCTTCATCCTCCTTGCCGCGGCGGCGCCGTTGATCTCACCCTACGATCCGTTGGCGACGAGTTGGTCCGCGGTGCGCAAGCCGCCTTCCGCGGCGCATCTCTTCGGCACCGACGATATCGGGCGCGATGTCTTGGCGCGCATCGTCTGGGGAGGCCGCGCCTCACTGCTGGCGGGGCTGGTGTCGGTCATGCTGGCGCTCGCGGTCGGTGTGCCGATCGGGCTTCTAAGCGGTTATGCCGGCGGCGCGCTCGACGCCACGGTCATGCGCCTTGTCGATGCGATGCTGGCGATCCCGTTTCTGATCCTGGCGATCGCGCTCGCCGCGTTTCTGGGCCCCAGCCTGACAAATGCGATGATCGCGATCGGGATCACGCAGATGCCGATCTTCGCGCGAATGACGCGCGCGCAAGTGCTGTCGGTGAAGCACGAGGACTACATCGAGGCGGCACGCGCCGTCGGCAATCCGCAGATCCGCATCGTGTTGCGGCATATCCTGCCGAACATCGTACCACCGCTGCTCGTGCAGGCGACTCTCGCAACGGCGGCGGCGATCATCGCCGAGGCGAGCCTCTCGTTTCTCGGGCTCGGGCAGCAGCCACCCAACCCGAGCTGGGGCAGCATGCTGAACACCGCCCGAAACTTCATGACCCAGGCGCCGTGGATGTCGATCTGGCCGGGGCTGGCGATCTTCAGCCTCGTGTTGTCGCTGAACCTGTTCGGCGACGGGTTGCGCGATGCGCTCGATCCGCGGCGGGACTGACGCGGTCAGCGCGGCAGGAGGCTCGAGCCCATCAGGAATTCGTCGATCGCGCGGGCGCATTGGCGGCCTTCGCGGATCGCCCAGACGACCAATGACTGGCCGCGCCGCATGTCGCCGGCCGAGAAGATTTTCGGCGCGGAGGTTTTGTAGTCGAACGTGTTGGCCGCGATGTTGCCGCGCGGATCGAGCGTGATGCCCGCCTGCTCGATCATGCCGGCCTTGCGCGGGCCGAGGAAACCCATCGCGAGCAAGACAAGATCGGCCTTCAGCTCGAAGCTGCTGTTCGGCACCTCCTGCATCGCCCAACGGCCATCCGGGCTCTGCATCCACTCGACCCGGACGCATTCCAGCTTCTCGACGTGTCCGTTCCGGCCGATCGCGCGTTTCGTCAACACGGCCCATTCGCGCTGACAGCCCTCCTCTTGCGACGATGAGGTGCGCAGCTTCAATGGCCAGTCCGGCCAGACCAGCGCCTTGTTCTCCTTGTCCGGCGGCTTTGGCAGGATTTCGATCTGGGTGATCGATTTCGCGCCCTGGCGGTTGGCGGTGCCGATGCAGTCGGATCCGGTGTCGCCGCCGCCGATGACGATGACATGCTTGCCCTTCGCGGTGATCGTGCCCTGCGGCGCGGCGACGGGCTCGGGATCCCCGGCGACATGCTTGTTCTGCTGCGGCAGATAATCCATCGCGAAATGGATGCCGGCGAGGTCGCGCCCGGGTACTTCCAAATCGCGCGGCAATTCGGCGCCGCCGGTCAAGGCGAGCGCGTCGTATTCGGCGAGCAGCGCATCGATGCCGATATCCGTCCCAACCTCGACGGAGGTGCGGAATTCGACCCCCTCGGCGGCCATCTGCTCGACGCGACGATCGACCAGCCCTTTCTCCATCTTGAAATCGGGGATGCCGTAGCGCAGCAAGCCGCCGATGCGATCGGCCTTCTCGAACAAGCTCACAGAATGCCCGGCGCGCGCCAATTGCTGGGCGCAGGCCATGCCCGCGGGCCCGGAGCCGACGACCGCGACGCGTTTCCCGGTGCGGCGCGCCGGCGGCGATGGCTGTATCCAGCCCTCCTGCCAGCCGCGATCGACAATCGCACATTCGATCGTCTTGATCGTCACCGGGTTGTCGTCGATGTTGAGCGTGCAGGAGGCCTCGCAGGGCGCCGGGCAGATGCGGCCGGTGAATTCCGGAAAATTGTTGGTCGAGTGCAGGGCAATGAGCGCCTGCTGCCACTGGTCGCGATAGACCAGATTGTTCCAGTCTGGGATCAGGTTGTTGACCGGGCAGCCCTCGTGACAGAACGGGATGCCGCAATCCATGCAACGCGACGCCTGGGCGCGCAGGGCCGGTTCCGGAAGAGGTTTGACGAACTCCTTCCAGCTCTTTTTGCGCGCCGCCGGCTTCTCATAGCCGCGATCGGCGCGCTCGACCTCAAGAAACCCGGTCGGCTTGCCCATCCATTTCCCTGAAGCATCCCGGCGCCTGTAAGCCACTGGGCCGGTCAACAATGCTGACTTATATCGATGATGCCTGAGATCAAGGCTAGCATCAATCCCCGACAGGGAAACAGCGGCGCCTCACTCAATGACCCTCGTCGGCCCAGGCGAGCAGCGATGGCGGCACGGTGAGGCGAGCGCCCGGGTGGTCTCGAACGCGGGCACGATCATGGAGGGACGCGGAGACGCGCTTCGCCGCGTTACTCGGCGGCGGCCATGCGGGCGGTGTCGCGCTCGGCCCGGAGCTCGAGGAGGGCGCGCCGGTAATCCTGCGGCACGATCTTGACGAAGGCGCGCAAGGTATTGTCCCAGTCCTCGAGGAGCGCGCGGGCTCGGGCACTGCCGGTGAACAGGTGGTGGCGCTCGATCAGGATACGCAGGCGCTGTGCGTCAAAGCGCAGCGGGTCGCCCATGCCATTATCGACCACATTTGGCGCGCGCTGACGTGGGCGGTCTTCATCGGTGTCGTCGCCTTCGTCCGCCAGCACGGGCTCGAGAGCGACCTCTTTCTTGTTGCACAGCCTGTCGAACTGGCCCTTGGGGTCCCACACATAGGCGATGCCGCCCGACATGCCGGCCGCGAAATTGCGGCCGGTATCACCGAGCACGACGACGACCCCGCCGGTCATGTATTCGCAGCCGTGATCGCCAGTGCCCTCGACAACGGCGATCGCGCCGGAATTCCTGACCGCGAAGCGCTCGCCCGCGACACCTTCGAAATAGGCTTCGCCGGCAATCGCGCCGTAAAGCACCGTGTTGCCGATCATGATGTTCTCGGTCGGCTCGCGCTTCGCCTCTTTTGGCTGGCGCACGATCAGACGGCCGCCCGACAGGCCCTTGCCGACATAGTCGTTGGCATCGCCGTAAAGCTCGAGCGTGATGCCGTGGGCGAGGAACGCGCCGAAGCTGCCGCCGGCATTCCCCTGAAAGCGGGCCCAGATCGTGTCTTCCGGCAGGCCGGCATGGCCATAGCGCTTCGCGACCTCGCCGGACAGCATCGCCCCGACCGTGCGGTTGACGTTGCGGATCGGCTTCTCGATGCGCACCGGCTCGCGCCGTTCGAGCGCCGGCTCGGCAAGGGCGATCAGCTCGTTATCGAGTGCCTTGTCGAGATGATGATCCTGCGCCTCGCAATGATAGATCGCGACGCCGGGTTTGGCCGGCTCCTGGTACAGCAGGCGCGACAGGTCGACGCCCTTCGCCTTCCAGTGATTGATCGCCGGCACGACGTCGAGCCGGTCGACGCGGCCGACCATGTCGTCGAAGCTGCGGAAGCCCAATTGCGCCATCAATTCGCGCACTTCCTCGGCGACAAAGAAGAAATAGTTGATGACGTGTTCGGGCTGGCCGGTGAAGCGCTTGCGCAACACCGGGTCCTGCGTCGCGATGCCGACGGGGCAGGTGTTCAGGTGACATTTGCGCATCATGATGCAGCCGGCGGCGATCAGCGGTGCCGTCGCAAAGCCGAACTCGTCGGCGCCGAGCATCGCGCCGACGACGACATCGCGGCCGGTGCGCAACCCGCCATCGACCTGCACCGCGATACGGCCTCTGAGGCCGTTGCGCACCAAAGTCTGCTGCGTCTCGGCGAGACCGATCTCCCAGGGCGAGCCGGCATGCGTCAGCGAGGTGAGCGGGCTCGCGCCGGTGCCGCCTTCGAAGCCGGCAATCGTCACATGATCGGCGCGCGCTTTCGAGACACCCGCGGCCACCGTGCCGACCCCGACCTCCGAGACGAGCTTTACCGAGATCGCCGCTTGCGGGTTCGCATTCTTCAGATCGTGGATCAGCTGCGCCAGATCCTCGATCGAATAGATGTCATGATGCGGCGGCGGCGAGATGAGACCGACCCCCGGGGTCGAGTAGCGCACCTGCGCGATCGTCTTGTCGACCTTGCGCCCGGGCAATTGGCCGCCTTCGCCGGGTTTGGCGCCCTGCGCCATCTTGATCTGCAGGACGTCGGCGTTGACGAGGTATTCGGTCGTGACGCCAAATCGACCCGAGGCAACCTGCTTGATCGCCGAACGCATCGAATCGCCATTCGGCAGCCGCTTGAAGCGCGATGCTTCCTCGCCGCCCTCGCCGGTATTCGATTTGCCGCCGATACGGTTCATCGCGATCGCCAGCGTCGTGTGCGCTTCGCGGCTGATCGAGCCGAAGCTCATTGCGCCGGTAGAAAAGCGTCGCACGATACTGGCGGCGGGCTCGACCTCGTCGAGGGGGATCGCTCCAAGACCCAGATCCGCGGCGGCCTTGAACTTCATCAAGCCGCGAATTGTCAGAAGGCGCTCGCTCTGATCGTTGATCGTCTGCGCGAAAGCCTTGTAGTCGGCAACTGAATTGCCGCGCACCGCATGCTGCAGCTTGGCGACCGATTGCGGTGTCCAGGCATGCGCCTCGCCGCGCAGGCGGAAGGCGTAGTCGCCGCCAAGATCGAGCATGTCGCGATAGAGCGGGTCGTCGCCGAACGCGCGGGCATGCCGGACCAAGGCTTCTTCGGCGATCGCCTTCAGGTCGGCGCCTTCGATCGTTGTCGCGGTGCCGGTGAAGTATTTCTCGACGAAGTCACTCTGCAATCCGACCGCGTCGAAGATCTGGGCGCCGCAATAGGACTGATAGGTGGAGATCCCCATCTTGGAGATGACCTTCAGGATGCCCTTGTCGAGCGCCTTGAGATAGTTCTTCTGTACCTCTTGGGCGGAGAGCGGCAGCCCGTTTTCGATGCGGACCTGCTCTAATGTTGCAAAGGCGAGATAGGGGTTGATCGCCTCGGCGCCATAGCCGGCGAGCACGCAGAAATGGTGCACTTCGCGCGCCTCGCCGGTCTCGACGACGATGCCCGTTTTGGTGCGCAGCCCCTGCCTGATCAGGTGATGATGCACCGCCGATGTCGCGAGCAAGGCCGGGATCGGCACGCGTTCGGCCGAGACGGCGCGGTCGGACAGAATGAGGATATTGTGACCGGCCTCGACCGCAGCGGTCGCCTCGGCGCAGATGCGATCGAGCGCCCTTTCGATCGCGGTGGCGCCTTCCGCGACGGGCCACGTGATGTCGAGCGTGTCGGTCTTGAAGTGATCGACAAGGTGCTCGATGTTGCGGATCTTCGCGAGATCGCGGTCGGTGAGGATCGGCCGCGCCACTTCGAGCCGGTGATGCGTGCCAACCTCGTGACCGAGGAGGTTCGGCCGCGGTCCGATCATCGAGATCAACGACATCACCAGTTCCTCGCGGATCGGATCGATCGGCGGGTTGGTGACCTGCGCGAAATTCTGCTTGAAGTAGTTGTAGAGCAGCTTCGGCTTGTTCGAGAAGGCGGCGATGGGTGTGTCGGTGCCCATCGAGCCGACCGGATCGTCGGCGTCGCGCGCCATAGGCTCCAGGAAGAACTGGATGTCCTCCTGCGTGTAGCCGAAAGCCTGCTGGTGGTCGAGCCGCGCGGTAGGATCGTTCGGCAGCGCCGGCACCGCGGTCTCCGGTGCGTCAGGCAGCTCCTCGAGCTTCCACTGCGTCTCTTTGAGCCAAGCGTCGTAGGGATGCTCGCCGGCGAGCTGTTTCTTGATCTCGTCGTCGCCGATGATGCGGCCTTCCTCGAGGTCGATCAGCAACATCTTGCCGGGCTGCAATCGCCATTTGCGGACGATCTTCTCTTCCGGCACCGGCAGCACGCCGCATTCCGAGGCGAGGATCACATGGTCGTCGTCGGTGATGATGTAGCGCGCCGGCCGCAGGCCATTGCGGTCGAGGGTCGCGCCGATCTGGCGGCCGTCGGTGAAGGCGATCGCCGCCGGGCCGTCCCACGGCTCCATCAGCGCGGCGTGATACTCGTAAAACGCACGGCGCTCGGGATCCATCAGCGGGTCGGCCCACGCCTCCGGGATCAGCATCATCATCGCATGCGCGAGCGAATAGCCGCCGCCGATGACGAGGAGCTCGAGCGCGTTGTCGATGCAGGCCGTGTCCGATTGGTTGGGACCGATCAGCGGCACCATCTTGGCAAGATCGGCGCCCAGCAATTCCGACGACATCGCCTGACGGCGCGCCGCCATCCAATTCGTGTTGCCGCGCACCGTATTGATCTCGCCGTTGTGGCAGATGAACCGGTAGGGGTGCGCGAGCCGCCAGCTGGGAAAGGTGTTGGTCGAGAAGCGCTGATGCACGAGGGCCAGCGCGGAAACGGTCAGCGGGTTGCGCAGATCGTCGTAAAAGCTCTCGATCTGCGGCGCCAGCAAGAGGCCCTTGTAGACGACCGTGCGCGTCGAGAAGGACGGGATGTAGAGATCGCGCAACGCCGGCATCTGCAGATGATCGGCGAGCTTTGCGATGCTGTTCAGCACCTGCTTCCGGATCGTCAGGATCTTGCGTTCGAAGGCGTTCTGGTCCGCGACATCGGGGCTCGCCGCAACGATCGCCTGCGCGATCCATGGCATTGTCTCGGTGACCGTGGCGCCGAGCCCGGTCGTGTCGACCCCGACATCGCGCCACGCGACGAGGCTCTGGCCCTCAACACGGATATAATGCTCGACATGCTGCATCGCGACGGCGCGTGCCGGCTCGTCCATCGGCAGGAAACACATCGCGACGGCGTAGCGGCCCTCGGCCGGCAATTCGATGCCGCGCTCGGCCGCCCAGTGGCGCAGCAGACCGTCCGGCATTTGGATCATGCAGCCGGCGCCGTCGCCGACCAGCGGGTCGGCGCCGACCGCGCCGCGATGGTCGAGGTTGACGAGGATCTGCAAGCCGCGGCTGATGATGTCGTGCGATTTTCGGCCCTTGATATTGACGACAAAGCCGACGCCGCACGCATCATGCTCGTTGCGCGGATCGTAGAGTCCTCTGCTGGCCCGTTCTGCCGCCATCCTCGCTCGCTTTTTAACCAATGCCGCCGCCGCGCCGGCCCGCTGCTCCTAAGGGGGCAAACAGCGGCCGCGATACGCCATTCAAGGCAGTATGCATGACTAAATTAGGGAAGGCGAATCGCGGTTGCGAGACGGGCCTGGTATTTTATGCCGCAGGTAGAGCGGGAAGGCGGGATCGCGCTCTGCGGCGGGGCCAGGCTGATTTGGCCAGCCTGAGTTGGTGGGTACAGCGGGTCCCTAAAGGCTCCCGCCCTATGTCACAGAGCGGCGTGCAGGACCGCCCCCGCGGGAGACGATGCCGCCACCGAAAACACGGGCACCGCCTCGGCAAAGCCGCGCAACGGCCGGGTCCCGAGCGGTGTCAGCGGATAAGCATCGCCGATTTCGGCCGCCGCCGCCTGATCGATCAGGATCTGACCGTCCGCGGCGGCAGCGCAGATGCGCGAGGCGAGGTTCACGACGTTGCCGATCGCCGTGTAATCCGAGCGGCCCTCATAGCCGATCCGGCCGACCGTCGCCGGGCCTTTGGCGAGGCCCACGCCAAAGCCGATTTCGTGGCCGCGACCGCGCCAGCTCGACACGACGGACTGCATCGCGGCCTGCATCTCCACCGCCATCTGCACGCCGCGGAGGGCCGGCGCCGGGCACGGCACCGGCGCGTTGAGCAGCAGCATCAGCCCGTCCCCCATAAAGCAGGTCAGCGTCGCCTCGTAACGGGTGATAATGCCGCCGAGCGCTTCGTAATATTCCTGCACCAGCCCCATGACTTCTTCTGCGCCCGCCCGGCCGGCGAAGCTGGTGAAACCGCGCAGATCGCAGAAGATCACGACGACTTCGGCACGGTGGCTGTCGAGCAGTCTCTCCTGGTCGCTGCCCTCGACGAGTTCGGCGACCTGCGGCGCGAGAAACCGCTTCAGCCGCGCGATGCGTTCAGAGCGTTCCTGCGACAACGCCAATTCGACGGCCATTTCGTTAAATCGATGCGCCAGATCCTGCAATTCGTCGCCGGTCGCGATCTCGATCTTCTGGTCGAACCGGCCGGCGCCGATGCGTTCGGCGCCCTGACCCAACAGCCGGATCGGACCGACCATCCGGCGCGCCAGCAGATACCCCAGCCCCGCGGCGAAAACAGCGCCGAGCAGCAGCAGCAATCCGGTCCGCCACAAAGCTGAGCGGATCGGCGCGAAGGCTTCGGCGGCCGGCTCCTCGACAAATGCCGCCCAGCCCGGGCCGGGGATCGGAGCCATCGCGGCGATGACCGGACGATGCTCGGCATTGACGCCTTCGGTGGTCTCTCCGCCCGCAGCGGTCATCGCTTGCTGTAAATCTTTCAGCCGCGCCGCCGCCGGATCGTCTTCGCCGCGCAGTACGAGGCTGATATCCGGATGGGCGACGAGGCGGCCAGCGCTGTCCAGCACAAAGGCGTCGCCGGACTGGCCGACATGGATCGACGAAATCACGTCCCAGATCAGTTTCAGATTGATCACGGCCAGCGTTACGCCATTGGCGGCGCGCGGGCCGGCAACCGCGATTGTCAGATGCGGCTCGGAGCCGCCATACAGCGTCACCGGCCCGTACCACAGGCGGCTGGCGCGAGCGCCGATGACCGCCGGGTGCTGACTATGGTCGGCGCCGGTGTTGACGATGTCCGGATTGACCCGGGAGACATGCAGCCTTTCGTGGCCGCTGCCATCGATGAGCACGACGTCAACGACCGCCGGCGCCTGGCTCATCAATCGCAGCACGTCGAACCGGTGCTGCTCATCGGTGCCCTCGCGCCATGGCAGCTGCACGGTCCAGCGCAGCTGATCGGTGATGTCGTCAAGGAAGCCCTGGATTTTGCCGGCCGCCGATTGCGCCTCGGAGCGCAGGCGGTGGCCCAGCATGACGCGCTGATCGCGGTATCCGAACCACGCCTCACTGATTCCGTTGGCCAGCAGCGGCACGACGACGGCGATGAACAGCGCCGCGAGATATTTCTGGAACAGCGGCCGCCGCGGCCGGTTCGCCACCGGAGCGTCAGGCGCACTCATTCGACCACATCGTCGGCGCGCACCAGGATCGATTCCGGAATGGTCAAATCGAGCGTCTTCGCCGTCTGCAAATTGACAGCCAGCTGGAAACGCGACGGAAGTTCGAGAGGCAGGTCGGCGGGATTGGCGCCCTTCAGGATGCGATCGGCAAGCCCGGCGGCGCGGTCGGCGATGCCCGCCTCGTCCGGGCCGTAGGACATCAGCCCGCCGTCACGGACGAGGCGGGCGTATTCATAGATCGCCGGAAGCCGATGCTCGCGGGCAAAATCGATGACCCGCTTGCGGTTCAGGATCGTCAGAATGTCGGTGACCATCAGAATCGCGTCGGGCGGCTGCTTGGTCATTTCCGAGAAGGCGGTGTCGAAATCGTCGGGTGCATGCACCCCGAGCGGCACGATCAGCATCGCCGCTCGCTTGGCCTCCACCTCGGCCGCCTGATAACGCAGCGTCATGCCGAAATCGTCGGCATTCCACAACACCGCCACCGCCTTGACGCTCGGCACGGCCTCCTTGAGGAGCGCCAGCCGCTTGGCCGATAGCTCGGTGGCGATTTCCGACACGCCGGTGACATTGCCGCCGGGGTGGGCGAGGCTCGCCGCAAGCCCGGTGGCGACGGGATCGCCGGAATTGATCACGACGATCGGAATTTTGCCACCGCGCTCTTTCGCCGCCGCCGCCGCGGGATAGCTCGATGTGACGATCACGTCGACGGGCTTTGCGACCAGCTCATCGATAAAGCCGGCAAGACGCTCGGGCTTGCCCTGGGCGGCGCGGCGCTCGAACTCGATGTTGCGGCCCTCGACATACCCACGTTTGGCGAAGTTTTGGATCATCCCCGGGCTGAGTATGCCGCTCTCGGGCGGGCCGATCGAAACCAGCCCGGCGCGGTAGGTCTTACCGGATTGGGCGAGAGCGCCGGCGCCCAATAGCGGAAGTGCCGAGGCGGCGAGGACTGTGCGTCGGAGTATTGTCACCGGGTGCTCGTGTTTGTCGGGCCGGAGGACAGTGTAACCCTGGAACCGGTCGCGGCGATGCTGATTCCTGGACCTGCGAGCCAGCGCGTTGCGCAACGCTGGGCTCCGCGAATGGTCATTTTTCGGCCGGGTCACCTTGCCTATCTCAGCGACATGCAGGAGCGAGACGCTCCCAACCGAGGACGAGATCAATGATCGAACGCAGACCTTTCGACCGCCTGGGCGGCGGCGACCACGGCTGGCTCAACACCCGTCATCATTTCTCCTTTGCCGATTACCGCGACCCCAAGCGGATGGACTGGGGCGCGCTGCGCGTCTGGAACGACGACGAGATCGCGCCGCAGACCGGGTTTCCGCCGCACCCGCACGCCGATATGGAGATCATCACCTATGTTCGGCAGGGCGCGATCACGCACCAGGACAGCCTCGGCAATAAGGGCCGCACAAAAGCCGGCGATGTGCAGGTTATGAGCGCCGGAACCGGGATCCGCCACTCCGAATACAATCTCGAAAACGAGCCGACGACGATCTTTCAGATCTGGATCATCCCGACGCACCGCGGCGGTGAGCCGGGCTGGGATACGCGGCCTTTCCCGGAGGGCGAGCGCGCCGGCCATTTTGTGACGCTTGCCAGCGGCTTCGATGACGATCCCGATGCCTTGCCGATCCGCGCCAATGCGCGGGTCCTCGGCGCGACGCTCAAGGGTGGCGAGATCGCCGAATACCGCCTCGGCGCGAACCGGCGCGCGTATCTCGTGCCGGCAAAGGGCGCGGTCGAGGTCAATGGCGTGCGCCTTGAGCCGCGGGATGGCGCAGCGATCGAGGATGAGCGCGTCCTGACAGTGACCGCGCTGGACGACGCCGAGATCGTCCTTGTCGATGTGAGCTGACCGCTACGAGCAAGGTTCTTCGGCGGCAGAACTGGCGCGCGCTTTTCCATGTATGGCGGGGGCGAATTAGCCGCGGGAACCGGTGACTCGGCCGCCTCGTTTTCCGCAATACCGCTGTTTCCCTGAGCCGAGTAATGGCAAGCGCGTCAGTTCTGCAATCCGATAGCCCGACCGGCTTTTTCCCGCGCCTTGCCCGCTGGTGCGAACAGCAGGTGTCGCGGCCCGGCGCATCGATCGCGGCCATCGCGTTTGTCGCTTTGTGGTTCGTCTCCGGCCCGCTTTATGGCTGGTCGAACGCCTGGCAGCTGATCGTCAACACGACCTCCTCGATCATCACGCTGGTCATGGTTTTTCTGATCCAGCACACGCAGCGGCGCGACACGCAGGCCATCCAGCTAAAACTCGACGAGTTGATCCGGGTCAACAGCGAGGCGCGCAACGAGTTGATCAGCCTCGAGGCCAAACCCGAGACGGCGGTCGAGGAAATCCGCGAAGCCTTTGAGGAATTGCGCGAGGAAGTCGGAGAAGAGGTCAGCCCGCGCGGTCGCTAGCCGGGGCCTTCTTTTTTTTCGAGGTGGTTTGGATGGCCTGACCGACTCAGCCGGTCGCGCGTGGGCGCAACGGCACGACTTTCGCTCGTCTGATAGCGGCACTGTTGCGCTGCACGGCGGTCTCAATTGCCGATCCGAGCTCGTTGATGCCGAACGGCTTGTGCAACAGCACCGTGTCGGCGAGCTGGTCGCCGAGCCCGGTCGTATCGGCGTAGCCGGTGATCACGACGATCGGCAGTTCCGGCCAGTTGGCGCCGACGGTGCGCGCCAGATCGGCCCCTGACATGCCCGGCATCGCATAGTCGGCTAGCAGCACATCGACGCTGTCGCCGGCATCGGCCAGCAGCTCGAGGGCATCGCGACCGCTCGCGGCCTGCAAGCTCTGGTAGCCGAGCGTCTCGAGGTAGGCGACCATGACGTCGCGCACATCCTCATTGTCATCGACGACGAGGACCCGCGCCCGCCGCGACAGGCCGGCGCGCCCGGCCGCATTGCGCGCTTCCGTCGATCGTTGCGGCTCGGCAAGGCTGCGCGGCAGATAGACCGCAACGGTCGTGCCTTTCCCGGCGACGCTGGCAATGCGCATGCCGCCGCCCGATTGCTGCGCCAACCCGTAGACCTGAGCGAGGCCAAGTCCGCTGCCCTTGCCGGGTTCTTTTGTCGTGAAGAACGGTTCGCAGGCGCGCGCCAGCACCTCGGGGGTCATGCCCGTGCCGCTGTCGGTGACGGAGATCATCACATAATCGCCTGGCACCAGCTCGGCGGGCTTGTTGCGCTCGCCCGCGTTGACGTTGCGGGTTCTGATCTCGACCCGCCCACCCGCCGGCATCGCGTCGCGGGCGTTGATCGCCAGATTGAGAAGGACGAGCTCCAGCTGGTGCGGGTCGACCAGGGCGGACCACAGACCGTCGGCCAGCGCCGTCGTCACCTCGACATTGCCGCCGAGAGAGCGCCGCAGCAGATCCTGCGTGCCAAGCACCAGCTCGTTCAAATCGATGGGTTTGGGGCTTAGATACTGCTTTCGCGAGAAAGCCAGCATCTGCTCGTTGAGCTTGGCGCCGTGCCGCGCCGAGCGGGCGGCTGCCTGCGCCAGCTTCACCAAATGCGGATCGGAGAGGCGCATCTCCAGCAGTTCAAGATTCCCGAGGATCGCCGCCAGGAGATTGTTGAAATCGTGCGCCAAGCCGGAGACGAGTTGGCCGACCGCGTCCATTTTCTGCGCCTGCAGGAGCTCGGCCTCGGTGCGCTCGCGCTCGGCCGTTTCGGTCAAGAGGCGATTATTGGCCTCGGCCAATTCGCGGGTGCGCTCAGCCACGCGCTGCTCAAGCCGGTCGTTGAGATCACGCAACGCCGCCTCTGCGCGCTTTCTGTCCGTGATGTCGCGCGCGATCTTCGAGGCGCCGACGATCCGGCCGGAGACGTCGCGCACCGGCGAGATCGTCACCGAAACATTGATTTCGCGCCCATCCTTGCAGCGCCTCACGGTTTCGAAGTGGTCGACCCGCTCCCCGCGTCGTATGCGTTCGAGGATCACGTCCTCTTCCGCCAGGCGATCAGCCGGAAACAGCCGGGTAATCGGCTGACCGATAATCTCCTCGGCGCTGTACCCAAAGATCGCCTCGGCGCCTCGGTTCCAGCTCGTGACGATGCCCTCGAGCGTCTTGCTGACGATCGCGTCGTCCGAGGATTCGATGATAGCTCCGAGATAGGCGCGCGCATCGCTCGCCGCCTGGCGCTCGCGGATATCGACGAGCATGTTGACCGCGCCGATCAGCTTGCCCGAGGCATCGTGGAGCGGTGTCGGGTAGGGTGCGAACGGGATGCGCGTGCCGTCCGGCCGCTCGAGCATCGCCTCTTCGCCACGCACAGCGCGGTTTTCCTTGAGGGCCACTGCCATCGGGCATTCATCATGCCGCAACGGACGCCCATCCATTGAATAAAGCCGCCAGCTGACGCACCACTCATCAGTGCCAAGCTGAGGTTCGCGCCCAGCCAGATCGGCGGCCGCCCGGTTGTAATAGGTGATGCGGCCATCCGCATCGGTGACGTAGATCGCGGCCGGCAACACATCCAGCAAGGCACGAAAGCGTCCCTCGGCGGCAGGTCCGTCCAGAGTCACGGCGTCGGCATCGCACAAAGCGACGGCGCGGTCCTTCGATTGGTCCACTGGCGGGTGCCGGTCCGCCCCTGTGCTAAGCTTTTTAGACATACGTCGCTTTCCTGAAACCGGGCCGCGCAAGCCGGCG
Source organism: Pseudomonadota bacterium (assembly GCA_046724035.1). Lineage (GTDB taxonomy): Bacteria > Pseudomonadota > Alphaproteobacteria > ATCC43930 > CGMCC-115725 > DATARH01. The sequence goes on along the minus strand of JBKOVT010000061.1, from coordinate 24,499 downwards.
CTTACCTCGATCCGCATCAACATTGCTGGCCGCACCCGGCCAACGGTTCACCGGAATGGCCGTTCCCGCGTTCACCATGTTTCGAGGATCCGCTTGCCGCTTGCGCAAAAAGGAAATCCGTGCCGCGTCGCCGTTCTGTGGCCACGAAGTGGAAGCTCGAAGGTGCGGAAAGGAGGCCGGAGAGGCACGCCGCGACGGTAGGGGCGGCGCTTCGGCCAAAGGAGCGCGGGCACTATTCAAGCGCCGCGACGGATATTGTCAACCCCGACCCTGGGTCAGCCGCCGGCGCTATCGGGCAGGTGGAAGGGCCGGCGATAACTCAATGCTTCTGCGACGTGGTGCCGCGCGACGGTTGCCGCGCCTTCCAGATCGGCCAGTGTACGGGCCACCCGCAATACCCGGTGATAGCCGCGCGCCGACAATCGCAATCGCTCGGCGGCGCGCTGCAGCAAGGTGCGGCCGGCCGAGTCGGGCGCCGCGATCTCGTCGAGAAGTTCGCCGTCCGCCTCGGCATTCGTGCGGACGCGGCGGTCCGGCGATAGCTTCTGGTAACGGGCGCTCTGCCGGGTGCGGGCAGCGGCGACGCGGCGGGCGATCTCGGCGCTCGACTCGGCCGGCGGCGGCAGAGCCAGATCGGCGGGCGACACCGCCGGCACGTCGATGTGCAGATCGATGCGGTCGAGGAGCGGTCCGGAGATGCGCGCCTGGTATTCCTGGGCACAGCGCGGCGCACGGCCGCAGGCGCGGCCCGGCTCGGCGAGATAACCGCAGCGGCACGGATTCATCGCGGCAACGAGCTGGACGCGCGCCGGGAATGTCACATGGCTGTTGGCTCGCGCGACGCTGACCCGTCCAGTTTCGAGCGGCTGGCGCAAGGCTTCGAGCGCGGCGCGATTGAATTCCGGGAGTTCGTCGAGAAACAGGACGCCTTGATGCGCGAGCGAAATCTCGCCAGGGCGGGTTCGCAGCCCGCCACCGACCAGCGCCGGCAACGATGCGGAGTGGTGCGGATCGCGGAATGGGCGCTCGCGGAGGAGGCCGCCGTTGCGCAACCCGCCGGCGACCGACTGGATCATGCCGAGCTCGAGCGCCTCGGCCGGCTCGAGCGGTGGCAGGATGCCGGGGAGCCGCGCGGCGAGCATCGACTTGCCGGCGCCCGGCGGACCGATCATCAGCAGATTGTGGCTGCCCGCCGCGGCGATTTCCAGCGCGCGCTTGGCGCTCTCCTGGCCTTTGACGTCCTTGAAGTCGAGCCCAGCCGCGCGCGGCGGCGCGAGCTTGGGCTCGGGCGGCGGCAGCAACTGTGTGCCCTTGAAATGATTGACGATCGCGAGAAGGCTGGGCGCGGCGATGATCTCGACCTCGCCGGCCCAGGCCGCTTCGCTGCCGCATGCGGCCGGGCAGATGAGACCGCTCTGGCGCGCGGCTGCAGTCAATGCCGCGAGCAATACGCCCGCGACGCTCGTCAGCGAGCCATCGAGCGCGACTTCCCCGAGCGCAGTGTAGCCGGCAAGCTCGTCTTCGGGCAGCACGTCCATCGCTGCGAGCAGGGCAAGCGCGATCGGCAGGTCGAAATGGCTGCCCTCCTTCAAGACATCCGCTGGCGCGAGGTTGACCGTGATGTGCCGCGACGGCAATGACAGGCCGAGCGCCGCCAATGCCGAGCGCACCCGCTCTCGCGATTCCGCGACCGTCTTGTCCGGCAATCCGACGACGGCAAAGGCCGGCAGACCCGGGGTGATCGTCACCTGGGCCTCGACATCGACGACATCGACGCCGCTGAACGCCACCGTGCGCACCCGCGCGACCATGCCCGGCCCGGCTCCCTGTCTGGCTTACGGGGCCCGCTCCCCTTTTCGCGCGGAAGCTTACGGGCGTATGCGGTTATGCGCCAGCCGCGCGAGCGACGCCGACCGGCTCAGCTGTTCGGCGGGTCGTCGGGGCGGGTCAGCAGATGGCCGCAACCGGCCTTGGTGGCCCAGTATTCCCAGGTACGCCAGGTCTCGGTCGAATAGGGGCTATAGCCGCGGTTGCGCGCCGCGATCTCGCCTTCGGAGAGGTATTTGACCTCACCGCCGAGCTGCTTCGCGCGCATCAGGGCGCGGGCGTTGCGCGGGAGATAGACCGACATGCGCACGACCTCGATCAACGAGCGCGCCGCCGAGGCAAAGCCGTGGCCGCGCATCAGCGCGACATTGTGCGGCCCGAGACAGGAAGCGAGATCGCGCGCCTGCTCGATGTTCGTGACTAGCAGATTCGTATCGCCAAACCGGTCGGCGATGTCCCAGACCGGCACCTCGCCGCCGATAAAGCTGCCGGCGTGGATGACGGGTCGCAATTTTGTCGCGGGCGCGATGCCGAAGGGCAAGGTGTCCTCGGCATGCGCGTGCACGACCGCCATTACATCGGGCCGCGCCGCGAAGATCGCGGCGTGGATGAACCGTTCGAGATAGAGCTTGTGGCCGTCCTCGCGCACCGGCGCACCGTCGAGATCGAGCGGCGCGAGCGAGCGCGCGATCAGAAAGCGGTGCGGGTTGTCGGGATGACGAACGCTGACATGCCCGTAAGCGTCGACGACATCCTCGCGCGCCAAAATGCGGTTGGCGATCACGAGATCCTGAATCAGAGCTTGGAGGCCGCTCATCGCCGTCACGTCCCGAGCTGCGTCGCGAGATCCTCGAAATCCTTCGCGACATAAGTGAAATCGTGCTCGGCCTTGAAATCGCGGCTCTGTTTCGCGCCGTGCTCGTAAGGGCGCAAGATGTACGCGGTTTTCATGCCGTGCTTGGCGGCCTGCACGAGATCGTTGTTATGCGCCGCCACCATCATCACCGAACCGGGGTCGTCGTTACCGAGGAAATGGATCGCGGATTGGTACATCTCGGCATCGGGCTTGTAGTGCTGCACGAGATCGGAGCCGAGCACGGTATCCCAGGGGAGGCCGCAATATTTCGCCATGTCGGTCAACAGACGCACGGTGCCGTTCGATAGCGTGGCGATGATGAATTTCTGCTTGATGCGGGTCAGGCCCGGCACCGAGTCGGGCCATGGCTTCAAGCGGTGCCAAGTCAGATTGAACCAGAGCTTGTCCTCTTCGCTGAGCCGCCCGGCGACACCGAATTTTTCGAGCAGCTGGTCGAGCGCTATGCGGTGCAGCGCATCGAGATTGGTCCAGGGCAATTCGCCGGTGCGCACGCGGTTCATCGACGGCGCATAGGCGCCGCGCCATTCATCGGCGAATTGCTGCCAGTCGACGCCGGCGATACCGCGCCGCGCGGCGAGCGCCTCGCCGTCAGCGGTGACTGCAGAGCGCCAATCGACGACCGTGCCAAAGACATCATGCACCAATGCCTGGATTTCGGTCATTGTCGCTCCTCACTATCCGATTTCGGCCAACAAGCGCGCTTTGGCCGCGAGGCCGAGGACGCGCCGGTAATAATACCGGAAGCGTTGGTCCTGTGTCTGGCCGCGCACAAAGCGAATGTAGATCTGCTGGATGATGACGGCGAGCTTGAAGGCAGCGAACACCTGGTGCCAAAGGATCGGGGCGGCATCAAAGCCGGTGCGGGCCGCATATCGCTCAATGGCCTCGGCACGGCTCGGAAAACCGTCGCGCCAAGTCGGCATCGAAGCGATCTCGCGCCACTCCGGGTTGTCGTCGGGCTCGACCCAATAATTCAGCACATAGCCGAGATCGGCCAGTGGGTCGCCCTGCGTGCACATGTCCCAATCGAGCACCGCAACGATATGAGCGGGATCGGTGGTGTCGAGCAGGCAATTGTCGAGCCGGTAGTCGTTATGCAGCAATGCGGCGGCGCCCGGTGGCGGCAGATGCCGGCCCAGCCAGTCGAGCACCGGCTGCATCGCGGCGGCGGCCTCTTCCGCTCGCTCACCGCCCTGCGCAGCCTGCCAACGCCGGATCCAACCCGATAGCTGGCGTTCGAGAAAGCCCTCGGGCCGTCCGAGATCGCCGAGACCAATCTCGGCCGGCGGCACGAGATGCAGGTCGGCCAGCGCGTCCATCAGCGCGAAGCCGATGCGGTGGTTGAGTTCAGGGCGGCCGGCGAATTCGGGCGGGATGTCGTCGCGGATTACAAACCCGTGGCGGCGTTCCTCAACGATGAATACCGCGCCGATGATGCTTTCGTCTTCGCAGAGCAGCAGGCTCCGCGGGGCCAGCGGGAAACGCCGGTCCAGCACCGAGAGCACACGGTGCTCGCGCCGCATGTCGTGCGCGCCCGGCGGGATCGGTCCCAGAGGCGGGCGGCGCAAGACGAACTCGCGAGGGGAGTTGGGGTCTCCGAAACGCAGCAGGTAGGTGAGGTTCGCCTTGCCGCCACCGAATTGCCTGATCGACAGCGGCCCGTCGGCGCCCTCGAGGTGCTCGCGCAGATACGGTTCGAGGCGCGCGGTATCGAGCCGCTCGTCCGGGCGCTCGTCGATCAGCTCGGCCGCTTCCAAATTCGACTGCATCAGCAACCTGTGTCCTTCGACACGCGCCTCGTCTTCGCCGCGGCGCTGCTCAGGAAGAGGAATGCTGTAAATGGCATAAACAAGAGTTCCTCATCCTGAGCGCGAGCGCAGCGAGCAGTCGACGGACGCACCCGAGTTCACCCGGCTGAAGAGCACTCATTTCCTGAGCTCCACCCGGGCAATGGCGCGCCTGTGCACCTCGTCGGGGCCGTCGACGATCCGCATGACGCGCGAGCGCGCCCAGGCATAGGCGAGGCCAAAATCCTGCGACACGCCGCCGCCGCCATGCGCCTGGATCGCGCGATCGATGACGGCGAGCAGCATTTTAGGCGCGACGACCTTGATCATCGCGATCTCGGCTTGCGCCGCCTTGTTGCCGACCGTGTCCATCATATGCGCCGCCTTCAGGGTCAGAAGACGGGCCTGCTCGATCTCCATGCGTGAATCGGCGATCCATTCGCGGATGACGCCCTGATCGGCCAAGGGCCGGCCGAACGCGACGCGGTTTTTGACGCGCGTCACCATCGCCTGCAACGAACGCTCGGCGAGGCCGATCATGCGCATGCAATGGTGGATGCGGCCCGGGCCGAGGCGGCCCTGCGCGATCTCGAAGCCGCGCCCTTCGCCGAGCAGAATGTTGTCGACCGGCACGCGCACATCCTTGAACTCGACCTCGGCGTGGCCGTGCGGCGCGTCGTCATAACCAAAGACGGTGAGCGCCCGCACGACGCTGACGCCCGGCGTGTCGCGCGGCACCAGGATCATCGATTGCTGCTGGTGGCGCGGCGCATCGGGATCGGTCTTGCCCATCAGGATGAAGATCTTGCACCGCGGGTCCATCGCGCCCGAGGTCCACCATTTGCGGGCGTTGACGACATAGCTCGAATTGCCCTCGCGGCGGATCGAGGCCTCAATGTTGGTGGCGTCCGAGGAGGCGACCGCCGGCTCGGTCATCGCAAAAGACGAGCGGATCTCGCCGTCGAGCAGCGGCTTCAGCCAGCGCTCCTGCTGTTCCTTGGTGCCGTAGCGCACCAGGGTTTCCATGTTACCGGTATCGGGCGCCGAGCAGTTGAAGACCTCGGGCGCGATCGGCGAGCGGCCCATGATCTCGCAAAGAGGGGCGTATTCGAGGTTGGTCAGCCCGGCGCCGTATTCCGATTCCGGCAGAAACAGGTTCCACAGCCCCTCGACGCGCGCTTTCTTTTTCAATTCCTCCATGATCGGCGGGATCTGCCAGCGCGACGGCTGCGCGTTGAGCTGCTCTTCGAAAATCTTCTCGGCCGGGTAGACATGCTCGTCCATGAAGTCGCGCACCTGGGTCTGGAGGCGCTTCACCTTGTCCGATGGCTCGAAATCCATGGGGTTTCTCCGTGCGCGGTCGGCTACTCGAAGCCGCGGCTGAGCAGCATATGGCCGTAGGGCGCGTAGGCGGCCGCGCGGCTTGCGGCGTGATGGGTCAGGATCGTCATGACGTCGCGGCGGATCTCCTGCAGCTTGTCGGTGTCGTAGACCCAACGCGCGCCGGAGAGCTCGCAGAGGCGCTCCAACGCCCAGCCGATTTGATGCTGCGCATAGACCATGTCGCGGCGCGCCTGCAACGCCTCGGGCGCGGTGATCTGGCGGCCGGAGCTGACCGCATCGGTCGTGGCTCGGCGGCCGTAGCGCAACAGCAACGTCGCCGTGTCGATCGCGGCGGCGGCCTCGCCGATCGTCATCTGCACGACCTCGGAGCCGGCCATCTTCGTCACGCCGCGCGAGACGCGGGTCGCGAGATCGCGGCACACGGTGTCGAGGGCGCGGCGGCCGAGCGCGATCGCGACCGGCGGGAGCGAATACGAGACGAGAAAGCCGCGCGGCGCCCGCACGACGGGATAATCGGCATGCACGAGAGCGCCCGGCGGCGTCCCGGCGAAGAGATCGCTGACCATGACGCAGCGGTGTTGCGGCACGAAGACATCGCGCAAGATGAGCGACTTGCTGCCGGTGCCGGCGAGTCCCAGCACCTGCCAATCGTCGAGGATTTCGGTCTCGGCGAGCGGGACGAGCAGATAGGCGATCGTGCGCGGATCGCCGGCGTCGCCAAGAAAGGCGCCGAGGATCGCCCATTGCGCATGGTCGCAGCCGCTCGAAAAGGTGTAATGCCCGCTCAATCGCCAGCCGCCCGGGACGGGCTTCGCGGCGGCGCGCGGCGCCAGCGATGAGGCGGCGACCGCGTCCGGGTTGTCGCCCCACACGTCGATTTGCGCCTGTTCGGGGTAGGAGGCGATGATCCATTGGTGCTCGCCGAGCACGGCATAGACCCAGGCCGAGGAGGCGCAGCCATAGGTCAATTCCTCGACGATCTGCGAGAACAGGCTGAAGCGGCCCTGAAGCCCGCCGAAGCGCCGGGGCTGCAGGATCTTCAGGATGCCGGCCTCGTGGTATTCGGCGATCGTCTCGGACGGCACGTTGCGGGCGGCGGTCGTCGCCGGCGCGCGTTCGGCGAGGCGAGGGATCAGCGCCCGAGCACGATGCAGCAGCCGGCGCTCGTCCTCCGGAAGATCGCTGTCGTCGGCGAGAAACCGCGAGACGTCGCCTGCGTTCATCGCTCGCTTCCGCCGCTCACCGCGTCGGGTCGGCGCTGAGGCGCACGATCAATTTCCCAAAATTCTTGCCCTGCAGGAGACCGATGAAAGCGGCCGGCGCGTTGTCGATCCCCTCGACGATGTCTTCTCGGTATCGCAGCTGGCCGCTCTTCACCAAAGGCGCCGCCAACGCGCGGAACTCGCCATAGCGCTGCCAATGCTCGCTGACGATAAAGCCCTGGATGTGCAGCCGCTTGCGCACGACCGACATCAGATTGGGGCCGGGGCGCGGCGTCGTGTCATTATATTCCGAGATCATGCCGCACATGATCATGCGGCCGAAATCGTTGAGGCGGGGAAAGACGGCGTGCTGCACCGCGCCGCCGACATTCTCGAAATAGACATCGATGCCGTTTGGGCAGGCCTGATCGAGCGCGGCGCCGAGATCGGCATTGCGATGGTCGAGCGCCGCGTCGAAGCCAAGCTCGTCCTTGACGTAGCGGCACTTGTCGGCGCCACCGGCGATCCCGACCACCCGCGCACCCTGGCGCTTGGCGAGCTGTCCGGCGACGGCGCCGACCGCGCCCGAGGCGGCCGACACGACAACGGTCTCGCCTTCTTTCGGCTGGCCGATATTGGCGAGACCGATATAGGCGGTCATGCCCGGCATGCCGAGGACGCCGAGCGCGGTCGAGATGGGCGCTTCGGCGGGATCGAGCTTCAACAGGCCATCGCCGGGGACCGCGCTATAGAGTTGCCAGCCATAGCCGCCCATCGCGTAATCGCCTTCACGGAAGCCGGGATGGTTCGACCGCACGACCTGCCCGACGACGCGGCCCTCGATGACGGCGCCGATCTCGACCGGCTTCGCGTAGGAGCGCGCCGCGCTGATGCGGCCGCGCATATAGGGGTCGAGCGACAGATAGATGCCGCGCAGCAGCACCTCGCCCGTTCCGGGCTCGGGCAGCGGCGCATCGACGATATCGAAATCGCCCGGCGTCGGCATGCCCTCAGGCCGCCGCTTCAGCAACACCTGTCGGTTCCGCTCGGGCATCGTCTCCTCCGTTTCGGCTGTCCTACGGTATCGCCGATAAAGGGCGCGACCTAGCGTCTCGTGACGCGCCGGGCCGGGCCGCTTAGGATCGGGCTGCGGGAGCGATTGGAGGGAGAAGGGACATGGCGGCGACATTGCGCAACGCGGCGCGCGAGCGGCTCGACCAGGACGAGCTGGCGCTCGGGATCATTCTGCGCCAGGCGCGCACGGTCGATATCGCGCCGATCATGAAGGCCGCCGGCTTCGACTGGCTGTTTCTGGACCTCGAGCACAATTCGATGGATCTCGACACCGCGGTCCAGATCGCGGTGGCGGCGCTTGGGGCCGGGATCGCGCCGGTCGCGCGGGTGCCGGCCCGGCAATTATGGATGGCGACCCGGTTTCTCGACGGCGGCGGGCTCGGCATCGTCATGCCGCATGTCGATACGCCCGAAGAGGCGCGTGAGATCGCGCAGGCCTTACGCTATCCGCCGCAGGGTCACCGCTCGGTCGCGGGCGGGCTGCCGCATTTCGGCTATGAGCGGATCGGGCTCGCCGAGACCTGTTCGGCGATCAATGCGGCAACGCTCGTGACGGTCATGCTGGAGACGCCGCGCGCGATCGAGAACGCCGCCGCGATCGCCGCCGTGCCCGGCATCGACTCGCTGCTGATCGGCACCAACGATCTGGCAATGGAGTTCGGGATTCCAGGCGCCTTTGGCGAAGAGCGCATTGTCGCGGCGTATCAGAGCGTCGTCGACGCCTGCCGCGCGCATGGCAAGTTCGCCGGGATCGGCGGCATCGCCGACCGCGAACTGCTGCGCCGCTATATCGAAATGGGCGTGCGGCTCGTGCTGCCCGGAAGCGATCTCAGCTTGATGGCCGCCGCGGCAGCGGAGTGCGCCACGGCGATGCGCGCCTGCCTCTGAACGATACCAGCCCATCTCGCGTGACCGCGCCGGAGCACGCGCTCGGGCGCGGCCGCGCGCGCCCTCACCAGGATGTGCTGGGCGGCATCCTGCTGATGTGCGCCGGCGTGTCGATGTTTCCGTTCATGAACGCCGCGGTGAAGCTGCTCGGTGCGGATTACCCGGTCGCACAGATCGTCTGGGCGCGCTTCACAGGGCACCTGCTCGTTATGCTGCTCGTCTTTCTGCCGCAATACGGGCGGCGCCTGTTGGCGACCCGCCGACCGGCGGTGCAGATCGGCCGCTCATTGCTGATGCTGGTCAGCAACATGATGTTCGTCGTGGCGATAACCCGGGTGCCACTCGCCACCGCCTCGGCGATCGGCTTTACCTCGCCGTTGATCGTGACGGCACTGTCCGTGCCGATATTGCACGAGAGCGTCGGCATCCGGCGCTGGAGCGCCGTTGTCATCGGCTTTGTCGGCGCGCTGTTGGTGATCCGGCCGGGCGCAGGGCTGCACGATCTCGCGGTCCTGTTGCTGCTACTGTCCTCGGCCGCGTACGCGCTGTACCAGATCGCGACCCGCTGGGTCAGCTTCTACGATGACTCGGCGATCGGTATCATCTTCACCGCACTGCTCGGCTCGCTCGTGATGACGACAACGCTGCCCTTTGTGTTCGTCATGCCGCGAAGCGCGCTCGACATCGCGCTGTTCGCCAGCCTCGGTCTCCTCGGCGGCGCCGGGCACTACCTCGTTATCCGTGCGTTTCAGTCCGGACCGGCGGCCGTCATCGCACCGCTCGGCTATATCGAGCTGATCGGCACGACAATTCTGGGCTATGCGATCTTTGGCAATTTCCCCGATCTGTGGACGTGGATCGGGGCCGCGATCATCATTGCCTCTGGCCTCTATATCGCCTTGCGCGAGCGGCCGCGATCCGCGGTGCGCTGACATCGGAGCCGGTCATGGATTTCACGATTCCCGATGAGCTCGTCGCATTAAAGGAACGCACCGAGCGCTTCGTGCGCGAAGAGATCCTGCCGCGCGAGAACGATCCCCGGCTCGGGCCGCATGGGCCGAGCGAGGATTTCCGGCGTGAGCTTGTGGCGTTGGCGCGCGGGGCCGGGCTCCTGTCGCCGCATGTCGGGCACGAATGGGGTGGGCTCGGCCTCGACCACCGCGGCAAGTCGATAGTCTTCGAGGCGGCCGGTTATGCGCCGCTCGCGACGATCGCGATGAACATCTTCGCGCCCGACGAAGCCAACATGCACCTCCTGGAACAGGTCGCCGATGAGCGGCAGAACGAGCAATGGCTGCGGCCGCTCGCAGCGGGCGATATCCGCTCCTGCTTTATGATGACGGAGCCGGCGCCCGGCGCCGGCGCCGACCCGTCGATGCTGCTGACGACGGCACGTCGCGAGTCCGGCTCTGCGGGGAGATCGAATAGCGGCGATTTTGTCATAGATGGCACCAAATGGCTGATCACCGGCGCGGTCGGCGCCGATCTCGCGATCATCATGGCGAAGAACGACAGCGATCCGCTCGGCCCGGCCGGCGCGACGATGTTTCTGACGCCGATGAATGCGCCGGGCATCCATATCGAGCGCGTGCTCGATACGCTCGACCAATACATGTCGGGCGGCCATGCGATCGTCCGGCTCGATGGGTTGCGCGTGCCGGAGAGCGCGGTGTTGGGCCAGGTCGGCGAGGGGTTCCGCTATGCGCAGGCGCGGCTTGCCCCGGCGCGCCTCACGCATTGCATGCGCTGGCTCGGCGCCGCCCGACGCGCGCACGACATCGCGACCGATTACGCGCGTCGGCGCGCCGCCTTCGGCAAGCCCTTGGGCGAACATGAAGGGGTCGGCTTCATGCTGGCCGACAACGAGATGGATCTGCATACCTGCCGATTGACGATCTGGCACACCGCCTGGCTCTTGGATCAGGGCGAGCGAGCGCGCCATGAATCCAGCATGGCAAAGGTCATCTGCTCGGAGGCGATCTGGCGGGTCGTCGACCGCAGCATGCAGGTTTTGGGCGGGCTCGGCATCACCGACGACACGATCGTCGCGCGCCTCTTCCGCGAGGTGCGCCCGTTCCGCATCTATGACGGCCCCTCGGAAGTGCACCGTTGGTCGATCGCCCAGCGCGTGCTTCGCACCGGCGGCACAAGTGTGGCGGATTAGCCCGGTGCGGCGCCCTGAGTGAGGACCTGCAGCACATAAAGCGATTGGCTCGCCGTCATGAACAGGCGGTCGCGCTTGGGTCCGCCGAACGTGAGATTGGCGCACACCTCCGGCAGACGGATGCGGCCGATCAGCTTGCCCTGCGCGGTGAAACACAACACCCCGGCATAACCCAAGGGCGCATTCGAGCTGATCCACAGATTGCCGTACACATCAGCGCGCATTCCGTCCGGGCCGCATTTGACACCGTCGAGCATCATGTCGCTGAAGAGACGCTGATTGCCGACCTTCTTGTCCTGTACATCGAAAGCGTAGACGACGCGCCGCCCGCCCGGGCCGACATCGCCCGGACCGCGTCCGGTGCTGATGACGTAGAGCGTCTTGTAATCGGGCGAAAAGCAGAGACCGTTCGGGTCGGGCAGCTGTTCCTCGGTGATGACGACATCGAGCTTGCCGCTCGGATCCCACCGATAGACGTTTGTCGACAATTCGCGCTTCTTGCCGCCGAGCGCGCCGGCATTGGGCGCCCCGATCAGCGGGTTTAGCTTGCCCTCGGGATTTGTCGGGCCGCCCGCGAAATCGGGGTGGCCTTCGTTCGTGCGGTCGCCATAGGGCGGGTCGGTGAACCAGATAGAGCCGTCGACATGCGGCACGATGTCGTTTGGCGAGTTGAGCGGCTTTCCGTCATAGGAATCGGCGATGACGGTCATCGAGCCGTCATGCTCCCAGCGCACAACCCGCCGGAAGAAATCCTGGCAGGACAATTGCCGGCCCTGATGGTCGAAGGAATTGCCGTTTGTGTTGTCGGAGGGCTTGCGGAACGGGGTAACCCGTCCGTCTTCCCAGATGTAGCGGTACTGAACGTTGCCGGTCACATCGCTGAAGACGAGGTATTGCCCCTGGCTCGACCAAGCCGGGCCTTCCGCCCAATTGGCGCCGGTCCATACGCGGCGGATCGGCGCGTTCCCCAATCGCACGGTGTTGAATTCCGGATCGACGACGATGACGTCCGGGTCGGGGTAGATCGACGGTCGGCCCGGTGTCCAATCGCGCGGCGGGCTCGTGATCGTGCTGGCTGGAGTGCCCAGTTGCGCATTTGGTGCAGGCTGCGTCTGCGCCCCGGCCCGGCGCAAAGCCAGCGCGGTGGCGCCGACGGCCCCGGCGCCGGCCAACAGACCGCGGCGCGACAGTGGATGGCGCGTGCTCATGCGGCTCCTCCCATGATTCCGCCGTTAGACGGCGGCTTTGCTCGATGGCGCCCTCAGCGCCCGCGGTAATGGCGATAGAACTCGACCGCTTCGGCCCCCTGCTGAAATCCGAGGATGATGTTGACGTCGCCGGGCCGGCGCCCGCCGAGCGGGATCGTTTCTTCGATATGGTCGCTGACCGCAGCGCGCTTGGCGGTCGTCGGAACCTCGATATGGACGGGGAAGAGCCGCTTGCCGAGGATCGCCTGATCGGATCCGGTCACCGCGACAAAATACCAGAGGTCGAGACCGCTGGCGCCGCCCGCCGCCGGGCCGCGTTCGCCGACAACGACGACATCAAGCGCGAGACGCACCGCGTCGCCGGCGCGATCGCATTTGGCCTCGACCTCGCTCAGCAAGCCGTAAAATGAGACCCCCGGCGGCTCATGCGGCTGGCCGGGCGCGAATAGCGCGGTCTGGGAAAGCGGTTTAAGGATCGCTGCCGTCGGACAGGTGCCCGGCTCCAAAATGGGTCGTGCCGTTGGTTCGGATGAGCCGAACCAGCCCGAAGCCCAGCTGCAGCCGGACAGCACGAGAAGGCCGATGACGGCGGCCCAGCCCGCGCGCTTCGCGCGAGGCGATTCGCGCCGCACCGCGGGCGGCCCGCTACGGGCGCCCGAGCTAAAAGCGGCCATCCGCGTCCCGATCAGAGTGTGTTGTGAGTTCCGTCGCAGAAGGGTTGGCCTTCGGTCGCTTTGCAACCGCAGAACCACAGCTCTTCGGTCTTCTCGGCGGTGAACGGCATCGGGGTGATGCCGGTGTCCTTGTGCGAACCGTCGCAGAAAGGCTGCTTGGCGCTGCGGCCGCAGGCGCACCAGAAATAGCGCTTGCCCTCTTCGACCGTCACATTATAGGGCGCCTTTTGCGCCGGGATCGGTTCGGCCATCTTTCTTCCCTGCCATTACACTTGGTAGTGTCCCGCGCCGGTCGGCGGCGGGAGACGAGAGTCTAGGCGAGGCTTGGCACGCGCACAAGCTGGCTCGCGGGTCTGTGAAAGGCACAGCAGTCGGATGGCGGTCTACACGGAAGTCGGCGATGACGAACTGCGGGCATTCGTAGCCCTGTACGATATCGGCGAGGTGCTCGCGTGCAAGGGCATCGCCGAAGGCGTCGAGAACTCGAATTACCTGCTGACCACCGAGCGCGGCAATTTCATCCTGACACTCTATGAGAAGCGTGTCGCGCCCGAGGATTTGCCTTTTTTTATCTCGCTGATGGACCATCTCGCGCATCAGGGCGTGCCATGCCCGACACCGGTGCGGGCGCGCGGCGGCGAGGCGCTGCGACAGCTATGCAGCCGGCCGGCGGCGATCGTCACGTTTCTTACGGGCATGTGGCCGCGCCGCATCGAGCCGTTTCATTGCGCGGGGCTCGGCAGCGCGCTCGCCGCCTTGCATCGCGCCGGCTGTTCCTTTGCCGGCCGGCGGCCGAACAATTTGGGAGTAACCGGCTGGCGGCGGCTCTATGAAGCGAGCGCCGCGCGCGCCGGTGAATTGCAGCAGGGCCTTGCCGCCGAACTCGGCGACGAGCTCGCTTTTCTCGAAGCGTCTTGGCCGCAGGGATTGCCGGGCGGCGTCATCCATGCCGATCTGTTTCCGGACAACGTCTTCTTCCGAGACCGCGAGGTCTCGGGTCTTATCGACTTCTATTTCGCGTGCAGCGATTTTCTCGCCTACGATCTGGCGATCTGTCTGAACGCGTGGTGCTTCGAACCGGACGGCAGCTTCAATGTCACAAAGGCGCGGCTGCTCGTTCGCCAGTATCATGCGGCGCGCCCGCTCGATGCCGCCGAACTCGCAGCCTTGCCGTTACTGGCGCGCGGCAGCGCGCTGCGGTTTCTGCTGACCCGTTTGTATGACTGGCTGAACCAGACGGCCGGCGCGCTGGTGCGGCCCAAGGACCCGATCGAATACTTAAAAAAGCTGCGTTTTCACCGCGGTATTTCGGATCCGGCGGCGTATGGCATCGATGCCTGAGGTCGAAATCTTCACCGATGGCGCGTGCAGCGGCAATCCCGGCCCCGGTGGTTGGGGCGCCATCCTGCGTTCGCGCGGGGTCGAGAAGGAACTGTCGGGCGGCGAGCCCGCGACGACGAACAACCGCATGGAGCTGATGGCTGCGATCGCCGGACTGGAAGCGCTGAAGCGGCCGTGCCGGGTGCGCCTTTTCACCGACAGCCAGTATCTGCGCGACGGCATCACGCGATGGCTCCCCGCTTGGAAGGCGCGCGGCTGGCGGACCGCTAGCAAGGCGGCGGTGAAGAACGTCGATCTATGGCAACGCTTGGAACAGGCCGCCGCGCCGCACGAGATCGAATGGCATTGGGTGCGCGGCCACGCCGGACACCCTGAAAACGAGCGCGCCGACGTGCTGGCGCGCGGCGCCATCGCCGCGCAGCGCCAGCGGGCCAACGATCAGCCGCCGCGATGACGCCAGGTGTTGCTGTTGCCGACCTGCTCGGCAGCGTTGCGCTGCTGCAATTGACCGAGCGCATGGCGGATCGAGGTAAACGCCATTTCGACGCCTCTCTGCTGCAGCGCTCTGCGGATGTCCGCCGGCGGGATCGCGCGCGGCGCGGCCGACCGCAGGATCTCGCCGATGATCTGCGCATTGGCCCCGCGCTGCGGGCGGCGCCCGCCTGCCCGTCTCCCGCGGGTGGCGCGACCGGCGGCGCCCGCCGTTGCGCGAGTGCGCGCGGTGGAGCGAGTGCGAGTGGTGGCGCGCCGCGTCGCACGTGTACGGGTCGCGGGACCGGTTGTCGCTGTACGCGCGCGTCGTCTCGTGGTGCGGCGACGCCGTGCTGGACGTGCTGCCGCCGGCGATGCGGCTTGCTGGGCGCGGGGGCGGCCGCGGCGACGCCCCGGAGGCCGGCCGCGACGGCTCGGCGCGCCGGTCGCGGTGCCAGTTCCGGGCGCTGAACGCGACGCGAGTTCCCGCACCGCTTCCATTGCGGCAGCGTAACCTGCGGCGAAAGCTTCGCGCCGTACTGCGTCGATTTGTTGCTGCAATTCCGTCATCGCCGTTCTGGCCATTATCCGACATCCTCCCTGGTTCAGGAGCAAACGCTAACACGTTTTCACGTGCTGCAGTAGAACAACCGCTCACGGGGCTAGTGACAATACGAGAGAGATTTTACTTCAGTCGCTCGCGCCGCGGCCGGGTTTCGGTGACGAGATCGCGCAACAGCGGCTTACCCGGCAGTGGCTCGAGCGTCATGACCTTGTCGTCGCGCAGCCGCGTCGTGCAGGCATAGTCGACGACACCGTCGATCGCGATGAGGCATTCCTTGCAGACATTCGCGTTGATGCAGCTGTAGCGGATGGCGAGCGATGGATCCTGCTGTCTTCGTATCGCGATCAGCGCGTCGAGCACCGTGGTTCCGGCTTCGAACGGCAACGTAAACTCCTGATAGCGCGGTTGCGGCTCGTCGGCGGTGCCGCGGCGTATTCGCAAGCGCGCCGTGTGTTTTGTCGCCGCGTGTTTTGTCATTGTGGCGGCCCGAGCGTAATCCTGCCTTCAGCGCTCATCGTGACCCGCTGGGAGCGCGCCCATGTCGGATGACTGTCGGGATAATCTTCGCGTTGATGTGCGCCGCGGCTCTCGATGCGGGCGGCCGCAGCATGCGCCACCGCGGATGCGGCGATCAGGCTGCCGCGCAATTCGAACCAGTCCGCCAGCGCGGGGTTGAACCGGCGCCCGGCAGGGAGTGACAATTTCGGCAACGCCGTCCGCATCTCCTCGATCCGGCCGGTTGCGCGCGCGAGCCCGGCGGCGTTGCGGAACGGGCCGACATCGCGCCACATGATCTGGCGCAACTCGTCGAGCAATTCGCACGCCGCGACATCGCCGTTGCGACCTTCGGCGAGAGAGCGGATCTGCTCGACAATCTCGGCTGCGCCACCCGACAGAGCTGGCATCGGCCGCTTCGCCGCGAACAGCGCCGCGGATCGCCCCGCCACTTCACCAAACACCAGGGCTTCGGGAATGGCGTTGCCGGAGAGCCGGTTTGCGCCATTGGCGCCGCCGGCCGCTTCGCCGGCTGCAAAGAGCCCCGGGACGGAGCTCGCCATGCGCGCGTCGACCCCAATGCCCCCCATATGGTAGTGCGCGATCGGCGCAACCTCGACCGGCGTTCTGCCGAGATCGATGCCGTTCTTCGCCAGCCTTTCAATAACCGGGCCGAATGCGGCTTCGAGCGCCTGCCGCGGCATATGCGTGAAGGACAAATAGACGCCGCCATGCAATGAGCCACGCCCCGCCGCCACCTCCTTCTGGATCGCATAGGTCGCGATGTCGCGCGGGGTCGTGTAGCCTGTGCTCTCATCGCTGCCGTAATCGGCGAGGAATTCGCGGCCCTCGCGATCGAGCAGCCGCCCGCCGAGCTTGTAGCGGAACGGGTCCCACATGATCGGGTCCATCCCGACGAGGCGCGGCGCAAGATGCCCGATCGGGAAGAACTGCACAAATTCCATATCGACGAGCGCGGCGCCGGCCGCGAGCGCCAGCGCATAGCCGTCGCCGCCCATATTGACGGACGCGCTGTTGCGCTGGTAGATGCGCGTGAGCCCGCCGGTTGCGATGATGATTGCCTTCGCGGCAATCGTCACCGGCTCGCCCTCGGCAATATCGACCGCGACCGCGCCGACCGCCTCGCCCTCACGCACCAGTAGATCGGTGACAGTCAGATTGCTGACCCGGTGTATCGCGCCGATCTGACCTATCTGACGCCGTAAGGTCGCGGCGACCGCCGGGCCGGTATTGAGGAAATCGACATAGCAGCAGCGCGGACGCGAATGACCCGGCGCGGAGACCTGCGCGATCCGGCCGTTGTCGCGCCGCGCCCAGCCGACCCGCCACTCCGCCATCTCGCGGATCCGCGCCGGCGCATCGCGGCACAGCAAACCGGCGAGATTTTCGTCACACAGGCTGCGCCCGGCAGCAAGCGTGTCTTCGAGATGCGACTGCCAATCATCCGGACATTCTTCGCCGAGCGCCGCCGCAACCGTCATCTGCGCCATGATCGTCGCACCGCCGCGGCCAATGAGGCTCTTATCGGCCAGCAGCACATGACCGGCGCCGGCGCGCGCCGCCGCAATCGCGGCATACATGCCGGCGCCACCGGCGCCGACAATCAGCACATCGGTGGCGAGATCAGTCATTTGGGTGATTTGGCGCCGCTGGCCAGGATCGCCACAATCGGCACCGCGAAACCATCGCCGCGCCGATAGGGCGCCGCGCCGCGAACGATCGCGGCCTCGATCGCCGGGCGCGCTTCGGCGGGCTGCGCCGCGATCAATGCCGCAGTCCGCACCGTGCCGCGCGACAGTGCGGCGAGGAGGTCGCGCGGGTCCGAGACATGCCATTCCCGGCGCGCCGGCTCGGCCCGAATATCGGCGAACCCGGCATCGCGCAACAGGTGCAGCATCGCCTCAAGGGTGCCGAGATTGCCGCCGGAGGGCGGCGTTTTCGCCGCGTTCGGATCGCCATGCGCGCGGATGGCATCGAACAACAAGCCCCAGGCGATGTTCTCGGCCGGCATCGCCCAGGTCGTAACCGCGACCCGCCCGCCGCGACCCAGCACGCGAAACGCCTCGGCGATCGCCTTCTGCGGGTTGGGTGCGTGATGCACCCCGAAATTCGAGAGGACTGCGTCGAAGCTCTCATCGGCATAGGGGAGGGCCTCCGCGTCGCCCTCGTCGAAATGCGGATGCGGATGTATCTGTGGTGCTTGACGCAGCATCGCGGGTGAGAAGTCGAGCCCGACCACCGATGCTGCGCGTGCCGCCGCTGCTGCAGTGACGATCCCGGTCCCGCAACAGACGTCCAGAACCTTCATCCCCGCCGCGGCCTGGACGGCATCGAGCAATGCCTCGACAAACGGCGCGGTCGCCCGCGCGAAGGTGGCCTCGTACTCGGCTGCCGCGTTTTCCCAGCCGGCATGCTCGAAGGCGCGCACCGCCCCCGGATCGAAACTCATTGCTGCTTGCCCTCGTTCCGGACAGCGCCGACGATAGCAGCGCATTGGTCAGGAGACGAGCCATGGACATCGCGATAGTCGGGGGCGGCATCGCCGGGCTCGGCCTCGCGCTAAACCTGCAGCAGCGCGGGCTCCAATGCCGGGTCTATGAGGCGGTGCCGGAGGTCAAGGAGCTCGGCGTCGGCATCACGCTTTTGCCGCATGCGATGCGCGAATTGGCGCGGCTCGGGTTGCAGGAGATTCTCGAACCGCTCGGCATCGAGAACCGGGAGAGCTGCTTTTTCAACCGCTTCGGGCAGCTGATCTACCGCGAGCCGCGCGGCCGGTTTGCCGGGTATGACATACCGGAATTGGGGATGCACCGCGGCCGGCTGCACCGCGTGTTGTACGAGGCCGCGCTCGACCGGCTCGGTCGCGACCGCATCGTCACCGACCGGCGCTGCGTGGCTTTCGAGCAGGACGACGCCGGCGTCAGGTTGCACTTCCGTCAGACGAGCACCGGAGCCGCTTGCCCGCCGGCGCGGGCGGACATCGCTATCGGCTGCGAGGGCGTCAATTCGACGGTGCGCGCCCAGTTTTATCCCGGCGAGCAGCTCGTATTTACAGGTATCAATACCTGGCGCGGCGTGACGCGCCGGCCGCCGATCTTGACCGGCCGCACTTACATGCGCGTCGGCTCGATCCGGACGGGCAAGATCGTCATCTACCCGATCATCGACAATGTCGACGGCAACGGGAACCAACTGATCAATTGGACGACCGAAATCCAAACCGGTGGCGAGCAGCAGAACGACTGGAACAAGCCCGGCCGGCTCGAAGATTTCATTCATCTCTATGAGAGCTGGCGCTTCGATTGGCTCGATGTCGCCGAGCTGATCCGCCGGGCCGATGTCGTTTTCGAATACCCGATGGTGGACAAGGATCCGATCGAGCAATGGTCGTTCGGCCGCGTCACCCTGGCGGGCGACGCGGCGCATCCGATGTATCCGCGCGGCTCGAACGGCTCGGCGCAGGCGCTGATCGACGCCCGCGTGCTTGCTTCCTGCCTCGGCGAGGAGCCCGATCCGGTAGCGGCCTTGCGCGCTTATGAGGCGAGGCGCGCCGGGCCGGCCGCCGAGGTCGTCCGAACGAACCGCACCTCGCCGCCCGATTTCATCAACATCAAGGTCGAGGAGCTGACCGGCGACCGTCCGTTCGAGAAGCTCGACGATTTCATCACGCAGGACGAGCTGCGCGCGCTATCGGATCGGTACAAGCAGGTCGCCGGTTACAGCATCGATCAGCTCCAGAACCGAGGCAGGCCCTAGGCTTTATAAGATTGGTGGACGGCAGGGGCGTTTCTCGGCAATCTCCGGTCGCCCGAGCGGCGCTCTCATGCATCTTTTTTGGATCGGGTCTGGATCGTCTCACCGGCTGGTTGGTTTTCTCCAATAATGCCGCAGTCGATACCCCTGGGGTGCGAAACGGCGCATCGAAAACAGGCTGCAATGGCCGTCGCTCCGCCTCCGAGGGCAATTCCTTTCGCCGCCGGACAGCGCCTCGCTAGCCAGCCTGCCGGCTCCCTGCGGCGCTGACACTCTTTAGGCTCACGATGCCGGACACCACGGCCCCGCAATCCGTTTCAGCAGAAACTGCACCGGCCCCATCGGGTCCCCGCCCGCCAAGCGCTGGTCCCGCTCACAATCTGACGATTGCCGCGCTCGGGGTCGTATTTGGCGATATCGGCACCTCGCCTCTCTATGCGATCAAGCAATGCTTCCATGACGGGTCGGCGGTCACCGAGCCGCGAATGTTCGGCGTCCTCTCGCTGATCATCTGGGCATTGACGATTGTCGTCACCGGCAAATACGTCATCCTGCTGATGCGTGCCGACAATCGCGGCGAGGGTGGCATCTTCGCCTTGACGATCCAGGCATTGGTCGCGACCGAAGGCCGGCGAAACCGCTGGATCCTCGTCGCCGGCCTGATCGGCGGCTCCCTGTTCTTCGGTGACAGCGTGCTGACCCCGGCAATTTCCGTGTTGAGCGCGGTGGAAGGCCTGGAGGTCAGGGCTCCGGAATTGCAGCCCTATGTGATACCGCTGACGCTCGTGCTGCTGATCGTATTGTTCATGGCGCAGCGGCGCGGCACCGGACGCGTCGGCGGCTTCTTCGGCCCGGTATTGATCCTCTGGTTCTCGGTACTCGGGTTTCTCGGGTTGACGCAAATCGCTCAGAACCCGGGAATTCTCAGGGCTTTGAACCCGCTCTACGGGATCGAGCTGATTGTCAGCGACCCCGTTGAGGGCTTTGTGCTGTTGGGTGCGGTCGTGCTGGCGGTCACCGGCGCCGAGGCGCTCTATGCCGATATGGGGCATTTCGGGCGGGCGCCGATCCGCCGCGCCTGGTTCTATTTCGTGTTTCCCTGCCTTCTTCTGAACTATTTCGGTCAGGGCGCGCTGCTGCTGGCCAACCCCGAGGCGTTGCAGAACCCGTTCTATCATCTGGCGCCCGACTGGGCCGTATTTCCGCTGGTCGCGCTGGCCTCGGCGGCCACGGTCATCGCCTCCCAGGCGGTGATCTCAGGGGCGTTCTCGCTGAGCCGTCAGGCAGTCCAGCTCGGCTATCTGCCGCGCATGCAGGTGCGGCACACCTCCGAACAGGAGATCGGCCAGGTCTTCCTGCCGGAGGTGAACGGCATTCTGCTGGTGGCGGTTGTCGTGACGGTGCTTCTGTTCCGCTCCTCGGACTCGCTGGGGGCGGCGTACGGCATCGCGGTGACCGGGACGATGACCGTCGATACGATCCTCGGCTTTACCTTTCTGTACATGGGCGCGCGGTGGCCGCTTGGGCTGCTGATCCCCTTGTTTGGGCTCTTCGCGATCGTCGATCTGTCGTTCTTCGGCGCCAATTTGTTGAAGGTGGTCGAAGGCGGCTGGTTTCCGCTGATCGTGGCATCGCTGGTCTTCAGCATCATGGGAACCTGGTGGCGCGGCCGCCGTCTTTTGGCAGCGCAGCGGGCGCGCGATGCGATGCCGCTCGCTCTGTTTATCGAGACGCTGCGGCCGGAGCGGCCGGTCCGGGTGCCAGGCACCGCGATCTTCATGACGCGCGATTTGACGCAGGTGCCGGTCGCGCTGTTGCATGCGCTAAAGCACTACAAGGCGCTGCATGAGCGCGTCGTCATCCTGCAGGTCGATACCGCGGGTGTACCGCATGTACCGGATGAGCGCCGCCTGGAGATCCAGGAAATCGGCAAGGGCTTCTACACGATGCTTGTGCATTACGGCTTTATGGACGAGCCCAACATCATGCGCGCCCTGGCGCTTTGCCGGATGCAGCATTTCCACGTCAATCTGATGGAGACCTCGTTTTTCATCGGGCGGGAGAAGATCCGGCCGCGGCCGCGCCGGACCGGCTTCTTGCGGTGGCGGGACCGGCTCTTCATCTTTCTCACCAACGTGGCGGTCGATGCGACCGAGTTCTTCCGCATTCCCCCGAACCGGGTCGTAGAGCTCGGCGGCCAAGTCGAGATCTGACAAAAGGCATAGGGATCGCGCCCCGGAGGCGGTTTACCCGCTGAACGGATTGCCGACGGAGAACACCGTGGCCCAAACTGCCTCGTTGCCGGCGAGCGCCGCGATCAGCCCCGATCTGCGGCACAGCCTGACCTTGGCTGCGCTCGGCGTCGTCTATGGCGACATCGGCACCTCGCCGCTCTATGCCGTGCGCCAGCCGCTGGTCGAGTTCGCCGATACCAGCCGGCTGGCGATCTTTGGCGTGCTATCGCTGATCGTGTGGACGCTGACGCTGGTCGTCACGATCAAATATGTCTTTGTCATCATGCGCGCGGATAACCGCGGCGAGGGCGGGCTGCTGGCTTTGACCGCGCTGGTGTTGCGCACGAGCAACCGCACCCAAAAGCGCTATTTGTGGATCATGGCCGCGGGGCTTGTCGGCGCCGCGCTGTTCTACGGCGACGGCGTCATCACGCCGGCGATCTCGGTGTTGAGCGCGGTCGAGGGGCTCAAGGTCGCGACGCCGTTCTTCGAGCCCTATGTCATTCCGATCTCCCTCGTGCTGCTGACCGCGTTGTTCATCGTTCAGCGCCGCGGCACGGCGGCCATTGGCGGGCTGTTCGGCCCGGTCATGCTGGTCTGGTTCGCGGTATTGGCGGCGCTCGGCATCTGGGGCATCGCGCGACAGCCGCACATCCTGCTGGCGGTCAACCCCTATTACGGCCTGGCGCTTCTCGTGCGCCATCCCTGGCACGGCTTTTTGATGCTGGGCGCGGTGTTTCTCGCGGTGACCGGCGCCGAAGCGCTTTACGCCGATATGGGGCATTTCGGCCGCAACGCCTTGCGGCGCGCCTGGCTTGGCCTCGTCTTCCCGGCATTGCTGTTGAACTATTTCGGGCAAGGCGCGCTGCTGCTTCGCGATCCGGCGGCGCTCGAAAATCCGTTCTACCGGCTTGTACCGAACTGGGGGCTTTACCCCCTTGTCGCCCTCTCTTCGATCGCGACGATCATCGCCTCGCAGGCGGTCATCTCCGGCGCCTTTTCCTTAAGCCGACAGGCCGTGCAGCTCGGCTATCTGCCACGGCTCGAAGTCCGCCACACCTCGGCGACGGAGATCGGGCAGGTCTACGTGCCGCCGATCAATTGGGCGCTGCTGCTGGCGGTTATCGTCCTCGTGCTGTTCTTTCGGTCATCCGACAATCTCGGCGCCGCCTATGGCATCGCGGTCAGCGGCATGATGCTGATCACCACCGGTCTCGCGTTTCTTTATATGCGCGCCCAAGGCTGGCGTCTGTCTGTCGCGGTGCCTGTCTTCGCCGTCTTCGCTCTCGTCGATCTGACCTTCCTGTCGGCCAATATGCTGAAAGTTGTCGAGGGCGGCTGGTTCCCGATCGTCGTCGCCGGCTTCGTCTTCGCCATCATGGGGACATGGTGGCGCGGCCGCCGCATCCTCGCCGAGCAGCGCGCCCGGGATGCGATGCCGCTGACGCAGTTTGTCGAGATGCTGAACCCCGAGCGGCCGGTTCGGGTGCCCGGCACAGCGATCTTTATGGCGCGCGACCTGAACCAGGTGCCGAGCGCCTTGCTGCATGCGCTGAAGCATAACAAGGCGTTGCACGAGCGCGTTGTCATGATGCAGGTCGATACCGAGGACGTTCCGCACGTGCTCGACGATCGGCGGCTCGAGATCGATGAAATCGGCAAGGGCTTCTACACGATGCGGGTGCGCTACGGCTTTATGGACGAGCCCAACATCATGCGCGCCCTGGCGCTCTGCCGGGTGCAGCATTTCTACATCAATCTGATGGACACGTCCTTTTATATCGGCCGCGAGAAATTGCGGCCGCGCGGCACGGGGTTCCTGCGATGGCGCGACCGGCTGTTCATGTTCATGAACAGCCTCGCGCTCGATGCAACCGAGTTTTTCCGCATCCCGCCGAACCGCGTTGTCGAACTCGGCGGCCAAATCGAGATCTAGCCGCCCCTTCACGCAACCTCTTCCTGCGGCGGAGAGGCGCGCTTTTCTCAGTGGATGTCGTCCTGCTCGCGATAGGCCTGGCGCAATCGGTCGACCGAGAAGCCGGGCTGCTTCGAGGCTTCGATCAGCACTTTCTCCCGGCGCGTCAGGAGATCGACCGCCTCCGGAATTTTGCTGACCGCCTCGGGCGGGATCACGACCGCGCCGTGCCGGTCGGCATGGATGATGTCGTTGGGTGAGACGACCATGCCGCCGACGGTGACCGTGCCGCCGAACTCGACGAGATGAACATGCGCATGGCTCGGCATGATCGACCCGGCCAGCACGAAAAAATCGCTCGCCATCGCGTCGAGGTCGCGCACCGACCCGTCCGTGATGACGCCGGTGCAGCCGAGCCCCTTATGGACATGCGTCTGCACCTCACCCCAGAAGGCGCCGAAGCCGGTGTCGGGCGCATCGATGTCCTGGATGACCGCGAGGCTTGGCAGCGGCTCGGCGGCGATGTGCTCGTAATAGCCGAGGCGGATGCGGTTGGCGCTCTCCCGGTCGCGCGGATGCGGCTCGCGCGAGCGGATCATCGCCGTTCGCGCGAAGGCGACGACTGGCTTCATCTCCGGAAAACAGGCGACCAGCGGACG
>JBKOVT010000120.1:0-51743 GCA_046724035.1 Pseudomonadota bacterium | reverse complement strand
CTCGCGTCACCCCACCGCGAGGGCCGACGCAGGCCGGGCGGGCCGATTACCTTCTCTGGGTGCCCGCCCGGGTCTCCTTTAGCGACAACGCAAATTTGGCCGGGGCGGATCTCCTCGATGCCCGCTCCGGCCATCTTCGGTACGGCGTCCGTCCGCTGAGGCTAACCCGCACGGAAAGACACGCCCGCGCAATGGATGTTAGCGATTCGTTCGCCGACCCCGCATACCATCGTAATCGACAGAAAAGCCAAATTGTAACAGGCACTATTATCGGATCGCGGTACGCTCGGTTCATGAGGCGGAGGAGCAAACTTTTTAGTGGTGGGCGCGTCGCGCCGCGCAACATCTATCTCGGCCCCCGCAGGACTAGCTTACGGTAGGAAGCTGTCATGTGGGAGGCCCTTGCCGATATCGCTCAGGATCAGGACAAGACGGTTGATGACATTATCCTGGAGCTTAGCCGCGAACGTCCGCACGACCTGAATTTGAGTGCGGCGATCCGCGTCTTAATCGTGGAGTTCTATCGGGCGCGGTTCAAAAGGCGACGGCGCCGCTAGCGTTTCGCACCGCTGACGACAAAATCCGCATCCCGCCCGCCGCATTCCGTACACCGCAACAGCCGCGCCCATTCAGGAACGGGCATTCCCGAGCCCTGCTGGGCGACCTGGGTGGCGAGATCGGGCTCACCCCGGTGATTACAGCCCTGGCACCACACGATCAGCCGGACATGCGCGGCGAGCGCTTGGCCAAGCGTCATCGGCTCCGACTCGCCTTTGCCGCGCGGCGTTACCATATTCGGGTCAATGCCCCTGCCAGATCTTACCGCCGAAGAATACGCTGAAGTGCCCGTCGCGCGCCCTGAAGGGATCGCCCATGTCCGGTAGAGCGCGGCTACGCGGCGGCGAGCCGCGGAAAGCAAGCCAGCGCAACACCCGGCGCGCCGCAGCACTCCCGAAACAAGTAGCGCCGGTTTGGAAGCCTGGCGATTAGGTGCGTTGGCAGGCGCGGACAGGCGTGTTCCGCCGTTACGTCGGCGATGATGTGCACGCCGAGGTCGTAAGCGCCGAACGCGTCTACCGGGTGCGGTTAGCCGATTTGCGCTGAGCATCCGGTGCCAACGAGCTCACAGCGCGCCCCCGCCACCGCTCGCCGTCCGCGGTCCTGCCGGGCTTCGTGAAGCCGCAGCTCAGTAAACTCGTCAAAGAGCCGCCGGCCGGCGCGGAGTGGCTGCACGAGATCAAGTTCGACGGCTACCGAATGCACGCGCGCCTCGATCACGGCGACGTGCAGCTGCTGACGCGCACCGGGCTCGATTGGACCCGCAAATACCCGACGATCGCCGCCGCCGTGAAAGAGCTGCCGGCGTCGCAAGCATACCTCGATGGCGAACTCTGCGGCGTGCGGCCGGATGGCACGATATCCTTTGACCTGGTTCAGACCGCGCACCAGTTCCACCGCGACGCGGCGCTGGTCTTCTTCCTCTTCGACCTGTTGTTTCTCGATGGCGAAGATCTGAGCGGCCAACCGCTTACCGGGCGCAAGGCGCACCTTGCCGAGCTGCTGACGGGCGCCGGCGGCGAGCTGCAATACAGCGATCATCAACAGGGTCGCGGGCCGGAGTTTTTCAAAGTGGCGTGCGAGCGCGGCGGGCTGGAAGGCATCGTATCGAAGCGCGTCGATGCGCCTTACGTGCCCGGCGACCGCGGCCTTTGGCAAAAGACAAAGTGCCTCAATACCGATGAGTTCATTGTCGTCGGTTGGAGCGAGCCGGAGGGCAGCCGGCCGTATCTCGGCTCATTGCTCCTCGGTTATTACGACGACGCCGGCTGGCTGCATTACGCCGGCCGCGCTGGCTCGGGCATTGCCGATGCCGAACTCGAAAGGCTGTATCGTCGGCTACAGCCCCTCGCGGTAAAAAAGATGCCGCTAGCCGAAGCGCCGCCGCGCACGAGCCATTTCGGCGCGCCGCTCGAGCTGTCGCGGGTACACTGGGTACGGCCCGAGCTGGTCGTGCAGGTGAATTATCTCGCCTGGACCGATCAGGGCTTGATGCGCCAGGTCATCTATAAGGGCGTGCGCGAGGACAAGCCAGCGCGTGAAATCCGGCGACCCGGTTAACCGTAGCCGGCGCAGACCGTAGCCGATGCGGCTGCGTCGTTACTTGAAAAACGCGATCTGGCGGATAAGCTCGAATTAATTCAAAAATTGAAGGTTCTTTTAATTCTTCTTCGCGACAATCCGGCAATGAACTCGATGACGCCGGACCAAGCGCGTCGGTAATCGCCCTTGGAATGACCGCCGTATTTCTCGTCGGCGTAATAGCCCTGGCGCTGTGGATTTCTGCGGCAATAGAGGACGAGGCAATGATGACCGTAACCGTGCCGCGCACCACGATCGAGAAAATTGCCCGGTCAGTTCTGGCTCGCAACGGTATCTCAGGAATCTGGCGACTACACGTCGCTGCGGCCGACGCTCACCGAACGGGGCACCCGCAATCCGCAGGCATTGTGCTGGAGATCGCCGAGGTCGCTGAGGAGGTTTGGATGAAAGCCGAAGTTATGCGATCTTTCGCGCTCTAAACAACCGGCGCGCCATCTACCTCGGAAGCGGTATCGCATATTGAGGGCAAACACCTCGCCGCATTGAGAGAACGGCGGGGTGCCTGTCCGCGCTAGCTTACTGGCCGTTGGCGTGAGCCAGCGGCACGGAGGCTGCGCCGCAGCTTATCAAGAAAGCTTTTATGCGGGCGGACCCAGCATGAACCGCAGCCGTTAAAGATCAGAG
The DNA here is from genome assembly GCA_046724035.1 of Pseudomonadota bacterium. Classification (GTDB taxonomy): domain Bacteria; phylum Pseudomonadota; class Alphaproteobacteria; order ATCC43930; family CGMCC-115725; genus DATARH01. Next base: position 48,959 of record JBKOVT010000120.1, on the reverse strand, counting down.
GCGGCGATACTGTCCCGAAGGCGCTGCTCAGCTCTCGCCCGAATCGCGACGAGATCCCGAATGCAGTCTAGGTATTGAGCGGTTCCAGCGGGCATCCCCCATCTCGCGCAATACTCTAGGTTCTCTGCGCTGACATCTGCGGCAAGCTGCGCTTCGGTCTGCTCTCGCGCAGCGTGCATCCCCGGAACATTCAGCAACGTAAGCAGTATCAGAGCCGGACCGAGCACCCAAAGCGCGCGCTCTATCGCGAGGTACACCGGCCCATGCTCGACAGCTTCGTCACTAGGTTCGTTTTCTCGCTTCATGTCCGTTGGCCGCGGCCATGGCTCCGGTGTGTGCAGGCACAATTACCTTCTTCCAACATTGAAGCAATGTGAGGGAGATCACTTCCAGAGGTTTTTATTTGTGGAGTGGTGAACCGAATCCCCCGGCAAAAAGCGTCATGATCCAGCAAATCCGCGCCCGTGGCGCGGGCTCGTATTAACTGTAAATAAAGAACGAACGAGTCACCGTTATGGCAGCGTTTTGTAACTCGTTCAAATCGGACCTAGTTCACGGGTTGTCGAATGGCGGACGTACTTGTTATTGATGATGACGCGGTCAGCCGTGAGGTCATGACCGCGACGCTGGAAACCGCTGGTCATCGCGTCCGAGAAGCTGAGAACGGCGCGAACGGTATCGCTCTGGCTCGAAAATATCAGCCGGCTGTCGTGGTGACAGATCTCATGATGCCGGAGAAGGAAGGCGTCGAGGTCATTATGGAACTGCGGCAGAAAGAACCTCACATAGCGATCCTCGCCGTGTCGGGGGTCGCGGGGAATGACCTTTACCTGCATGTCGCGCGCGAGCTTGGCGCCGATGCCGTGCTGCGGAAGCCCTTTGAGTTCGATGCTCTTATCGAGGCGGTGTCAGAGCTTTTGAACCAAGTGCGGCAAACTCACGAGACCGACTCCTGTACGGGCAATCATCACCGGCACGGCAAGTCGGCTAACGAAGTTCAGAGCAAGATACTTGCGGTCATGCACGATTTAGACCCGCGCCCGCTTACTAACACCGAGATGGCGTCGAGGCTGGAAGGATTTGCTCCTGCCGAACAGGTCGCCATCAACATGCGGGCTATGGCAGTGGACGGGCGATTGAAGCTAGTCGGCGAGGGGGCCGAAACGAAGTGCTATCGGCTACCCCAAGACGAATTTGCCGCCTAGGCAAACAGTGAAAAACGGCTATCACTCGCAACCATCCCCTCCTATGCTGCTGGAAATCCGAAGGGGGTGCTGTGCCACGCTATGTAATGGATCTCTTTCGAGGCGAGCGTGTATTGGTCGGCCGGACTTTCGACGCGCCGGACGACGTTGAAGCAGTTGTGCAGGCAAATGCCGTTTTCCTCGTCAATACAGCCGAAGATCAGAGGATAACAGCCTACCGCTTGCGGAACCCGGTGCCGGGCAGCGATTGGATATTTCACAGCGAATATATCGGGTCAGAGCGGCGTTCGCGCATGGAGCCTAGCGCCATCACCGTGCTAAACCGCCGATTCTCAGCTCATACAATGCGCGAGCACAAACCGCAGGATTAGCGCGGCACCTAGCGTCAAAGATCCTCGTCGAACACCGCGTCTGCTTCACCACTCGTGTCAGGCCGCATATCCGGGATTTCTACTAGCGTAGTGGCTGGCTGACCCGGCGGCATATCGATCGTCGTTCCCAGCGCGGGCTCCGCGGCCGTCATATCGAGGCGCTCCGCTCTGTCGCCGAAAATCATCGTGATGCTGAATGTGGGCGCCTCGCCGCTACCGCTCTGCTTCTGAGGCGAATAAGCACCGACACCGCCGATCTTCGCTCGCACCTCAGCGGCGCGGAGCTGCTGGCTCGACAGGCTCGCGCCCGCGAGGCGCTGGTTGTCCTGCTCCGCCGCGTCGGCGGTGCGCTCCAGGCGATCGTGGACCTTCTTCAGGTCGTTCACGATGCCTGCCAGGGCGAGGAAGGCTGAAGGGTCGCCTTGTTCGGCGAGAGCTAGCGCCTGCTCGCTCTGTTCGCGCACGTCGGCCCCCTTGTTGGCAGCTGCGGCCAAAGCCTTTGCGGGAGCGACGACGTGATTTATCCGATGCCGGCGTGCCGCCATCCGATCGATCCCCAGCCGCTCGGCAACAATCCGATCGCTGGCTCCTTCAGCCGCCATTTCGGCAGCGACGACGTCCGGCGGGTCCACCCACGAGCACGGTTGTATGATCTGTATGGCCTTCCGAGACATTACCCGGCCCAGCATAAACTGCCGCCGATCTTTTACGGATCCGTAACCGGTCTCTGAATTTTCCTGAGATCGCCACAACGCTTATCGGGTCAGGATCGGCCTCTCGTTCACAAACACCGATTTGCGTCGGCGACGCGCTTCCGCCCTTTGGTTGTTTCTGGTAAAGCCCCGAGACGTAGTCGGACAGCTTGCAAGCGAGTTCCTCGATCTGCGCTTGCGCCGCGCTTCGTTCCGGGAGATCGGCCGCCTGTGTCTACAATTGGCCGATGCGCGGAATAAGGAACTCTGTCTCGAAAGGTGCTTCCATCTTGGCAGAGAACGACCCCCAGGTTATTTCGGGAGGGGCCAACATGGGGAGGATACACTCGCCAGCAGAATAGCTGGCGCGCAGAGCATTTTGCTTAAATCCGACCCACCGTCCCGGTCCGCCACGCCGATACCCGCATGGTCGAAAAGCACTATGGACATTGGCGCCGAGCTATGTTGCCGAAAAGGTGCGTGCGGCTTTTGATCGCCCGGATTGGTCGAACCTTCGACCGTAGTCGCGATCGGCAGCTCGCGTTAAATCTTCCTAGGTCCGGTATCTGCCCCAGCAGCGGATTTTGCTAGGGCGCTTGCCATTCCCATGCGCAAGACGGGCTTCATCGAACGGGCATTTCCGTGGGCTTATCAATCGACGAAGACGAGACCGTTCGCTCGGTCGGCAGCGTGATTGCCACCGTCGTCCCAACGTTCGGCTCACTGCGGACTTTCAACTCGCCGCCATGCAATTCAACCAGTGACCGGGTCAATGGAAGCCCAAGGCCGGTGCCTTCGTGGCGGCGAGTTAATCCGCCCTCGATCTGTCCGAACGGGGTCAGCGCGATCGCAATATCCGCCTCACTCATCCCGATACCGGTGTCAGAAACGATGATGCGTGCACCATTCGTTGGACGAAGGACCTCGATTGACAGAGATACTCTCCCTTGCGGCGGAGTGAATTTAATCGCGTTAGAGAGCAAATTGAGCAGGACTTGTCGCATCAGGCGCTCGTCAGCGCGGATAACGAGCTTCGGATCGACAGGACTTGCGTTTAGCTGAAGACCAGCTTTTTTGGCTGCTTGGCGCACCATGCGCAGACAGTCATTGATAAGCTCCTCAGCGGAAAAGTCGCTCTCCTGCAACGTGAGCTTTCCGTGTTCCACCTTTGAAAGCGCAAGTACGTCGTTGATGATCTGCAGGAGATGTTCACCCGCGCTATAAATGCATTCAGCGTATTCCGTGTACTTCGACGATGCATCCGGCCCGTAGACTCTGTCGCGAATGACTTCCGAAAAACCGAGAATGGCATTAAGCGGTGTCCGCAGCTCGTGGCTCATATGAGCCAGAAATTCACTCTTGGCCCGCGAAGCCTCCTCAGCACCTCGTTTGCTGCGGCGCAGCTCCTCTTCGGTTCGGCGCAGATCGGTAATGTCGCGGGCCACCCATAGGAGCAGTTCGTCCTCTCCGAGCCGAACAAGTTCGGCCGAAGCGGCGTAATGGCGCAGACCTTTCTCGGGATCGAGGGATTGGTGAGCGCTGGGGATATTGCGCGCCATGCCATCTATGCGAACCGCCTCGATGACCCGTTCACGCTCCGCGCCATCGTGCCAAAGCCCTAGTTCAGCGCCCGTGCGGCCGATCACGTCTTCGCGTTTGAGCTGACGTAGCTTCAGGAACGTGTCATTGACCTCGACAAGACGCCCATCGGCTACGGTACTCAGGATCATCACGTCGGGCGAGGAGTGGAACATCTTCGAGAAGAGCCGCTCGGATTGCTGCAGAGCCTCTTCGATGAGCTTTCGGTCGGTTATGTTGTTGGCAAACACCAGCGCCGCTGACTGACCCTCCCAGCGAATGTGTGATCCGACGGTCTCGACCCAGATCACCGACCCCTCTCGTCGCAACATTTGGAATTCGTGGCGAGTGGATGCGTGCTCGCCCGCTAGCCTTGCGCGCGTCGCCGTTCCTGCCATCGGGCGATCGTCTGGATGGACAAGTGAGATAATATCCGAAAGTTGTAGGAGCTCGTCAGTCGCATTAAAGCCCAGCATCGTCGCGTAGGCTCGATTCACGTAGAGATACCGCTTCGCTCTATAAATGCAGACCGGCTGAGCGGAATCTTCGATGGCATCTATGAGACTGCCGAGCTGACCACCGACATCGACCGCAGCGTATGGCTGCGGTTGAATGCGGACCGGCGCCAACGAATTGGTCTCGAAAGCCGAGGGACGCATATAGCTCCCTGTCCCTGATTGGCTAGGATGGATAACGTGGGTCTAGCCGATTCGATTTACGTATTCCCTCGCAAATGCGATGGGACAGCTCGATCCGGCGATGCAGTAACCGGTTCTCGGTTCGGCTGACATCTAGGCCCCTGTATCTCAGTATCGCGGTAAATCTGGTAACGAGTAGACCGCAGGCCGGGGATTCCGTTGCGGTCAAGATCCCGTTCCCAAGCTACAAACTCGTCGATGGAGATGTTGTAAAGCTGGCACACCTCTTCGATTGCCCAGCCGCCACGCACGGCTTCAATAACGGCCGCCTTCCACCGCACCGACCAGCGCTGCCCAGGCCGCGGCATTTCCGGTACTCGGTCTAGAGCGTCAATCACACCGTCCGCATCTGTCCCGTCGACCTGCATGTTTCCTCGTACCCGAGCAGCCGCCATAAGCGATGTTGGCGAAAGCCGTCAGAGCTCGCTCCGCCGAGGAGCGCGATCTCATCTGCCTCGCGTGTCGGCCGATACAGTAAATGAGATAATCTTGATAATTTACTTCAGCTTACGCTTAATTTTCGATTAGCTACGAGAAGGCCCCGCAAACGCGGCGGGCTCGCTCGTCGAAGACGATAATCGTGTGCGTCAACGAGTTGATGGGGCCCTCGTTGAGGGGGTGCAAGCGCATCTGACTACCGCGTGCCGCTGCGGGTGCTTGGTCTTAGCTATCGCGATCGCAACGTAGGGTGCGGAAGCGGTCGATTTATTCAGGAGTAACCATTTTTTTGTACGCTGGATTGACTATTGTCCATCCGATTCTCAATCAGCAAGAATGCCCAAAACCGAATTTATCGTGCCCGCTCGCGCTCAGGACGCGATCATGCTCTTTCGACGGTTGGGCGTCGATGTTACCGGGATGAGCCGCGAGGCCATCAAGGTTGCGCGCCGGGAGTTGCTGCATCGACATCATCCCGACCGAGGCGGCGACCTCGATACTGCACAGCTCATCAACACAGCCTATGATCTGATCAAAGATGGTGTATCACATGGCGCATTTTACGGCAGCGATTTAGCCGTTTACGAGGCTCACAAAACGCAGAACCCAGGGTGCCCGGAATGGGCCTGGGCCGGTTATTCAGGCGGCGTTCCGGATGCAACGATCTATCGAAACGACTTCTCCGATATCAATTTCGTCAAGAAGTCGTTATGGGAACTCTCCGGCCATTCCGGAACGGAGTACACGATCTGGGGTTCGGACGGCCAACGGTTTCATGGAATTTCTGCTTTCGGGTCACCTAAAATCTTTAGCTACATGACAACCGCAATGATTACCTGGCTATCAAAGCAGGGACATCAGTGCAGAGCGGTACTCGTTGGAACGGGAGTCACCAAGGAACTGTACATGACGTATGCCGAAGGGCGGTACCACACCGAAGATCCAGTCAGGATTGTGCATTCGTCGTTCAACTCAAATCCCGGAAATGACCCAAGCTTCGCGAACAAATTGGCGGAGGTTCTTGAACGCTCGAAAGCGTCCCACGGGTGACTGCAAAGCCAGAGCGGAGTGGGACAGCAACCCTTTAATAGGCTCAGTCACGCCTCGGGCCGATAGATGAACATCCGATTTTAGGACGCCCCCGCGTACCAATCACCGCTCTCTGTGATCAGAAAAACCGGACGCCCATGGCGGTGCCTCTGCGCCAAAGAACAGCGCAGTGGCGAGGTCCACCATTCCTGGGCTTGAGCACGAACTCTCTCGGGCATGCAAAGGCATCGGCCAGGATCAGCTTTGCTCCCATTTCCGAGATGTCGATGACTTGGCAAACCATCGTAGAGAGCCCCCTGTTGCAGACAATGAGCGCCGGCTGCAAGGCACGGCGCCGGGTATGCCGACGGCGATCCTCAGCGGTTTTCTCCGACTGATCTAGATCCAGAAAGCGGACACCCAATGCACCGCCTCTGCACCAAATTACCTCGCACTGGCGCGGTTCGCCGGTCAGGGACTTTAGCGCAAATTCACGCGGGCAGGACGCAACATCGGTTGGCAGGAGCTTCGCACCGACTTCCGAGATGTCGAGGATGTGACAGCCGACAGTTGAATGCCCATTGTTGAAAACAATAAGAGCTTTCTTCAGCACTCGTTGGCGGGAGCCGTCCCGGCGATCAGACTGCGGTGCTGCGTCAAGCATTTCGGGCCTGAGTCACTGCGCGATTACCGTGCCAAACGCGTGCTAGCGCGACGGGAATTTGCCGTCTGCTGGTGGGATGAGATCGATACCGGATCGCGCGTGTTGGCGATCCCGCGCTTGAAGGGAAATATGCCCGGGCTGAATGTCGGTATCTGAGATTTTCCGCTTACCATTTCAACGGGCTTATGCTGATCTCAAAGTATTAACCTGCTCACGAACGGAGCGCGTCAATTCCACAGCCCGTTGATTTGCCGTCCGTTCATAGCCAACCGCAGCTTGGGCCCGGATAATGATGTCGGCCGTCCCCAAGTTCGGATCGGGAAAGAAGACGCTTCCGACGGAGAATTTCAGATCGACGGTGCCAAAATGCGTCGCGAGGGTCGGTTTGGCCCGGAGCGCGAGGATTCTCTTAATCACGACTGCAGCTCCATTGAAGCGGAAATACGGCAGCACCACGCCCAACTGATTCTTGCTCAGGCGAGCGATGAGGTCGCTGCTTCGCAGGCATTCCTTGATGCGGGATGCTAGCCCGGTGAACACCGGCTCGGTGACATGGGGTCCAAAAAGGTCAGTGACCGATTGCATATTGTCGATCGAGACGGCCAATAAGGCTGCCGATCGTGGGCGACCCTCGTTGCGGCGCCTGCAGGCCTCGATCGCCTTAATGAGAAGCACAAGACCCTTTTCCAGATCGAGCACACATGCCGCGGCATCATCATTCGATATGCTGATCAGCTCGGACCGGGGGTCAAATTCCATGCATCACCTCTAATGATCGGCAGCAATCTAGCAACAATGGATTAAAATTTTATGTGTGGTAATCCGCGTCTGGTGGATCAACGCTCGGGGAGGATCGCTTGCGGTGGTACTGCACAGGGTTCATACAATCTTGGTGAAAACCGCCGTAAGCTTCGTGGATGCCCCTCACCGCCACTCTCGATGCGGCAAATACCCTGTCGCCAATCACCGATGCTCGCCTGATGGCGGCGTTCGAATACTGGGTGCTCCAATCGATCGACGGGCGGCTGCCTCGACGCCGCGACATTGATCCGGTCGATATCCCGAAGCTTCTCCCGATCCTGATGCTCGTCGAAGTGCTGCCACCGGGCCGTTATCGCTATCGCCTGATCGGGACTGAGAATGCCGATGCGTTTGGCATGAACGCAACAGGCCGATATCTCGATGAGGTATTGCCTGGGCCGGAGTACAAGACCCATGTCCTGGCCCTCTATGACGAATGCGTGCGCCTACATCGCGCCCTCTTTTCCGAATGTCTGTTCATCTCGCCCCAGCATCGGGGACCGGAGCGCCATATCAAGGTCTTATTCATGCCGTTGTCCGACGACGGCGAACGGGTGAACCAGATCTTGGTGGCACAGGTATTTCTGCACATCGACCACGATATGCGGCGACGGCACTTTCTCGAGCCTCGGCCGTTTAAGGAGATCGTGCACGTCCTATTGTGATTGCGCCGTGGCTCGCATTGCGAGGTGAACGCCGCTCGCAGTTGCGTGCGAAGATCCGTTCCGGGCGACCCGCAAAAACTCGAGGCGGCTAGGCAGAAACCGCTCGCCCGCTAGACGCCAAGGCGACTGCGGCTCGGACTTGGCCGTTGAGGTAGCGGACCGTCACGATGACGTAGTGACGCCATGCGGCGACCAGCATCGGGTCCCAGAACGGGATGGCGTGGTACTTCTTTTTGATCAGTGCCTCGAATACTTCATCCGCTTTCCCATCCAACGCGATCGCCGGGTTGGCGGCAGGGTCTATGTAAACTTCGTCAAAATCATATCTGCCGGCGCAGATCAGCTCGGCCAACTCGTGAGCCGGGAGTGGCCGTTCAACCAACTCATGCTTGAAGCGAGGTCGCGCGCGCATGTAGCGGAACAGGACATAGCCGATCTTCGCGGCTTTCTCCGCATCAAGCTTCAGCATCGGGCACCTCAGCGTGGAATTCGAAACATACAGCGGCCATATTAATGTGCGGTTATAATGGTGCGGGCACCGGGCAGGCTCCGCTGCGGCCCATCCATCTACCCGACCGAACAGGATGTCGGGCAGGGTTGCGTCGGCAAATTGAAGGTCGGCTTAGGGGCAAAACCGGAAGCTGACGAAGTCTGAAGCGAACTTCCGCTCAGCACACCGTAAGCGGTCGTCCCCCTGAACAACTGGTCCTTCGTCGACACCGCCGGCTTTTGGTCGCGACTCGGTCTGACGCCTGGTTCCAAATTTTGGTGCAGGCGCGATTTGCCGATGCAAAGACTCCGTGCGGAGCCGTCGGGAATAGATGGCGCTGATCGCGGCTACCGTACCCCGTCGACGAATGTCGTCGGGTAAAGGCTTACGGTAGTCGCGTTGTTTAACAACCAGCCTCGCGCGTGGCATCACGCAGCGTGACAGGTATGAAGGGGACCGAGTTCCCCAACGGGCAGCCATTAATGGCGGGGTAGGTCAAGGAACCTTCTCGGGGTCCGGGGCTGCTCTATCCAGGGCATTCGAGCCGAGCCGGTGGACCCGGGGCGCACCAAGCGATCGCCGTAAGTGGTGGGTGGGTCAGTAGGAACCTTCGCTCGATCCCGACCCGGCCTATCTGGCCCACGATCAAGACCCCGCGCGGAGTCTTTTCCTAACTGCGCGAGTCGAGGCGCGGTAGTGTACGGAGCGAACGCCTTCAGCGCTTCAGCAAGCGGCTGATCTACAGTACCGCCGAACCTCACCCGCGGCAGGCTCGCTACAACTCGGCCGAGGTGGAGTGACCGCTCACCTCCCTCGCGCGTTACAGCGCTCCCTAAAGCCCCCACCATGCAAAGAAGTTCATGGTTAATACGGCTATCCTGTACGGGTGCCGCTACAGTCACTGGGTGATTTTGTCTACAGGATACTGTACAGCGGCAAGAACACCGGCAGGAACGTGCTTGCGAAAGTAAAGGGTAACGAGTATGACGTTTGCTATAATTCTGATTTAAGGCAGCACATGCTATCGGACGAAATGCGCCAAGTGGCCAGGGATGCCGGGCTGAGTATTGTCCCTTACCAAAGTGATTTAGGCTTTACGGCCGTTCGCGAGAATGAGAACCGATGCTTTGTCTTCGTACTGAACACGGGCGAATGGATGATCTATGGAGCGGTCGACGTGATTTTGAAGGCGAGCGGTAGTGGCCCTGCATCCTTTGCTGCGGCGCTGCGCCGATGCTTCGACGTTCCCGTTGAGATCGTGCCCAATGCCGCGGCGTAACGCAGCTATGAGCTGGCCCCCCTTGTCCAGTGCTCAACCAACTTTAGGAAATCGATTACATTGAATGGCTTAGAAACGTAAGCATCGCATCCGCTCGCGAGTATTCTCGCCTCATCGCCAGACATGGCAAACGCAGTTACCGCAATAATGGGGATGGCGCGCGTTTCCTGGTCGCTCTTGAGCCGTCGAGTAGCTTCCATTCCAGAAATATCAGGAAGTTGAACGTCCATTAGGATCAAAGCGGGCTTGTATTGTCGGGCCAGTTCAAGTGCCGGCTCCCCCAAGCGCGTTGCAATCACTGTATATCCCCTGAACTCAAGCAGATCGTTCAGCAGCTTCAGATTAAGCTCGTTATCCTCGACAACAAGGACCGTCTTTGGCGCAGCTTCCGGCGGATCGCCAACCATCAATGAATTTCTTCGGCAGGAGAACGGCAGCGAATGCCGCCGGATGGGAAACGACAGTTGAGCGTTTCATAAGGTATCCAGTATTTTCAACGAAATTTATCTTTAAGCGGCCCATTGCAATCGCGCGTCTCCTGTGGTCGTAGTCTCGTAGCGGGCGAGTTACCCCAACTGATCGACACGACAGCCTTGCCGCGCGGATCCCATTCCCGGCAACGCAGACGCGTTTCTGATTCGAGGCATGAGGCGGGGATGTTTGCGGCCCGACTTCCTAAAATGCTCCTGAGAGTAGTCGCTCCTCGGGATTAGTAGCAGCGGCCATCCGTTGTCACTGTTCCATTGGACAGCGGCTATTTAACTTTCAGCTAAACGAATGTGGAGTAAAGCACGCGCATGTTGTACGTGGTCGAAATTCACCGTGAGCCCGAACAGCTCTCTGCAATCATGGCGCGTATTAGAGAATGGCTGGACGCGCAGCGTTTTGAACCCGATGCCTTCCGCTGCGCCACGGAGGACGAGCGCGTCACATGCCGCTTGGAATTCAAGGTCGAGAGCGAGGCCATAGCCTGTGCGGAAGCATTTGGTGGAGAGCTGAGGCCGGTAGGGGATAACCGGGTCCAATAGCGATCGTATATAGCGGGTCAGATCCTCAGCGCGCGAAACTGCGCTTAAACTCTCTAGCCGCACGGTCCTCGGCAAAGACCATTCGAACCAGTACGCCCTCTGTCTTCTTGCTGATCTCGAAACTCACAGGCACATAGTCGTTGTGGTCGAGCCACACTCGCAACTCGCCCATCGCATCGGCCAACTTCATTTGGAGATGTACTTCAACCTCGTACATGGCCAGCCGGTACTCCGGGGAATGCTCCTTTTTCAATTCACAAACGCCAGATTGCCTTGGTTTGGTCCCTAGTCAGCGTTCGCACCACTGACGGCATAATCCGCATCCCGCGCGCCGCATATGGATCGCGGAGCAAGCCAGAACGTCGCAGGACCCATCAAAATCGAATCGTCAATATCGTCAAATCGGCGTGTGGCGCGGATCCAAGCCATGCCCCGATCAGCCGAGTAGTTTTGCACGACACTCTCCACCTCTTAGTCAACGACAGTGCTAGCGCCCCTGCCCGGTCACGACAAAATCGGCATCCCGTGAGCAACATTCGGTACAGCGCAACGCCCGCGCGCAACCCGGAATGGGCATGCCCGAGTCGTGCTGCGCCTCCTGAAGGCCAGATCGGGCCCGGTGATCGGTGTGTTAGTCAGCGGATCAATGGGACGTGCCGCCCGGCGGCGGAACGATAGTTGGCACGGGGGCGGCTCGGATTAACCCTTGCTTTGCCGCTGAGTCGATAATCTGCGCGAGCAGGTCTCGCAATTCGACTGCGCCTGGCAAAGCAAGCACCAATCTTAGCGGAAACGACTCTTGTGGGTGGGGCCGTGGGTTTGGTGTGATCCGCGGTTACGGAGCCAAAGGTCATGTGTAAGTTCGTGCCAACTAACGAAATCCCGATATAGAAGTCCGAAAAGGCATCCTTAACAGTTACGTCTTCCACCAATGGCGGCGGCTGCTGGGTTGCGCTCTGTACCATGATGGATGTCCTCGTTGTTTCTGGAAAGTAAAAAGGTCTGGCGATGGTCTCCTAATCGCGAGCGGCCGGTTCTCATATCCGACTAGCGTCGCTCGGCTGAGCTTCGCTGACCGCGCGTCCTACGAAGCTTGCGGTAGTAGGTTACTACGATGATCGCGGTCACAATCAGGACGGCAAAGATCACGGCTTTCGTCCAAGTCATTCGTCGCGATCTCGCCTCGCGATCTCGGTAGTTTACTCTAGCCCGAAGCTCGTTCTGACGGCCGCACGATCTCGAAGCCGGCCCGCCCGCTGCGGCGCTTCCGGCCGGGTCCCGACTCAACGCATGGCGGCTAGCGCCATGCCTGCCCTAGGACAGCAATGGCGACCGCGCTTCCTCCGCAACTGCCCGATCATCAAACTCGACCGCCAGCTCCAAAAGCCGGCGCGCCACTTCGGTGTCCAAAATCCCGCTGGCTAGACGGCGGCACCGGGCGGCTTGGACTGCCCCCAAACCGCACAGGTGCTTCGCGAAGGGATGGGCGGACGGGCGGCGCGTCAGGAATTGTAATTTTATGTAAGCGCTACAGGAGGCCACTCAGCCGACACCTGATCGGGCGCTGGATCGGCGGGATGCCGACCGCGTGCTTCTGATGCTTCGTGTCCGGCTGGCGATAGCGACTCTACAAGCGCCGCCGAGCGGGCCGTTGCACTAAATACGAGCCGCAGCAACACACTCGGGGCTTTTGCGCCAGGGACGCGGCTGCTGCGCTGTACGGAATGCGGCGCGCGGGAGCCGATTACGTGGTGAGCGGGGGCATCCTTAATGACGATAGACGGTAAGAAGGGAAATCAGTCCGACCGCGGTGAGCGCGATGAAGGACATGAAGCCGATCACTGCGATGTCGAGCAATGACATGCGGCACCTCCCCGGAGCAGCCCTTAAGGGCGTCAATGAATTGTTGCTTACTACTGCTGCGTCTCGCGCCGCAGAGCTTGTCTAAATCCTACAACGTAGCGTCGAGAACCGGCAGAGCTTTGTTGTTATTTCAGCGTTAACAGGTCTGGTGGTGAGCGGGCTAGGTGGTAGTAGTAAGCGCGAGGGCGCAACCGGATCACCGAGGTTGATCACCCGCGGTTGCTTACTGATTATCGCCGTGTTGCTCGTCGGCTTATGCGCGGGCTGAGCAGCCGGGACCCGGGTGCGCCAGCACGCTGCCGTAAGTGGAGGGTGGGGGGGCCATAAGGAACCTTCTCTGGGCCGGGGCTGCTCTATCCCAGGGCATTCGAGGCGAGCCGGTGGACCCCGGGCGCACTGAGCGATCGCCGTAAGTGAGGGGTGCCCAAAGGAAGCTTCGCTTGACCCGATCCGGCCTATCTGGCCCACGATCAAGACTCCGCGCGGAGTCTTTTCCCAACGCCAGTCGAGCGCGGTAGTGCACCCGAGGAGAGCCTTCAGCGCTTCAGTAAGCGGCCGATCTACAGTACCGCCGAACCTAGAATCGTCGCGGGGCGCTTTCCATAATCCAATGTGCCACGAAACTGCATAGTCGGATGGCGCGAATTCAACCAGCCGCCGCGCCCATTATGGCGGCTGGTATGTAGCTGTTCTTCAACGACAGCAGCGTCTTTATCGCCGGCTCAAACTTCTCGTAATGCTTGAAGATCATCTCAACGAGTTCGGCACCGCCGATAAGCCGAAGGTGGGATTTGCCACGTTGGATTTCCACCTGCGGAAAGGATGACCGGCCATCTATCCCCTGTGAATCGCGGGGATGGGGATAACTGGCCCGCGACGCCCGTTCGCGCTCCTAAACCAGCGTCAACCTTGCTGGTCGTCCCCATTCATACAGGTGAGCCGCACTACTCACTCCGAACGCCGCGGTGACTCGGTGCTATCACATGCCGTAGGCCTGCCACAGTCGGGCATTCCCGGTCGGCGGTTCCACACGCGCGGACGCGAAGCTGTCCGACTGCCTGCATCAGTTGGATAAAAAATCGCTGTCGCAATTGGTGCATGACACCCGCTTAACCCGCTGAGGCGACCAAATACTGCTCTGCCGGTGCCTATCGGTCCCGCAACGGATGGACTGCCTTTTGTCGCCCTGTTTATTGCCGTCGTGATTGCCGCCTTCATCATTTGGATCATCGTCCGAAGGGACCGCGAGTTTAGAATACGAAGTCTCTTCGTCGTTCTGACGGGTCCTGCTGATGCCCAAGAACATCGTCATCTGCTGCGACGGCACCGGGAATGAGGTCGAGGCCAACCTGTCGAATGTCCTGAAGCTATACCGGATCGTCCGCAAGAATGAGGACCAAGTGGTCTTCTACCATCCGGGTGTCGGCACAATCAGCGACAGCGAGGCGTGGTCCCGCTTGAAAAGCGATGCGCTCGGCGTCTGGGGACTACTTACTGGCTATGGCCTGGATGAGGACGTTCTCTGCGCATATCGTTTCCTGATCGACACGTATGCAGAAGGCGACCAAGTTTATCTTTTCGGCTTCAGCCGCGGCGCATACACGATGCGCGTTCTTGCGGGTTTCCTATACCTCATCGGCCTGCTGGAGCGTCCGCAACGCGATCTCGCCTCCTACGCCTTGACCGCCTACAAGCGGGCTGCCCAGGAAGGGGAGTTCGAGATTGCATGGGGGTTCGAACGAGTCATTGGGACCCGGCGTGTGCCGATCAAGCTTATAGGCGTCTGGCATACCGTAAGTTCCGTGATTGTCCCTCGCCCTGACCGCCTATACCTCCCAAGCCTACAAGCGCTCCCCTACACGCGCACAAACCCGCGTGGAAATTTTTCGGCAAGCAATCGCCATCGACGAGCGGCGCAGAATGTTTCGGATCAATCGTTGGGCCGAGCCGCAAAATTATCAACCAAACGCGTTCGACAATATCAATGTGCGCCCGCAGGACATCAAACAAGTATGGTTCGCAGGTGTGCACGCCGACATCGGAGGCGGCTACTCCGAGACTGAGAGCGGCCCCGCCAAATATCCCCTGGGATGGTTGATCGAGGAAGCGGTCGAGCACGGCCTTCAAATCAACCGATCAATGTATAATCATCTTGTGCTCGGGCAGGAGCGACAGGGCAGCACACGGACCTATGTCACGCCGAGCTTTACGGCGAAGCTGCACAACTCGATGACCATCGGCTGGAAGCGGCTGGAGATCATACCGAAGCGGGTGAAGTGGCGCGACTGGCCGCGGCGTCCTTCCCTATTGGGATTGTATCTGCCGCTTTGCGAGCCACGACGGATCGACGACGGCTCCCGCGTGCATTACTCGGTATTCGAGCGCTTTGACGCAGACCCGTCGTATCGTCCGGTCAATTTACCGCCCCGAGAACGTGTTCGAATCGAGGGGTCTGCTCAGTAGTCTAATTCGACGCGCCAATTGATCGCGGACAGTTGCGTCGACTCATTGGTTGCTCGGACGCCGCAGTCTGCTCCGCCTTAACAGATGGTGGCCGATTTTCGTCCACCGCGGCTCAGACCAAACTGCTTTGCCAATCCAGACCGGTGCTCGCTGTATGCAGGAGCAACCATTGGGTAATCACTTCGTAGTTTCCAACACGTCCGATATTCGTCCGTGCTCAGCCCGTGGGCGTCTACTAAATGTCGACGCAGCATTTTAGAGCGTCGTCCGCATTCAAGGCACACAAGGTAATCAGGTCGAACAGATTGGCGGATCGAGACTGCGGGTGTCCTGGGACCGACATCTTCAGGTTCGGGTTTCGCTAGACCGGCGAGTGCCTGATGAACCGTCAAAATTAAGACGGGGATCTGCTCGGAACGCACCTGATTGCGCCGACATATGCAGCCACAATTCTTGCGGCGAGTTCCCGATTGACCGATGCAGTCGATTGCGCGTCAGCCATTGAATTCCTCCTTTCTCCGAGACGTAGCATGCCGACTAAATGCCAGCCTGGAACATTTTGAGTATTCAGCGGAGGTTGATTTTCCAACCGACCCCGCTCATATCGGCGGACATGCTTCAAGATTGCACGACCAGCAAGTCCTAAGAGGAATTTCCGCCATGATTGCCGAAAAGCAACATCTCACGACTGAGATCGTGGCGGCTTACGTCCGGCACAACCCAATTGCAACCGACCAGATCTCCGGCCTGATCAATGCTGTCCATTCGACACTTACGGGTCTCGGCAAGGAGGTTGTAGAAGAACTATCTCGTGTTCCGGCAGTGTCGGTGCGACGCTCTGTTCGGCCTGACCACATCATCTGCATCGAATGCGGATACAGGGGCCAAATGCTCAAAAAGCACTTGCAGTCCAGGCATGGGCTGTCGGTCGCCGAATATAGAAGTCGCTGGAGACTGCTTTCAGACTATCCGATGACCGCTCCCAACTATTCCGAGCGGCGCTCCCAACTCGCCAAATCGACAGGGCTTGGTCGCAAACGCTCACCCCAGGGGGCAAGACCCGGAGCGCTATCCGTAACGAAACCCGAGAAATCGTCTCCACGGCGCAGCACTATCGGCGCGAGGAAGACTGGATCCATTGCCAAGAAAGCTAAAGGCAGAACCAGCGCGAGGAAGACCGGCCCCGCAAATTCTGGTCGCAAAAGCAATACCAGAACGAGTCTCAGAACGAGCGCGAAGACGGCCAGCAATCGGTCTCGGAAGTCTTCCATCCGGGCGGCGAGAAGGAGCGCATCCGCCCGGAAGGTTGCGACTGCCTAGTTGGCCTGTGTAATAGATAGCTTTTGCATTGCCGTCAGTGGCGCGGGCGATTGCGGGCACCTGACGCATGCTGGGGCTGGCATTTCGCGCCCTCTGATCTACATCATGCCGGAACAGCGATAATCATGCTCTGAATGAGTGTGAATTAAGCGGAGGCTTGAGCCGCACGCAAGCGCTGCCCCGAGGATCCCTCATCCTCTCCGGGCGAAATTGGCCGGGCGTGCATCCCCCCAACGCATCACGCCCGGCTACTCATTTTTGTCGGATCACATTACTGTCCCGGTCCGGTTTAGGCGCGTGCGGCAGTTTTGCTCGATGCCGACCTTCGGGCTTGTTGATCTCAAATGTTCACCATCGGCAGTCCGGAGACCGCGAGCTTTATCCCGCAATTTCGAGGGATCAGCCCTTCGGCTACTTTCAGGCCGCGCCGGGTTTTATAGGCTACCGGCAATATTGGCAGCCCGATAACCGCACGGCTCAGGAGGTATTTTCGGAGCGGCGCAACCAACAGGCCGGCCAGTTTGTCGCGCCTCCTCGGCGCGTAACCACGCCTCCTCAGCGGCTTCAGCGATTTGGGCAATGGAAGCCGCAGAACCCGAATACCCTTCCCGGTGTGCCGCGGCTGCCGCCAAATGAAGCCGCCAAATCGCGGCTATGCCCTCGCGTTTGAGCATCTTCAATGCCAGGTCTTCCGTCATGGTGCGTAGGAGCGCCATACCTTGAACGTACGGGGCAGAAGTTAAGGTTGTGCTATCCGCAAAAATGGACCGGGCGAACTGCTGAGGTTAGCTCGCCCGGCCAAGGTCACTACAGAGCCCAGCACACAAAGGGAGACCGAAGCGTCCGGGCACCGCACTCTACCGCTGCAATGGATTAACCGAAAGAATACGCGCCGTCGCCCACAGCGACGCGCCACGGTCCCGCTGCTGGCTTCGGGGGTGATGGACTGGGTAACGCGATGATCACGATCCCCGTCATTCTGGGCATCGTTGTCTTCTCGGTACACCGGCGGTGAAGCGCCTGGTCGCATGCGAACGACGCAGCAAATTTGCTGGGCTAATTTCGCGCGCGTGTTGATCTGGCGAAGAAGCGGCGACGGTAAGGAGCGGGGCATCAAAAAGCCGCGCGCTCAGGTCTCCTCGGGCGGTAGCTCTTCTCGAGGCGTCAGCTCCGATCGCTGCTCCTCGTCCTGCGATCGTTCGGTGGGAAGCAGTTCCGGCGGGCTGATTTTCGGCGTTCTACGCCGCCTTGTCAGGGGAGACTTGCGCGCTGTTGTGTTGCGACGTGCGGGCTTCCGCGTTGCGGTCTTCCGAGCTGCGGTGCGCCGCGTTGGTGTCTTGCGGACGGTAGTCTTCCGAGCTGCGGTGCGCCGCGTTGCTGGTCTACGCGTTGCGGTCTTCCGAGCTGCGGTTCTGCGCGCCGGCGCCTTGCGGGCTGCGGTCTTTCGAACTGTGGTTCGGCGGGCTGCGGTTTTTCGGGCGCCGGTATTCCGGCGGGTTGCTGTTTTGCGCGCTGCCGTTTTACGCGCTGTCGTCTTCCGGGCTGCGGTTCTTCGCGCTGGCGCCTTGCGAGCCGTGCCTCTCCGCGCTGCTGTTTTGCGCGCTGCTGTCTTGCCCGGTCTTCCCGGCGGACGGCCTCTCGGCATGATGATCCTCGTGCGGTGGAGTGCGTAGCGATACATACCTCATTTCCTGATTAGGAGTATAGGCGCGCCTGCCGTAGCGAAAACGCGCTATCCAGCCTTACCGCTCGTTAACGATCACCGTGTTAGGGGCCGGCGCGGAGGTGAGCACATGCGCAGAGCTCTTATTATCACCGTCAGCATCGTGAGCGTTTTCATCAGCGGGTGCATTCTGGCCGGTGCCGCCATGCTGCAATACAAGCCGGCACAGCAGCACGTAGAATTCGAGATTACAAAACAAACATGGGATCGTTAGCCAAGTCTCACTTTCGACAGATTACCTATCTCTGCAGGCGGTGCGGTGGTGACGAAACGAGAAAAACCTAGC
Source organism: Pseudomonadota bacterium (assembly GCA_046724035.1). GTDB lineage: Bacteria > Pseudomonadota > Alphaproteobacteria > ATCC43930 > CGMCC-115725 > DATARH01. The sequence continues at coordinate 30,366 of JBKOVT010000120.1, read as the reverse complement.
TGGCAGTAGCAGCCCGGGCCTTTGGCGGTACGGGACGGAGCGATTATCAAGGCGAATCCTGTAAACGAAGACGACCCCACCCGGCTTTGAAACCCGGCCGACTTTGCGCGTCGATAAAAATTAACGCAAAATTTGAATGCTTTTGCACGAATTCGTTGGTAACGCTCTCAACCGGCCATAATCATCCGCCTCGTCCCCAAGAGTCCGAGGCATTGTCGGCAAAGTTAATGCAAGAATTTGTCCTGGGACAGAAGTGGATTATGGCAGATGCCCTCTTCGGGACATTCATCGGCGAAGTAATAGAAATTTCCGAGGATGGGATGTCGGGTTCGGTCCTGATAACGGACGATCAAGGAAATGAAGTCGACACCTTCACTGGCAGCGCTGCGGAGTTCCAGGCCTCTGGGGAATGGCGCCTTCTTGAAGGCTAAGCGCTGGGGGCGCCGGGCCGCAGCCAGAACCGCTCAAGCCGCTGAAGGGTCGCAACCGCGATTTGGAGATCCTTATCCTTGATCTGACTTTCAGCCAGCATGTCGATGTGCCGGTTAAGCATTTCGGAGAGCCGAATCCGCAAGTTGCGCCCCTTTGACGTCAGCCGAACGCGGATCGAGCGGCGATCATGCGCCGAGCGCTCGGCCACGAGGTAACCCGTCTCGGACAACTTCTTAACGTTATAGGATACGTTTGAGCCGAGATAATAACCGCGCAATGTTAACTCGCCGACCGATATCTCAGCGTCGCCCATGTTGAACAGCATTAGTGCTTGCACGTTGTTCACCTCGTGAATTCTTAGCGCGTCGAGCTCAAGTTTCACGACTTCAAGAAATTGCCGATGAAGCCGCTCGACCAACGAGATCACTTGAAGATAGTGGTCGCTCATCTGCCCTCGCCTCGTTGCGAGAGATGCGTAGCGTCTCAATCTTAATGGCGTATTAACCTTAAAATGCAGGAAATCCTTCGAACCCTGCCATGCGGAAAAATGGCCCCGCTTCCACAATAATTCTCCAGAGCTCGAATAATCCGCCGCTCGGACCCAAAAATCACCCTCACCTGAGAGCGTTACGGCCGCGTGACGCTCAGCCGGAGCGAGCGCCTGGTTGAGCCACGCAGCACCGGCCTGGGCTGATCACGCTGCCTGCTGCCGACGAGGTGCGGCCCGCAGAGCGGTAAGCGGGCATACGCAGCGCACTAATGGAAAAGGGCGTCTTACTTTCATTCCGGTCAATCCGTTATGCGCTCGGTCAATTGGAAGCGCGGCGGGCGGTCAAGCAGGTTGGCAACGGCAGAACTTGGCGTTATTCCGCCGGCGCTTGAAACAGCACGGCGATTTTGGGACGCCGCAGTAGGAGCGGCGTGGTCGCCCGTGCCGACGAGGTGGTCGAGTGAGAAGCATCTGCTGCACAGGCGCGAGAATACGACGGCTACTGCCGCTCGTTGCGCTGATGTTGCTGATCTCATTGACAACGCAGCTCTCGACGGGAGCGGAGCGGCAAGTCTTGCCCGCCCGGGAGGCAACGTAACCGGGACCACTTCCATAACCGGCGAACTCCAGCCGAAGCTGATCGAGTTAGCACACGAGTTGGTCCCCGAAGCCATCCGCGTATCGGTGATCGGTGAGCGCGAAATCCTGGCTACGTCAGGCCCCCGACCTCTATATCCACAGAGCTCGGGCTGAAAATCATTATCCGCCATGCCAGCCGTCCCGCAGAGCTGGGCGAGACCTTCGCAGCAGCGGCTGCGGACGGGGACGGCGCGGTGGTCGTGCAGTTCGGAGCTTTAACATTCGAAAGCGGCAGCGTATCACCGCCTGGCCATCCATTACCGAGTGCCCACAGTCTACCCGATGCGCGAGTACGTAGAAGCCGGGGGATTGCTCTCCTATGGACCAATAATCCGCTACAATTTCGAGCGCGCCGCCGGTGCTTGTCGACACGCTGCTGCGCGGCGCCAGTCCCGCCGATTTACCGATTGAACAGCCCACCAAGTTTGAGCTGGTGATAAACCAGCAGACCGCGAAGGCGATCGGCCTACGCGTGCCGGAACCGCTCCTCGCGCGCGCCGATGAGGTTATCGAATGAGACGACGCAGCATCCTCGCGGGGGGCAGGTGTCTTCGTATCCTTCGTGGAGGTCCGGTTTGGAGCAAAACCGGAAGCGAGCGATCTCCAGCCTAAGCGTCTGCTAAGCGCCAAGAGCAGTCATTCTTTAGCGGTGATTGCTCGAAGTCGCCTGCCACTCGGTCGGGGTCAGTCTCGCGCGGCTGATCGACGAGCACCTGCCGATACCGGGCTGCCGGATTTGTGGGAGAGCGCCAGGCGACTGCCAGCATGCGCGGTCAACAGCGGTTCATAAGCGGTGCGCCATTTACTATCCGCAATTGCCGGCCTGTTTCTGCCGGCCAAGGAACCCTAACCCGGCGGTGTAGCGATGGAGAACCCGTCCGCTACCTGGCGCATTCCCCGGGACGAGTGAGCGCCAGGCAAACCACACGCATTTCCGCGGATCAGAATTGGGCGCGGCAGACGAGTTCTCGCACCCCAGCTTAAACTAGAGAATGGCCGCTGTCGGCGCTAACGTTCAGGTGTGCCTGTCGCGAACGCGAAAAGAAACGCCGCTCACGAGTACATCAAGAGAAACGAGGCGGGATGGCGCAATCCGAAGCACCGCGCTCAATGGAATCGCGACCCTTGAGACATACGCCTATCACATCATCAGAAATTTGCCGGTCTCAGCCATTGACACGCGGCTCGTCGCGCAAGTGCTCGATCCGGATCTGCAACATGAAGCCCGAAAGAGCGACGCGAGTGCGCGGACGTATCGAAGCGGTGCTCAATTACGCAGCCGTGCGAGGCTTTCGTGCGGGACCGACACCCGGCTCAGTGGAAACGCAATCTGGCGCACACCATCCCGGCGCGAGCCAAGGTGCGGAAGTTGGAGCACATGCCGCGCTGCCATACGGTCAAATCGGGGAGTTCATGGCGGAGCTTCGTCAGCACTACGGTATAGCTGCGCGGGCCCTAGAGTTCGCCATCTTGACGGCGGCGCGGACGGGGGAGGTGCTGGGCGCGCGCTGGTCAGAGATCAATCTGGCCGAGCGGGGGTGGATTATTCCCGCTGAACGAATGAAGGCGGCGAGCGTGGGCATCGAGTGCCACTTTCGGATGTCGCACACTCGCATTACTCGGACGAGCCGGTAAGCCGGATCAATTCGTGTTTCCGGGAGCGTGGCGTGGCAGCCCACTCTCCAACATGTCACTCCTCATGACGCTTCGGCGCATGGGCGCGGCGGACTGACGGCACATGGCTCCGCAGCACGTTCCGCCGGGCGGCAGAGCAGACCAACTTCCCGCATGAGGTCGCTGAAATCGCGCTGGCGCACACGTTGGGCGACAAGGTTGAGGCGGCGTATCGACGTGGTGATGGCTTCGAGAAGCGGCGCTTGCTTGCTGACGAATGGGGCGGCGTTTTGCGGCGAAGCCAAGCCGAAGCGTGGGGATGGAGAGATGGTCGTGCATCTGCGGCTGCAGCGTAAGGCAGCGGCATGATGGTAGCCACATCGCGCCGCGCTCCTCGACACGTCGACGCCGATGGCCGGCAACGTCGTGCCGATCCGGGCGTAACGCCAGCGCTGGGCACATCCCCTCTCGGCGACGGCTTCCAGAAGCGGCGGCTTCTGTCAGAAGCGTGGGCGACGTTCTGCGGCGAGGTAGGCCGAACCTGGTACAGGGGACGCGCCGAAAATCGTGGCTTTCCGTCGTCGTCAGGCGAAGGTGGCCTGATAGGTCCACCCCGTTCAGCGCGCGACGGCTTGGACCGCGCGGCCCTCTTCCACCGCCTGCAGCGCCGCCGCCAGCCGCGTCACCGCCAAGCTGTGCTATACTTATTCCGCTCGCAGGTGCCCGAACGCCCAAGGCTCGTCCCGGCTACACCGATTGTGCGGACATGATGACTCGCTTGCCAGCTTTGCTCCTCGCCGGGTGCGTGGTCTCTACAGCCGTGATCCTCCTGGGACGCGGTTTTATCACCCACGACAGCACGTTATTGGAGCGAAGCCCGCCGACGACGGAAACCGGAGCGCAGGCGCGGGAGATAGCCGAACCCGGCGCAACGCAACGCGCTCCGGAAGCCGCATCCACGGACCATGCCGGCGACCTCCGACCGTCCAATGTGAGGCTGAGCGGTATCGTGATCGAACCGGACCGGCGCATCGCGATTTTCGCCGTGACCGGCGCGAAGTCGGTAGCACTGTTGGAGGGCGAGGCACTGAATGACTGGCGAGTCGACAGCATCTCAGCGCAACAAGTTTCGCTCAGCGGTCCATCCGGCACCATGACGCTGAAGCCCAAGTCCGACGCAACTCTGGTTCGACCAGCCGCGCCTTCTGCGAGCCCGGCTAGTCAGCCCCAGCCTGGCGCACCGCCCAGGTTCCTAAATCGGCCTTTCCAATGGTTTCCCGCGCCGGCTGGTCTGCCGAGGCCAACGCCAGCGACACTCATTGCCGCGATCCCAGCACCGGCTCCCGTTCAGGACTATTACGATTACGCGCCATACAGCCACGACGACTACTCATTGCCGTACTACGCCTACAGCGTTCCGGTAGAGCTCTGGTCACGTTTTTTCCATAATCACCACTTCCATCCGGGTGGTTTCCACCGAGCTTTCCGTGGTGGGGGGGTTCACGGTGGTCTCTTTGGTGTTGGTTTTCATGCCGGCGGTGGTGGTCACGGCGGGCACCGCTGATGCGCTTCTCGACACGTCGACGCCGATGGCCGGCAACGTGGTGCCGATCCGGGCGTAAGCCGGCTGGATCATCTCCGGCCGCGCCGCTGTCAGGTCTGTTGCATCCGACAGGGAGCCACAACCACCGTCCCCTGATTGCAACCCCTTCCCCGCGGCCGCCAGCGCCCCCATCGGCAGTGGCGCAGGATCACTTCGTTCGCCAGCCCCACCAACCTGCTATAGCCGGCCACGTCGGCAGCGAGGATTGCAGCCAGCTTGCGTTCTACCCGCTCCTCCGGCATTGGCGCTGCCTCCCTGCCGGGGATTATAGCCGGCCTAGGGGACTGGGCAATTCGACAGCCGCGGTGGAAAGTCCTGCTAAATCGAATCCCGTACTCGTTCGGCTGCTGCAGTTCCGCTAAGTCGAACAAGCCTCGCGAGATCCATCGGACTGAGGGTAACCCGCGCCGCGGTTCCGCCGCCCATAATACTCATCTCCAGCACGACATGAGCCTCGTCCCCGTAATGTTCCGAGATGATGCGGTCCAATTTACCTTCAACAAAAGTGCCGGGCACCATTGTCATCTCCACCTTCATCTCGTCGGCTCCATGCGGGGGAACAGGTCTCAAACTGTCATGAAAAGCCGGTTTTTTCCACAGCTTTTCAGAGATTTAGTACGTCGCGCTCTGCCCCTCCCTGCGCAACGATGATCGCTTGATTTGCCGCTGAAATTCATGGCCGAGCTCGTCATCTTAAACATCCCCAGCGACCTTCCAGACCGCATGCACCGCCTGGCATGGGCGGGCGATGAAGCAGCAGAGAGGTGGTTTCAGGAGCTTTGGTCGGAATACGCCGGCCCCTTCGAGTGTTTTTGTTTTTATGCGGTGCCGAGATCGAGAAACAGGGACGCCTAGCCACATTGGCTGTGCGGGACCGGCGCACGAAAAAGGGAAACAAACAGCAGATGATGATTAGCCTCATCTGCGCCGATTGCATGGGTTTACCACCGATGGTCCGATGGAACCGTGCGATCCGGATGGTGAAGCGAATGCACGGCCGGCAATTCAATTTCAGGCTCGCCGGACGGCGATGACTGGCGGCAGTGGCTCTCAGAGAACCGGCGGTTCATCATCTATGTCGTCTGGCTCTTCCGGCGGCAACTCCGGTATGGGTCTGATCTTTGCCAGAATCCCTCGCAGCCGCTGAATGCGCTGCGATAGTGGGAACGGATCCTTTTCGATGACCGCGACAAGGAGGTCGATCAAGGCGGCCCGCTCATCCTCGCTAAACTCAGCCATTATCCAGTGTGAACCAGGCTGACCTATATGCTGCGCCAGATACGCCGGATCATGGATTCCGCGGCTCCGGTCTTGGCGGTAGAGGCCCGTCGCTGATAATGTAATGCCGCCAGGCCGCTACCAGCTGCGGGTCCCAGAACGCAATCGCGCGATATTTTTTCTTGATTATGACCTCGAATACGTCGTCGGCCTTTTCCATCAAAGACGACCGGCGGACTGGCCGCCGCTTCGATGTAGATCTCGTCAAATTCTTCTTTGCCGCCGCCGATCAATTGGGCCAGTTCATGCGCCGGCAACGGTGGCTCGACCTTGTTCTTGAACCGATGGCCCGCACGCATGTAGCGAAACAGCACATGGCCGGCCTGTGCCGTCTTGTCTAATTCGATCTTGGGCATGAGACGCCTGCGCTGCGAAAGGGACGCCGACCACAGCCGCACCAATTGTCGATCTTGGACGCCGCCATTTGCGGACGAGCACGATACCATTGCCAAAAAGGACGTATCGACGAAGCTGGTCTAATTCCTCGCTCGTCATATCGTCGACTGCATCATCATCATCGTCGAAAATGGCAGCGTAAAATTTATGATCCCCCGCATCAGCGACGATGACCGGGAGCTCCGCCCGGTCGTCGACAGTTATTCCGTCGACAAGAACTTTTGAGCCCTTCTCGATGTCCCTTTCCAGTTCGGCGAAGCTGCGAATGCCGGGACGCCAACGCCGCCACATTTCAACATAAACGCCGAACAACACCTTTTTGAGACCCGGTGAGCTCGATCTGACGCATTCCCCTCTCCCTGACGTATGGAGTGAGCGTGGACGGGCATGGTTAAGCGCCGTTTACGGCAGCGCGGCGATTTATCTTTCGCCTGTGACCTTTTTTGGTGTCTGTTAGGATCAACGACCAATTAACCCCAACAGCATCGTAATGATCTCGATTTCCCCGATGAGAAGTCACCGAGTCAAACCAATGTTGGAGGTTCTTGTTTGGCTTCTGAAGAACGAAGACGGCTTCACGGCAACCGAAGTCGGGTGAATGACCGCGTCGACAGTCATTTACATCGAGTGGGTGCTGGGGAAGGTCTGAAACCAGGTCCGCCATTTTAGTTGGTAGTTGAAACTTGATCGCCGCGCTGCGGGCCGAGATAGCCGGACCGGAGCAGTTCCGGTCCGGTATTTCTTGCGTCACGGCGGTACGCCAGTAGGCTCCATTCACTCTAATTTCTGCGCGACCTGCTTGATGGCCTCGCCCTTCATCAGGGTGATAGCTGCAACCGTCTCGTCTTCCCCGGGTAACGGGATAATGCTGACGGCTCGATAGCCGCTATTTGAGTCCACCCCGGTTGCGAGAGCGGCAAGTTAGCGATAATGTTGCCTTTCTCAAATGCGGCGCTCTGCGCCCGAGCTTCGTCCACCTCCTGGGCAACCGTGATCGGTTTGGTCGCATGGATCGTCCCCGATTTGGATCGACGATTACCTCTCTAAAATTATCGTCCTTTTCTACATAGACCGAGATCTGAAAGTCGCCGTTTTCAACGTCATACTCCGCGGAGATAGGTTTCCTCTCTTGTTCGCTGGTCCGCAGAGCTTGATCCAGGGACACGTGGGCCTATGGCAACTCCCGCATCACGGCTGCCCAAAACTCCTCGTCAGCCGAGGATGTCGCCAAAGCCGTGAATATCAGGGCAGTTGCAGCCACGGCAGCGATGAATAGCCGCTTTCCGACCATCGTGTCCCTCTCCCTGCGCTCTGTGGACGCGACTGGGGATATCAAACTGAACCGGCGCGCTCAGAGGCGCCACGATAAAATTTATTGGCGGTGTCGAATCGAGCGATCAAGCTGTGCATGAACCGCTTACCCTTCGCGAAATTTCCGTCGCCGAGGCGAAGGAGATGATGACCGGCGACCACGATCCGCCCGCCCGCTCTGCGTTCGAGTAGCATCGTCGGATCGTCGCCGATGCCGGGCGCGGTTTGGCCTTCGCGTAGCTTCTCGTCGATAGCGAGTGCGACAAGCATCGGGTCTATGTCGCGCGGCAACTCGTACTCCTGTTCATTGTGCTGGTCCTCTACCCGGCCTTCCGTTGGAACGGTCCCGCCTTCCTCGAAATGACGATAATGACGCGCCATGCGCCGCGCTTCGCGAAGTGCAACATGAAAAGGCGAAAGCGCGCGCATCGAGTGCGCCATCTCGAACCACATTTATTGCTCTGCCGTGTTCCGGATTAGCGCGTGCGTGGAGCGTTGCAGCGCATCCAGAGCTTCGTCCGACAGGTCTTCAACTGATATCTCACGGTGCATATTCTGCAGCGGGCTCTCCGGGTCGCCACCGATCTGGACCTTGTCGGCGTAATGCCGCGAAACCTTCGACATGCTCCATTGTCGAACGCTCGTCCGGATCTGGCGGTCACGCGGATCAAGTTCGCCGTCATCGGCGATGTCCACTATCTCATCCGCCCAGTATTCCATCAGCGGCAAGCGCGCGGCGCGGTAGCGGTCGCCGAAACCGTCGACGTTTCTCACTACCCATCCTCTCACTCCGCCTTCGCTGGGCATGTCAGGATCGCGACAAATCGCGCGCAGGCTTTCGCCATTACTCATCCGGTCGCAAATCATGTTTCCTATTCGCGGGAATAGTTGCTTCCTGTCATTGCCTGTTATTGTTGTTCTTCTCTCGCAAGTACTGCGAAAGTGTACCGCATTTCCTTACTACTTAAACCAGGACAGGTAGCCGCCGCTGCCCGGATTGCGGCAAAAAAGCTCATTCTAACCGCAGCGCGGTTCCCCATTTACTCGGCTAGATCATAACTTTGCCGAGGCGCATCAATGCACATTATCGAGGTTCGGCGCCGGAACGCCGAGTTGGCCACCGCCATGGCCCAAATGCGGACTTGGCTCGATAACCAGGCTATCGAGCCTGTTCTGTTCGAGATCGGATTTCTGCCCGGCCGTGAGACGCGCTTCCGCGTGCAGTTCAGGAAGCGGGGCGATGCGCTGATGTTCGCCGCCAGCTCCGATGGCGAGGTGTTGGACGCCGACGCCCATGTTGCAGCCTGCGTGAAGGCGCGGCTTTCCAGTCTATACCTTCGATCTGATCGCTTCGCGGTGCCGCGATCTTCAGGTACGCGCACGACGCGACGCTCTGCGGCTGTTTGATAGGGACGGCTTTGCAGCAGAACCTTTCGGCTCCGGTCCGAGAGCTTTTGCAAGTTGTCGTATAGCTCGACGCAGCCCTGGCCAGTTCATCCTAACAAACCTCGGCCGCAGTCGTTGGCGGCTTCACTCCGCGATATGTCTGGCTCGCTGTCCGCCTCAGCGTTCGACCTGTCGAAGAGTTATGCGATACCGACGTTCGCAGCTTCATGGCGCGGCGTTGGCCGCCGCTGACCGTGGTGCGGCTGCGCGACCGGCGCAGCTTGATCTTGCCCGCCTAGCCTAATGGCTCAGGGTTAGCGGCGAACTGCCAATCACTTACCGTCAATCGTGAATTGTCGTTCAGTGCAAACCAGACTGTGCCTGCCAAAGGACAAATGCTTTTCTCGTCAGACCCGCATCGAACCGTGGCTACTAACTTCTTTTTTTCGTCAGGGCACACCATTTTCGGATCTTTGAAATACCAGTTGGCACTGCATCTATTTTTGCTCTCGCATTTCTTAGTGAAATAAGCAGAGGGTTTACCGTCGAATTTTTTCGTTTCATCATTGATGCAGCGCACTGAAATTTGTTCGATATGTATCTGGCGTTCACCGTGACCAGAAACCAAAGTAAATACCGACATCAGCATAGCCATACAAACGATCAGTCTCCGGTCGAACATGTGGACCTCCGGTCGCAAACGTAGAGTTTGCAGTCTCGCTGTTTGCGATAATTGATTTGGAATCAAGCGTGGCTGTTAGGGGCGGGAAACTGATAAATGCCACTGGGTTCCGTCTGTTAGGCTTGCAATGGAAACACGACGTCCGGTTTTTCATTGGCAGCGAGCTTGGGCGCGCGCTCGTGTAGCGAGCCGCGCGAAGCTCGGCCGCGGCGCGGAGGCTTCGGCGTCTTTCTCTACCTGCTTGGTTAATGGTCGGCGGCAGACGTTGCTGCGGGGCTGCTGCACCCACAAGCGGCTTCAGCGCCCCAGGGAGGTCGCAATAAGCCAATGTCATGAGCAGGATCTATTGATGTCGTGGGCAGCTGCAACAGCGTTCCACAGCGGCGGCAATGAAGCATCGGTTTCATGCTCGGAGAGACCACACGACGCGCACCTCTGGGGCAGTCTCGCAGTGCGGAAGAGAACCTGGACCAGCCTCAAGAACAAGCTGACACCGACGATCATCATGACGCTGGCGAGCAACCGCCCCGTCGTGGCCCTCAGTGTGACGTCGCCGTATCCAGTCGTGGTCAAGGTTGTAACTGTGAAATACAGGGCGTCGGCATAGTTGGCGATCTGCGGATTGCGACTGTGCTGCGTCTCATAAACGACCGCCGTCATAACGAACAGGAAAACGACCAGATGAGCTACTGCAACCACCCGGTCGTAGTTATGTCGGATAAAAGGAAAGTCGCGTTTGAGCCGGCGCGCGATTGCGTAGGACCGAAACAAGCGAAGAGTACGCAGCACGCCAAGGAACCCGAGCCCCTGCCCGCCAACGGGCGCTAAAAACGATATGATGACCAGCATGTCAGCGATCCCGAGGGGGTGAGCGAGATCACGGAGCCGGTGCCGGCTGAACGACAAGCGAGCAAGAAAGTCGGCCAGAACGAGAAGGCCAAGGAGGGCGTCAACGACTTCGAGGACGACATCGCCGCTGATGAAAGAGGTCACCACCACGTAGACGATAGTCAAGGACATCAAAGAATAGGAGGCCATACCGGAAACGGTAAGAACGCCGGCTCTGTCCCTCGTAGAGCTCGTGCAGTAGATGGCCGAGATTCCGCTTGCTGTGCCCGCGTGCTCTCTTGCGAACCGTCGTGATCCCCTTGCGCATCTCAGCGGCCAGCCCGCCGGTACTGCTGGCTACCGCCACTCGCCCAGATGTAGGATCGCGATCTTGTCATTGAGAATTTCTTCGGGTAGCACACTGCGGGATGCAAAGAAATCGCCGACCGTCGTAGGAGACGGAAGACCCAAAATGCGCCAAAGAGGCTTGATTTGTTGCTTCAATCGTCGCGATTACGAGTTGATTCTACGGAGTTCAACATCTACCAAACACAGCTGCCCAAGAAGATGGCGGTCATACCAACCAGCAGGATAAAGCCGAAATCGATATCGTCGATCATCGTTGCCTCTGAAGCCCAGGGTCATCGGACCGGCTCACAAACCGGCGTACACTGATCTGCATCAACGGGGTGACCAGGCCGTCCCGGTGTGTGAAGCGCGGTTTACGTCGCGTGCGCCCGGCCTGCTCTATTTTTTTACGCTCCGCCGGGCCGTGGTCACGCCTGCTTGGCCTGTAGCTTCCAATCTACACTTATCTCCTTCATCAGAAGACGCCGTCCATCTCGACCGAGGTAGATTCTCAATACCTGGCTTCCTCATTCATCTGCGCGATAAAAAACCTCGTCCGGCGAGCTCCCATGCCGCATCTTGAAATGGCGCAAGATCCGTTTCGCCAGGGTCGGGCATTGGATTCTTTTTCCCATGCTCCCGAAACCACCAGATCCGCAACACATCTTCGACCCGAATATCGCAGCCACGAGACGAAGTTCGGGCGTTTGCGTTGTAATGGGTCGAAAGGGGAGTGCTTTCCGCAACTCTTCCACAAAGAGCGCGATAGCGTCATCAACATCGATCGGCATGTACGAACTCCGGTCTGCGCATTTTTGGTGTTTCACATCATCCTGCACCGTGCCACTTTTCCCGACCTGCGTGCGTCAGCAGACCATTGGACAGCGGGAGCTCCGCGTCCGCTGTGCCGGTCACCGTGCGCCGGACACCCGGAGATACGGACACCCCTTAGGGTGGCGTGCGTATCTGTCCGGGGTCTGCCCGGCAAGCACTGCCCGGACGTGTCGGACACACCGGGACAAGGTCCGGCTGATGTCCGGTCTCGAGATCCTCCTAAACAACGGTAGGCGATCGACTTACGATGTTGCTGGTGTATGAGAGCCGCAGCGCGATAGAGTGTTCGGCGTAGCGCAGGGAGGAAGTGGCATGCCCTTCGACTGCATCCCCGTCATCGATCCACCCAGGCAAGTATCCCCGGCCGCCGCCGACACTCTGGACATCCGCGGCTTTTCACCCGCGGTGCCTCTCAGATCCCGAGCGAGCCCGACCTGGTTTGTCAGTCCGCAGCAACGTGGCACCAATACCGCTGTCGCGGTACTGACCCGCGCTCGCGATCTTATCTCCGAAGAGCAGCGGTGGTGTAAGCGAGCCTTCGCCGTCACTTGGTTGGACATTCCTGTGACCACGGGATCGCGATACGCTCGTCGGTTCTGTGCGCTGGGCGCCATTAAGCGGGCGGCTCGCGAGCTTCGGCTGCCTGCTGACGGTGCCCAAGCGGCTCTGGAACGGCAAACTGGGGACTCGGTGCCCGATTGGAACGATGATAAGACACGCACCCACAGCGAGGTCGTCGCCGCTTTCGATGCTGCTATTGCTTTTTCGTTGTCGACGAGCTTCTCGCCACGACATTATGTAGCGACGACCGGCCGAAACGTGACCAACGCAAGATGATGGCGAGTAGCGCTCCATCTGAACTCCACGACCACTGGCGCACCTTCTTAACGAGGAACCCCGATGCGCGGGCCATTGTGGACAGTGCCATCGCGAGGACCGGGTTTAACCACGACGAGCTTCTGTTCTTCTTGCTCGACGCCTGGGCTGAGCAGAATTTGACGGAAGAACAGCAGCGGGAGCTTTACTGCTCGTTCGGCCGCGTGACGATGAACTGAAGAGTTACGGCGGGTCATCGATAGCTGCCTCCCGCACGATCTCCGCAGTCTCGTCTTGCTCCATCGCGCGGCCGACCAGCCGGCGAAGATCCTCGGGCGTCAGGAAGACGCGAAACAACTCCCCGTCCTCGGCGCGGCGCGCTGTCAGGTAGAGCATGGTTTCGCCGAGAATGCCGTGTCCCACGACAGTTGGCGGCGTCTCCGGCAGGATCTCCTTCACGGTTCGGTCGGGGCCGCGTAGCTGCCACTGATGTATCCGCATTGGTGCGCTCCAAAGTCAGCGCAGAATGCGCCATAGCCGTCCCAAGGCTTTGTCCTGGTCGGCGCGCTCCTTCTTCGGGACCAGCATCGCAAGACGCCGCCGGCATTCCTCTTCGGTGCCGACGTAGCGCACGACGCCATCGACGGCCAGTGCATAGCGCCGCTCGTCAAGCCGTTGGACCACGACCTCTCGCTTGTAGGTCTTCATGGTCGTACACCGCGTTCACCCGGCACGACCTCCTCCATGAAGCCTCGTAACTCTTTCAGTATCTTAGCTGATATCGCCTTCGCTACTTGTAAAGCCTACCTACTGGTCAGAGCGGCGGTGGCCCGCTGTAGCGATCATTGTTGCCGGCGCGTATGCTTTGCGTTTGGGAGTTGAGGAGAGACCGATGGCTGACGCAGAAATCGTCGCGCTCCGAGAAAAGCTGACCAACCGTCCGCGCTCCGACGATTATCGGCAGCGCCGCCGAGATATCGATGAACGTGGTCTGGCTTATGGATTGCAACCGGATGTGAAAGTGGAGCCGGTCACCGCAAACGGCGTCCGGGCGGAATGGTCCTCGACGCCGGGTGCTACCGACGATGCTGCGCTCCTGTACCTACACGGCGGCGGATACGTTATTGGCTCGCTGGACAGCCATCGCCATCTCGTCGCGGAGGCCGGTCGGGCGTCCGGTTGCTGGGCCTTGGCGCTGGATTATCGTCTTGCGCCCGAACATCCCTTTCCCGCCGCGCTCGAGGATGCCGTTGCTGGATACCGCTATCTCTTGGGTCGGCGTCTCAAACCAGACCGCATTGCGATTGCCGGCGGCGGCGGACTTGTTGTAGCTGCGATGGTCGCGATCCGAGATGCCGGGCTGCCGCAGCGTGGTTGCGGCTGGTGCATCTCGCCGTGGGTCGACATGGAAGCAGCCGGCGAGACGATGACGAGCCGATCGGCCGCCGATCCGATGGTGCAGAAGCCGGGCATTCTCGATATGGCGCGGCTCTATCTCAATGGCGCCGACCCGCGCTCACCGCTTGCCTCACCCATCCATGCCGATCTGAGAGGGCTTGCACCTTTGCTGATCCAGGTCGGCGCGTCCGAAACCTTGCTGGACGATGCGCTTGCTCTCGCGAAGGCGGCCGGGGCGGCCGATGTTTATGTCGATCTGCAGATCTGGCCCGAGATGGTCCATGTCTGGCACCTGTTTCATCCGGAACTGAAGGCCGGTGGGCGGGCGATTGACTCAGGTGGCGCTTTTGTGTGGGAGAGGCGGGCCGGTTAGACAAGCGCTACACGATACCCGCTGCTCTCTGTGCAGCGGCGTGGCAAATCTGGTTAGAGTCCGTCAAAAAATGCCGAGTAAGCCCAGCCGGGGCTATCGACATGCTGGTCGGCGCGCTTTGGTCAGTTCAGAGCTTCGCGCCAGTTGAAGCCTTTCCTCTCAACCGCGGCTCGCACCTGCTGGCGCACCTCCGCCGGGCGGTAGCCAAGCTCAGTCAACACTTCCACCAAACATTCTTCGATGGGTTGCCCCTCAGCAAGCCGTGTCAGAGCATCCAGATACGCCTCTTGCGCCCAGCGAGGCAGCAACCGCAACTCGTGAAGGATCGCCGTCTCAATGCCGTTATGCGGCTCACGATGGGTTGTTGCCATCAGCGCCTCGTCAGATTCTCTTGAGGTCGATGGTAAAGCGCCTCGATGAAATCGAACACGGCCGACGCCGCGAACGCAACCCCTAGCGGCAGCAGTAGCAGGCCAGCCGCGTGAGTTCTGCTGGACAGTTTGCAAAGCACCGCCGAGTTCGTGTGCCCTTGACGCCTCTCCGTGGATTCCCGCGGACATCCAGTAAATCCCAACCAATGCTGCCCCGACGCCGCGCCCCGCGAGCCCATAACGGGCAATGGGTTAGATGACCCGCTTTTCGGACTCTGGCAAGTCAACGTCATCATCGACATCGGTCGTCATGACCCATGCGATGACCCCGATGCCGCACCCCAGGATCACAAGCCCGACGAAGCCGACGACCCCGCGGCCAAACGGTTGCGACAAGGCCCAGGCGGTCCATAGCTGTGTCTCTCGCTCTCCATCGGGATGCCAGCCAAGAGCGATGCCCAACAACGAGATCATGACGGCACCGTAGATAAGTGCGTCGGCAATCATCCCGGCACCGAACAGCCAGCAGCGAGCGCCGCTGCCACGACAGCAATGCGACAATCCTCTGATCGCGAAGTAGCCGGCCAGACATGCCAAACCCAAACCGATGCTGGCCGCCAGGACGGTTTGCAGCCGCGTATCCATCAGAGCGGTCAATACGTCCATGATGCCATGCGGCTGCTGCCCGAGCCCGAGAGCCGCGGCGACAGCAAACGCGCCGACCAGCAATAGAGCAAGCCGCGCGCAGCAAATCCCAGCCGTGCTACGACAGTAAGGACCGGTTGCCGAACAGTCGGAGCTTCCGCGAGGCGATTTTGTACCATGCTGACAAGAACCCAGCCGCAGAGCGTTGAGTTGCATTCGCCAAACAAAGCTGAGGTTGACCCGGCTCGCGCCGCCAAGAATTGCGCGCGGAAGCGATCCAGTCCGACTATTAACGAACTCTGCCCTCTCTCCAGCTGTTGATCTGCTTCGAGGAGCCGGCTTCGGAGTTCTCTGATGGTATGGCGCGCTAGGGAAGCTGATCCGAGATCAGACCGCGCCGCCCCCAATGCCATCGCCGCGTACCAAGCCGCTATGCAGGCAGGGTTGCCAACTGCTCGGTGTTATCAAGCCGGTGTTGAAGCGTGGCGGCGAGCGCATCCCGATCATACTGCTGCCTATGCGGGGAAGCAGGCCGTCGCGGTGATCCTCGCGGCGAAGGAGAAGTTCCTGCTGCGCGTCGGAGGACGCCACGCCAAAGATGGTCTATCGCTCGCTTCATTTCTTCGTCCGGTTGATGCGGTTCACGGCGGCAATCGAAACACCAAAAACGTTCGAGCGATGGTCGGAGGCTTTAGACCCGCGTCCAATGAGGCCCGAAGAAGGTTTGCCTTTCCCTCCGGGATTTCGGCGAACTCCGCGGGTTTCGATACTGGTCTGGACGCGGGAGGCGCCGGAGCCTTGTTGGCTTTGCCCGTCGAAGTGCCCTGTTTGCGTCTAGCGATCTCCGCCTCGACGGCGGCCTGTAGCCGGTGAAGGTCCGCGTCATCCAGATATTGGAGCGAGGTTGCGAGGTCGCTTGGCAGTCCGATCGGCGGACTCGACATTCGCAGTCGGCCTTTTTGTGTAGCTGGGCGGGTCATCAACGCCTCGCCGTACAAATCGGGCCGCCGTCACCCGCGCTGACAGTTCATCGAATGACGGTTTTTCGGTCGACCGAGGCGGCCCGCGTCTTCTGCGACGGGGGGCGGCTTAGGGGCAAGAGTGCGCGTTCAGGCGTACGCATTCGAATGTCTCCCCGTCGAGATCGATGCAGACAAGGTGAAAGCGGAATGCCTCGACGGGATCCTGGCTTTGTATATGCCGCGCGCCGAGCACGACAAAGCCAGAGCAATTCAACTGAGAGCTGAGCAGGATATAGGAGGCGAACATGGCAGAACCAGCGCAGGAACTGGAAGTCCGTGAGAAGAAGGAACTCGTCTCAAAGGACGAGAAAACCGTCCGAGACCGCCATCGGCTTGATCCTGCTCGATACCGAGCGGCAAGGGGTGGGGAGACCGAAAATCGATTCCAATGGAATCGATTTGCCTAGGCGCTGTGATTTTGGGTTGATGCCCCACATCGTGAGCCGTGCGCTGCGACTGGCGAACATTCCAACGTGGCTCAAGAAAAAGGTGATCCAAGACGCGGTCGATCTGCGCCGCGAGATCACGATGCGCTGGTTCCTATTGCAATGCGAGTCGCACCTCCAGCGACTAAAAAACCTGGAGCCGCAGCCGGGCGGTCGCGTCGATGACCTGTACGAGCTTGTCCGCGTCGGACGCCGTTTCGGCACTATCTATCTCGACCCACCGTGGGAAATACCGGGGACGACATTGCCCTATCCCACGATGACGGTGCAACAAATCATGGACTTGCCGATCCACGAACTCGCCCCCCCGAGCGGTGCCATTTGCATCTGTGGACGTTGCCGGGGCGCATCGACGAAATCGCGTACGGTTTGGTAAGGCATTGGGGTTTTAGGCCGGTCAGCGAATTCGCTTGGTGCAAACCAGACGGCCTCGGCTCTGGCCAATTTCACCGCGCTGGGCACGAAGTCTGTTTGGCCGCTGTCCTTCACGACCGAGACCGGTTCGACGACCACGCGTTGCCGTCATGGGGCATGTTCCCGCGCAGTCGGCACTCCGAAAAGCCCGACGAAGTGCGCAAGATGATCGAGCGCGCGTCGCCGGGGCCGCGTATCGAACTCTTCGCCCGGCACGAGATACCGGGCTGGGTGACCTGGGGATATGGGATCGCGCGCCCCGCGATGCAGCAGTACCCAGAGGTGATATCTGAACCGCCGAGCAAACCGCAGTATTGGCGGACGCCGCCGGAAATTTATGAGCGGCTCGAACGCGAGTTCAATTTTGATTTTGATCCCTGCCCGTACCCACTCCCGGACGGTTTTGACGGCCTACAGGTGCCTTGGGGCGACTCCAACTACGTGAACCCACCGTTCCATCCGGAAGATGGGCTTCACGGCAAAGGACCGACCGCCTTCGTCCATAAGGCCATCGAGGAGCACCGCCTCTACGGCAAGGGCTCCGTGCTGGTGCTTCCTACGCAGTCCTACGTGAACATGTTGCTCGAAGCCGGCGCGGAGCCTCGCCCATTGGGCCGAGTCTGGTGGCTGGGTGCTGAGACGGGTGAACCGTGCCCGTCACCCAGCCCGATCACCGCATTCGTCCTTCGCCAAAAAAAGAAATGATTGATACGGCTGACGACTAGCCGTCACTGACGCGCATGCAGTTGATATTAAGGTTGGAGCGCAAGCTACATCGCTCGCAAGCCGACGCGCTCGCAAAAGCCGCCGCATCAAGCGATGTCGAGACGTTCCATCGCTTGCATATCCACACTCTGACGTGAGCATCGACTGGGCACCGGCGATGCGAAAAATCGCGGCACTCGGCACTGCAGCGTGGAGATCAAATCGGAATTTCTGACCGCGTCGATTGACCACAAGCATCTCGCGTTGAAGATCGGCGATGACCGGGCACTCGTCGGGGCACTGCGCGTCCTGTTCCCATGCGACTATATCGGTGAGCCTATCAGGGGCTATCGTGGCACGAACTACCGCAAAACGTGGCGTGTCCATGGCTTCTCGCGGATGCGCGATATCGAGGTTGCACGGCGGTTTGCTCGCGATCGAGCGCGTCCGCAGTTCGCTCCGTCGGCGTCGCGCTTGTCGCCGTCGCGCAATCGGAAGCGATTCTGTTGTTCCCAGAGAAAAGCGAAACCTATGACGAAGAAGAAGTTGTACTCGACCCTTACCCTACCCGGCGTGTGAAGATTATTGAGCGTTATACGAAGGGAATGACGACGAAACTAGAGACATGAAGGCGGACCTCAAGACGCGCTTGTCTGAGTGAGCGCGGCCCGTTGCTCCACCGTCGGCGGGTGCGCACCCCCCCGGTGGGGCGCTGACCAACAAGCCCAGGCGCGCAGCGCCGTAGCCTTATTTGCCGGTTAAGCCGCTTCCATTGGCTCCAACAACGCGAGCCCGGCGCGTTGATAGTCGGTCAGCACCTCGCCCTCGCGGTCGAGAACCTTAATACCGATCAAGCCTTCGGCGACGCTCATCGTCGCTTCTACCGGCATCAAGCCGCTGTGCCCAATGATCCGCACCTTCATCCGGTAGTCTTCGGTCAGGACAAACTTGGCATATCTGGCCAGCAAACTGTTCAAATTAGTCCGGGCATCCTCTCTTGCCTGCATGTCGGTGGTCTCCCGCAGCAGCGCGATAATCTCCGCGATTTTACCCTCAATGCGCTCGCTCTGGCTGATCCGTTGCGCATACAGCCGGTCGCGTTCGCTGAGAACCTTGTCACGGCCCACGCGGATCGTCTTGGCTTCGCGCTCGTATTGGGCGGCGATGTCATCGTCGTCGGTCTTGATGGCTCGGCGTACCAGCCGTTCAATTTGCTGATTCGCATCGTCGATCTTGGCTTCAACATCGGCGATACGGCGGTCCAACAGATCGTCACCGTGGCTGTGCGGCAGCATGTCGCGTAAGACCGGAATCAGCTTGGGGGAGAGCAACTGATCAAACAGTACGGACTCAAACGCGGCGTATCGGTAGCCGTGGACGTTCTGGCATTTCGACCCGTGCGGTAGCACGACACTCCGCCGTGCGTTGTCGCACCTCAGGTATTTCATCGGTCCGCCTCTTCTTGGGTTCTTCGGGTCGGCGGAGCGCGACCAGAGTGTAACGGTGCCCCCGCAGCACTCGCAAGTCGCCAGCCCTTTGATAATGTTGCCAAAACCCCTACCCGTCCGGCCACCGCGAGCAAAGGCTTTCGAGTCATCCACCCGGTCCCGCTTGCGGAGTCCGTCGCCGACGCGCGCGAATTGGCCCGGTGTGATGATCGGCGGGTAATAGGGAATCGCCTCACCGTCCTTGACCTTCATCGAATAGCGCAGGCGCTCGGTAGTCGTCTCGCCACTCGCGTCCTCGATCTCGCGCTCGCGAATGCGGGTCTGCGGCTGCCACAATCCAATAACCGCGATGTTCTTCAACAGCGCACCGACCATCCCGGCTGACCACCCGGCGATCATCTTTTCGGAGTTCTTACGGTGGTGGTTGCCCAGCGGGGCAAACTTCATATCGTTGAGCCGCCGCTCAATCCGCACCGTGCCGACCCCGGCCTCAGCCCAATCGAAGATCATGCGGATGATACGGGCCATTTCCTCGTCCACCCCATATAGATAGGGCTTGCCGTCTTCCCGCCAGATTTCCGGCCTGTCGCGTGGCACCAACCATGCCGGACACCGATGGCCGACGAACCATCCGGCCCCGCCTTTTTTCATCGTGCCGCCCTGCCGACCCTCCCGCACGGCCTTCCGCTTGATCCGGTTCGTCTCGCGTTCGACCCGCTGCAAATCGGCGCTGTGCTTGTAAGCCATATACATTTCGATGAAGTCTTCGGACAGGATCCCGATCCCCATCAAGCCGTTGATCGATGCCCAACTCCGCAGCGCTTTGCCCTTGATGTCGAGCTTGATGCCGAGTTCAAGGATCCGAAGGTATTGCATCAGGGCCTCGCCCGGCTTCAACCGACCGAGGCGGCTATGCGACTCGGTGCCGATGATCGATCCTTTGGGCAAGGCACCGGTTTGGACATCGTCGAAAATCTTGCCAAGCTCAGCTTCCAGGTTGTCGCCAAAGAAGCCGCTTTTAGCGTCATCGAAATAGGGAACCTCCCGGAAGCGCAGACCAAGTTCTACGGCCCGGCCCCGGTAGTGCTCGATGTCCAACTGCCGTTCTTCCGACGAATTCCCCCGTTGGGTATCGCTCGAACGACGGCCATACACGATATAGATGGGGAAATGCTTGTGTTTCATATACTTGCGCTCCTATCACTATGGTGACCATCTGTATCGGGAGGGGTGTTTTGTCAAACCCGAGGGTCAACGGCATGCATAACGGCGTCTCGGCGGCGAGCGGCCTCTCCGGCAACGATATCCGTCAGGACGAGCGCATCCGCCGTGTCATCATCAAGCTCGGCGGCGAGGGCGTCAGGGTCGGTCAGGCGCTCGGCTACAAGCTCGAGGACATCGCCGGCCAGGACGCCGAAAAGCTGGCGCGCGCTTCTGAGGGCGACCGCGCCGCCCTCGACGAGGTGGAGTCGCTGATGCTGGCGCTGCGCAACTCGCAGCAGCGCAGCGAGCACCAGCGCCCGTCGATGGGGCAGGATATGCTGAAGGGCCGCCGCACCGAGATCGACTTCATCAACGGGGTCATCGTCGAGCGCGGCCGAAGCATCGGCAAGCCGGTCTCGACGCATGAGAAGCTGATCGCCGCGGTCAAAAAGGTCGAGCTCGGTCAGGCGCCGCCCTCGCCCGAGCATCTGTACGCGATTTAGCTCGCACGGAGAACGGGGGGCCGGTGAAGACCGGGCCCCACTTCTCCGCGTCCCCAGCCGGAGCCAAGTTCTCAAGTCATGTCCCAAAACTGTCTCTTGACCGGGCCTGATCCGGTCATCCACGTGTTCAAGATCCCGAAAATTCGGGGACAAAAACAGGGGCTGGGGGAAGCCGGATGTCGTTCACGACCAGGATCACAATCGCCAGCCTCTTGACCGGCGCTCTCGCCGCGTGCGTCGTGGCGCCACCGTCAATGGGCGATTTGAAGGCGGCGCGCGAAGCATGCAACCGCGACTACCCCGCGCGCCTCGGCAATTACCTGCCGCATGCCCGCTGCGTGAACGCGGCGATCGAGACCTATGCGCTGCCCACCGCGCCGCATCCCGATCTGATCCGCTTGCAGGCGGAGATCAGGGCGTCCCTGTCCGAGAAAATCGATCGCCGGCGCCTCAGCGTGCAGGCCGGCGAGCGCCGCATGGCGGAAGCCGATCGGCTCGTCGCCGCCGCCCAGCACGAACGCGAAGCCGGCAATGAAAAAGCCGCGTCCAGGCGGATCGCGGCGATCGAACAAATGCTGAAGTGAGCCGGGCTATTCGTAAGGGTGGCTAGTCGCTGCTGCCGGGGCGCCCCGCGCCGAGGCTATGCCCGATAACCGCGTAGAGCGGCTGACCTCCGCCCGGCGGCGTTCGATCGAGACATCGCACATCGGCCCAATTGCCGGCCTCGGCGAAATGCTGGGCGATCAGACAGAGATGCCCCGCTTCGTCGAGGAGGCACCAGCAGGCGATCGCCTTGGTCGCGAGACAGCGGTTCGAGAACGTCACGATCAGCGGCGCCCCGGGCTTTAAGACCCGCGCCACTTCGCGGATGACCTCGCCCGGCCGGGCGAGGTACTGGATCGCGCCACACAAGGTCGCGCCGTCGAATTCGCCACTCGCGAATGGCAACACCGGGTCGCGGTTCAGATCCTGGGCGCGCCATTCATCGAGGAATGGGTTCTCGGCCAGCGCGCGGCGATCGACGCCGACGCCGACGACGCGGCGGAATGGCGCTTCGGGCGGCAGGTGCGAGATCCAGCCGGACATGACGTCGAGGATGGCGCCGCCCGGTGGCAGCATTTCGCGATAAAGGTCAGTGACTGCGGCGATCGCCGCCCCGTCGATGCGTCCCGCCGGCGCCTCGCGCGCGAAGATGGGGTCAGGTATCTGGTCGACCGCCGGAAGGACGGTCGTGGGGAGGAACGCCATGATGCCGTTGCGACCCATCACTGGCTGACATAGGAGATCGTGCCGATCCGCGCAAGACTAGAACGCGCAAGCCCGGCATAAACAAAACATTCGCGCGAACCCCTGCTTCTTTGTACCTGCGGCGATTTCATGACAGCCCCATTCATGAGGCCAGCGCCCGTTCGGGCGCGGTCAGGGTGAGCCCCAAATCATGCGCGACCGCCGGATGGGTCAGCTGCCCGCGGCAGGTATTGAGGCCGTTGCGCAGATGCGGGTCGTCGGAGAGCGCGCGCCGCCAACCGCGATCGGCGATCGCCAGCACAAAGGGCAAGGTCGCGTTGTTGAGCGCCACCGCCGAGGTCCGCGCCACCGCGCCCGGCATGTTCGTCACGCAATAATGCACGACGCCTTCGTCGATATAGGTCGGGTCGGCATGCGTTGTCGGCCGGCTCGTCTCGATGCAGCCGCCCTGGTCGATGGAGATATCGACGATGACCGAACCGGGCTTCATCTGACGTACCAATTGGCGGCTGACGAGCTTTGGCGCCGCAGCGCCCGGCACCAAGACCGCGCCGATCAGGAGATCGGCCGAGACGACCTCGCGCTCGATGTTTTCGACCGTCGAGAACAGTGTGTGCAGCTGCGAGCCGAACTGCATGTCGAGCTCGTAGAGGCGCGGCAGCGAGCGGTCGATGACCGTGACATGCGCCTCAAGCCCCATTGCCATGCGCGCCGCATTCGTCCCCGAGACACCGCCGCCCAGAATGACGACCTTGGCCGCCGCGACCCCCGGCACGCCCCCCAGCAGGATGCCGAGCCCGCCCTGCTCCTTCTCGAGACAATGCGCCCCGACCTGCACCGACATGCGCCCCGCGACTTCGCTCATCGGTGCGAGGAGCGGCAGCCCGCCCTGGCGATCGCTCACGGTTTCATAGGCGATCCCGACCGCGCCCGAGCGCAGCAAGGCTTCGGTCAGTTTACGGTCGGCGGCAAGATGCAGATAGGTGAACAGCACCTGGTCCTCGCGCAATGCGAGAACCTCGTCCGGTTGCGGCTCCTTGACTTTGACGATCATCTCGGCCGCGGCGAACACATCGGCGCCGCGCATCAGGATCTCGGCCCCGGCCGCTTCGTAAGCGCCGTCATCAAAGCCGATGCCGGCGCCGGCGCCAGTCTCGACGACGACCTTATGCCCGTGATGCACCAGCTCGCGCACGCTGCCCGGGACCAGGCCGACCCGGTATTCGTGGCTCTTCACCTCTTTTGGGACGCCGATCAGCATCGCAGGACCTTTCGCGCCGGGTGCGGCTCGCGACCGCATCGGCAGGAATCATTTGTTTTGCGACATTTAGGGATTGCCAGCCCCGCCGCAACACTGTAGCCAGAATTCGGTTCCCCAAAGCCGGTCGAGGTCATGGAAATTCTGGTCACGGCAGTACTTTGCTATCTCGCAATCGGCGCCGCGTTTTTTGCGCATCCCGCGAGCCCGGCGATTCCGGACGATTTTAACTGGCGCCGCCAAGTCGGCGTCTTCCGCACAAGCCTTCCCGAGGTGCTCGCCTGGCCGCTGACCCTCTGGCGCTTCTGCCGCAATTTCGGAGCTCTCTAGCCACCGAGTTGGCGCACCGCCTCATCGGCCAGCGGCAGGGATGAAGTAAGCCCCGGCGACTCGATCCCGTAAAGATTAACGAGGCCGGGAATGCCGTGCGCTTCCGGCCCCTGCACGACAAAATCGGCGGCAGGCTCGTCGGGGCCGCTGATCTTCGGCCGAATGCCGGCATAGCCCGGCTGCAGCGCGCCGTCGCGCAACCCCGGCCAATAGCGCCGCACCGCATCGTAGAATTTGTCACCGCGCCGCGGATCGACCGCGTAATCCACCGTCTCGATCCATTCGACATCGGGGCCAAACCGCGCCTGCCCCGCAAGATCCAGCGTGATATGGACGCCGAGCCCGCCTGGCACCGGCACGGGATAGATGAGCCGATGAAACGGTGTCTTGCCACTCAATGTGAAATAGACGCCGCGGCAGAAATAGGCCGGCGGGATCGTCTGGCGCGGAATGCCCTCGATGGAGCCCGCCACGGTCGGCGCATAAAGCCCCGCCGCGTTGATCAGATACCGGCAGCGGATCGTTGTTGGTTCGTCGCCGCCGACCGACAGCTCGAACCCGTCGCCGCGCACATGCCCGCCTAACACCGGCGTGCGGAACGCGACGAATGCGCCGGCTGCTTCCGCCTCACCCTGATAGGCGAGCATCAGCGCATGGCTGTCGATGATGCCGGTCGAGGGCGACAGCAAAGCCGCGACGCAGTTGAGTTCGGGCTCCATGCGCTGCGCCTCTGACGCCGTGAGCCATTCGAGATTGTCGACGCCATTGGCGCGCGCCGCGGCCTCGATCTTCTCGACGCCGGGGATCTCGTCGTCGCTGGTCGCGACGATCAATTTGCCGAGCCGGGCATGCGGGACGCCGTGCTCCCGGCAATAGGCGTAGAGCCGTTCGCGGCCTTCGACGCAGCTGCGCGCCTTCAGGCTCCCCTTGGGATAATAGAGCCCGCCATGGATGACCTCGCTGTTGCGCGACGAGGTCTCGAACCCGATCGTGTAGGCGCGCTCGAGAATGACGACCTCATGCCCAGCGAGCGCCAGCGCGCGCGCCGCGGCGAGACCGATGATCCCGGCGCCGATAACGACCGCTTCGATCTCGTCCACCCGACCCTCGCGCCTGTCCGCCGGCTCAGACCGCGGCGACCTCGACGCGCGTGTCGTTGAAGCAGGCGCCTTCGGCGACATCGGCTCGCATATCGGCCGAGACAAGAGCGGAGATCGTCTGCCCGGTGCGGCTCGTCGCGAGCCACGCGCCCTTTTCGCTCGCGACGACCCCCCGCGGCACGGCATCCGTGAGCTTCAGCGGCAGGATGACCTCGCCGCGCTCGTTCCACACCTTGACCTCGCTGCCCGAAGCGAGCTGGCGCCGCGCCGCATCCTCCGGGTGCATCAAGAGGGGCGGCGCCCGCCGCGAGCCCGGCAGCCCGCCCAATGTCGAGGAGATGCGCTTGTCGGATGCGGGCGAAATCAGGCGCAGCGGATAATCGGCATCGCGCTCCCGCCACTCCGGCAACAGCGCCTGCGCGCCCCAGCGCGCTGCCAGTGCTTCCGATTTGAGCTCGATTTTGCCCGATGGGGTCGCCGGAAAGACATTCTCGAACAGCACGAGCGGCTTGCCGTCCGCGCCCCTCATCTGCACCGCTCGATCGACCGGGATGCGGCTGGGCCGCACGCCGCTGAGGCGCGCATCTGCGGGATCGACGGCATCGTCCATCAACTCCGCATCGCTCGCCCGGAAGCACGGCTCGTCGAAGCCGAAACGAACCGCAAGCCGCCGAAAGATTTCGGTATTCGGGAGCGACTCGCCGAGCGGCGCGATGACCGGTTCGGCGCGCTGGAGCCAGTGATGGCCGTAGGACGAGTAGAGATCCGCGTATTCGAAATGAGTCGCGGCCGGCAACACGACATCGCAATGCGCCAGGCTCTCGGTCATCGCCACATCGATTCCGACCGTGAACACGTCCTCGCGCGCGAGGCCGCGGCGCATACGGTTCTGATCGGGATGCACGACGATCGGGTTGTGGTTGTAGATAAAGACCGCGCGCAATGGCGGGTCGAGATCGTCCTCGGCGAGGTGCCGGCCGATATCGAGAATGTTCAGCGTGCGAGTGCCGGCCGGCGCGAGATCGGGGCGCTGCAATTTGGCGAGCGTTTTCGGAAAGGCATTGCTGGCGCCGAGCACGATGCCGTTGCCCTGGCCGAGTTTCCCGAGCAATGCCGGCAACGCGACGATCGCGCGAATCGCACCGCCGCCGTGCCGGCCCCGCTCGAGCCCATTCCCCGGCGCCAAGACCAGCGGATCGGCTTCGGCGATCCACTCGGCGAGAACCCGGATCTGGTCCTCGGGCACGCCGCAGACCGAAGCGGCGCGCGCGACTGGCCATTCGCGAGCCCGCGCCATGAACTCGTCGAAGCCGAGCACATTGGCCGCGATGAACTCATTGTCGAATTTTCCGGCGCGCTCGAGCTCGGCCGCAACCGACCAAGCCAAGGGTGTGTCGGTGCCGGGCAGGATCTGCAGGTGCAGGTCGGCCTGCTCGGCGATCTTGGTGCGCAGCGGATCGACGACGGCGAGTTTGCCACCGCGCCGCTTCGCGCGCCGGATGGCTCGCACGA
Organism: Pseudomonadota bacterium; assembly: GCA_046724035.1. GTDB lineage: Bacteria > Pseudomonadota > Alphaproteobacteria > ATCC43930 > CGMCC-115725 > DATARH01. Next base: position 3,733 of record JBKOVT010000120.1, on the reverse strand, counting down.
GATGTACATTCGACACCGTCGCGTTGTTGCCCCAGACGACGTTGAGCTTGGCGTCTTCGGCGAAATCGGGCGGGCAGCCTGGTACTGCGCCATAGGTGCCGGCCCAGGCCTCGCTGCGCACCCCGCCGCACAAGGCGCGCCGGTAGAGCTGGCTGGCGCCGAGCCGGTGAAAGAAGCGCAGAGACATGCTGTCGCCGGCGAGAAGACCGTGCGGCCCGGCATAGTTGAGCGGCAGCACCGCCTGCGATCCCCAGCGTCCGATAACCTCGCCGACCCGATCATGGATCTCGTAGAGCGCGGCCTGCCACGAGATGCGCTCGAATTGCGCTGAGCCTTTCGGCCCGCTCCGGCGCAGCGGATACAAAAGCCGCTGCGGCCCGTGCACAAAGGCCTCCATGTCGCGCGCCACCTTTGTGCAGATGACCCCAGCCGTATAGGGCAGCGCGTGCGAGCCGCGCACCTTCGTGACGCGGCCGTCATCGATCGTGACCGTGATACTGCACGTATCGGGGCAATCGAAGGTGCAGACGCTGGCGCGCTCTTCGAGCGACATCCCAAAACTCCTTGCAAGGCAGGTGACCGGGGGCGATTTTAGCCGGGGGACGGGCTGGCCCGCCAGATCCCGGGCATTTGTTCCGGGTGTACCATCGGCGCCGGGTTGCAAGCTATTGGAGTTGCTGGCCTAACAGCACGGCCACCGGGAATTCGGCGAACAGCTCGCTGCCGCGGATGGGGGCGCGGCCAGTGAAATTGGCGCCGCCAAGGATTTCGCGCCAAACACCTACGGCGGGCAGCGCGATCTTGGTCCCGAAATCGGCTGGGCCACCGTCACGGTAGAGCCCGTAGGTCAGGTGCGGCGCCACGACGACGAGCGCCTCGTCGCGGTAGCGGCGGGTAAAAGCGCAAAGCCGGTTCGACACCCATCCTTCGCCGGTGTCGAGCGGCTGGTAATCGCCCGCGACAAATAATTCGGGGTGATCGCGCCGCAATGCGAGCAGACGAGCGGTGACAAACAGCTTCTCGCGCCCGTCCTGCCAGTGCTCCGAGACGCCCAAAATCCCGGCATCGGAAATCTCGTCGAGCAGCATCTGGCGCCGCCCAAAATCGACCGGCCGCCGGTTATCGGGATCCACCAGATTGAAATCCCAGAGCTCGCCGCCCTGGTAGATGTCCGGCACCCCCGGCACGGTCAGCTTCAAGACGAGCTGCGCCAAGGAGGCGATCGCCGCCGGTCGCGCCAGCAACCCGATAAAATCCGCGAAGTCGGCGAGAAAGGGATTGTGGCGCGCGGCATCGAGCACGCCGCGCACAAAGCGGACGAGCCCGGCCTCGTACTCGAGGTTCGGGTAGCTCCAGCTCGACCGCTCCTTTCCCTCGCGCACCGATTTGATCATCGCCGCCTCGACGCGCTCGGTGAGGTCGGTCGTCCCGGCGGTATCGCTTGGATCGAGCCCCGGCGGCCAGGCGCCGACCAGCATCTGGTAGAACAAGTATTCGACATTGCGGTCGGGCACCGGCTCGCCCTGCAACTCGGCGCGGTGGCGGCGGTTCAGCCGCAGCCACAACATGACCCGGCGGCCCCAAACCAGCGGCAGCTCCGACAAAAGCGCGATGCGCAGCCGTCCATCCTCGCCGCGCTTTGTGTCATGCGTGGCGGTCGTCAGCATCGCGCGCGGCCATTGGCGCGCACGCTCCTGCGTCAGGTGATGAAACGCGGCGCATGACATACCAAAGCGGCGCGGATCGCCGCCGACCTCGTTCAGCGACAGCAGGCGGAAATAGCGGTAAAAGGCGGTGTCTTCGAATGCCTTCGCCATAACCGGCCCGGTCACCTGCTGGAACTGCATCGCGGTTCGCAGCACGTCGTCGGGCCGCGAATGCCCGGGCAGATCCGCGAGAAGGACGCCTTGAATGAAATCGAGGATCGTCGTCTCGCTCGGACCCCAGCGCGTCTTCGCCAGCCCGATCGCCCAGTCGATATAGCGGCGGTCATCGGCGCTGGCGCCTTGCGGCCCGACATAGGTGCGATAAACCGGGAAAGCGGCGATCACCTCTTCGAGCGCCGAGAGCATGCCATTGAGCGTAAAGTCGCGGGTCTGCCATTCGCTCGCAGCCAGCCGGTGGAAGCGGCGCGCCAGCACGTTTAACTCGCTCGCCAGATTGACCTGCATGATCCGCTTTTTCGACACGTAGAGCACCGCGTCGAAATCCTCGGCACGGCCGGCGAGCCGCTGATAGAGGCGCGTCATCGGCCCCTCCGCGGCGGGATCGACAAACAGCGCCAGCACCTGGTTCGCGAAATCATACCCGGTGCTGCCGGCGATCGGCCAATCGGGCAACCGCTCGTAGCGCGCCAGGATTTTCTCGACGACGATGTAGAGCTCGTCGCCCGCCTCTTGACGCAGCGCGGCGCAATAGTCGGCGGGATCGAACAGCCCATCGATATGGTCGATGCGCAATCCCTCTATGTCGCCGCGCTCGATCATCGTGAAGACCATGCGGTGCGTCGCCTCGAACAGCTCCGGCAATTCGATGCGTAGTCCGGCGAGATCGTTGATGTTGAAAAAGCGCCGGTAGTTGATCTCCTCCGCGGCGACCCGCCAATTGGCGATGCGATAGTGCTGGGCTTCCAACAGCCGGTGCAGCCGGCGGAAACGCGTCGGCCGCCTAGGGCTCCCGGTGAAATCGCGCAACGCGGCCGCGATCGCCGCGGCGACTGCGGCATCACTATGCGCCGCCGTGGCCAGCCGGGATTTCATCGCGCCGGCGCGCCGGCGCGCCTCGGCGGGATCGAGCCGGTGCAGCGCCGCGAATTCGCCGGCGAGGCGCGCGGCGGCCTCGCCGGCGCGCTGCAAGACAATCGCATAGCTCGGCGGCGACAGTGGAAAACGATGCTGGTAATACCAGGCGCTGAAGCTGCCTTCGGTCGCATCGAAGCGCAGTTCGATTTCGTCGCGTTCGAGCACCGCGCCGTACTGGTCGCCGAGCACCGGCAGCAGAACGCGGTCTTTCAAATCCTCGCGCAGAGGATCCCAATTGATGTCGAAATACTCCGCATAGGGTGAGGCTTCGCCCCATTCGAGAACATCGAGCCACCACGCATTGTCGGCGCCTCCGACCGCCATATGGTTTGGCACAATGTCGAGAATGAGCCCCATGGCGTGCGTCTTGAGCGCGGCAACCAGAGCGGCGAATTCCGCCTCGGTCCCGATCTCCGGGTTGAGGCGGTTGTGATTGACGATGTCGTAGCCGTGCGTCGACCCGGGCCGCGCCTCCATCAACGGCGAGGCGTAGATGTGACTGATCCCGAGCCGCGCCAGATAAGGCACGAGCGCGGTGGCATCGCGAAAGGTGAAGCCCTTGTGAAATTGCAGCCGGTAGGTGGCGCGGACGGTTGGAACAGCGGGTTCGCGGTCGCTCATTCCGATGTCATGTCGGACGCGGCCTGCCGGCGCGCCTCCCCGATCCGCGAGGCGAGCTGCGTCATCGCGGCGCCGGCGACGATCTCCTCGATCCGCGACGCCAGGCGCCGCTGCCAATTCGGGTGGCTGTCGCTTGTCCCCGGCAGATTGGCCTGCTCGCCTTCGCCGATCGCGTCCTCCAACTGTACCAGCACCAGCCGCGCCCGGGAGCGCGCCAGGAAGACATGGATCGCCTCGCCGAGTTCCGGCATGTAGGCTGGCGTGTCATCGGCGAGAAATTCGCCAAAGCGCTCGCGCGGCAGCAGCCCCTC